>CAZYXT010000116.1:0-7412 GCA_964651505.1 uncultured Enterobacterales bacterium
TGTTTTACGGCCTCGTTAAAGGCTTCCCTTGTTACGTTTGGTCTTTTGGCTCTTTTAGGCATTTTAGGACTCCTGACTGTTTAATTAAAGTAACAGAGCACGTTCTTTTAACGTTATTCTTTAAGGCCGGCCATGCCGATCCTGTTTGATTGCATCAAGCCTGTCAATAAAGGCATCTGCCATGACTCCTGCGCTTGTCGCCCGGCCTCCTGCCTGCGCAGCGGCTAACCCCCTCCTTTCGGACATGCATGTGTATCTGACATCCGATAGCCTATCGGCCATAAACCATGCGGGGGCCTATCCTTTTTTGATGGTGATCTTCGGCCTCATCTTCATTTGCCTTTTTGTCACGGCCAAGGAGAGCTATCTTAAATGGGCCGACGGCATCATCTTTTTGGCAGTTGGGTTTGCCTGCATGCAGGATGTCAACAAGATAAGGCGCAAAAAGAAAAAAGAAGACGACCGGACAACAGGCCCAATCAAGCTTGGGCTTATTGCTTTCTGCCAAGGCTGCGGCCTTGGCATAGCTTTGTGTTCTTAAAACTTAAGGGCCGATGGCAGGCCCTAAGACTTATTTAGCTGCCTGAGGCTGCGTTAAGAAACCCGTCAAAAATGGCATTGAGCATTTCATTCTTTTTGATGAGTCCCTCATCAAGGTATGGCATCAAGGAAAACTCGATGGGCCTGAAGATGAGCTTTAAAGACTGCATCAGGCATTCGCCCGTAAAGAAGTTGGGAACTGCCACGAAGTGATCTTTGAAGGCCATGCGCAAATTCTCGTTATCCAAGACCACAAACGAGTCGATTTGCCGATGAGCCAGCAGATACGAACAAATCTCGACGCAACGCTCTGATACCTGATCGTACCCGAGTCTCCCTGCCAGCACCTTGCCGATGCGCTCCATCACCTCGGCGCGCAAGGCAGGGGCCTTTTCATCAAGAAGCCTGCCCTCTTCCTCGTCAAAGCGATTGAAGCAGTAAGGGGTGGTGCCGATGAGGTATTGTTCAAGATCGTGCACGCCCAGGACCGCCCTTAAAAAGGCACTGCCGTAGGAGCGCCAGGACGATGAAATCACCAAACCTGCCTGTGTGGCTTTGATAAGCTCTTTGATGTTCTTGACGCTTTGGCTGTCAAAATCCCATTGCACGGCCAGCAGAGTGTTCTGAAGCTCCTGATTTTGCTCAAGCAGGCTCTTGAGCCTGTCCGTAAACAACCCCTTGCCTTTAAGATCCAAAATCAGATCAGAAAAGCTGCCATCCGTCTTGTGTTTGAGGAAACGGCGTTGCGACTCGTCAACGCAAGGCAACAAAACCCCGTCTATATCTAAAAAAACAGCACGCATATCTACCAGGTATTTTCCGCAACATCAAAACTCTGAGCTGAATTTTAACAAACTGTCTATTTATGCCCAAGATCTTTCTTAAAAAGCGGCCTCTTTAAAGGGTGATTTCTTCCGTGGGCAAAATAGTAAACAAACAAGGAGGCAAACACGCATAAGCCTGCCAGCATAAACATGCTGCCCATGCCCCACAGTGCCGCAATCAGGCCGAAAACATAGGGGCTGACGCCCATGCCCAAATCAAAGAAGATAAAAAAGGTCGAAGTAGCCTGAGGGAAGCGGTACTTTCTGACAAGATGCAGCGCCAAAGCCTGTCCTGCAGATTGAAAGTTGCCAAAACCCAAACCTTGCAGCACGCCTGCGGCCAAGATGAGCGCAGGATGCGCGCCGATGCCTATGAGCACCAAGGCAAGAGAGCTCAAAATTATGCAGGGATAAAGAACGAGGTTCTCGCCATAGCGGTCAAACCAGCGCCCCGAAAAGGGGCGGGTCAAAATGGTGACCACAGCCTGCAAGAAAAAGAAGCTGCCTGCAACTTCGGTCATGCCCTCTTCTTTGGCATACGCGGCCAAAAAGGAGGCTATCACGCCGTAGCCTAAGGCCATGAGCAAAGCCACCGCAGCAAACTTCATCACCCTCACGTCAAGGTAATTGGAAAGCTTCCACATAGACTTGTGCACGGTCTGCACCGTCTCGCCCGGTTTTAAGAAAAAAGTGCACAACAGCGCCGCCGCGCACAGCGCGCTTTGATCCAAAAGCAGCATCTGATTGCCAAGGTTGTGCTGCACGCCAAGGCCGATGAAGGGGCCCAAAGCCAGCGACAAGGCCGTGCTCAAGGAGAAAATGCTCACGCCCAGCCCCTGCACTTCATAGGGGATGCAAAAGGCCATGACGGAGCCTGTGGCCGTGCCGGTCATGCCCATAAAAAAGCCCGTGGCAAAGCGCTGCACAAAAAGCAAGGGCAGACTGTTGATCACAAAAGGCATGGCCGTGCAGGCAGTAAAGCACAACACGCCTGTCACCAAGATCAGGCGGCTGCCCAGGGAAGAAATGAGATTGCCCGACAAAAAGCGGCCGAACAGACAGCCTATAATGATCACCCCGAGGGTCGATCCTGCCACGCTTAAAGAAGCCCCGTAGACCTGTCTTGCATACAATGTGGTGGTCACAAAGGTTTGATAATACGAAAGCATCACCAAAAAGTTGGTGATGGTGACCACCGTAAAATTGCGGTTAAAAATTAACTTCAAAGTGCCCGTTTGCATGGTTTGTCACAATCAAAACTCAGATGGGCACGCATTATAGCGCTTGAGTTGCAAGAGGCACGGTTTTTTAAAAAAAGAAAACCCTGCGCCCTAAAATAAGGCACAAGGCATGCACAGATTGGAGCGCGGCTTTTGCTTACAGTTCGCCGTCGGTTACGCCATCTTCGGTCAGATCATCATTTACCTTGGCGCCCAAAGCCTGGAAGAGATCGGGCAGAGGCAGCCTTTCCTGATCAAGCCTGGCCCTGTGGCCGTAAACGCCCTCGACCAAAGAGCGGTAGAAGAGTGCCTCCCGTTCATTAAGGCAGGTCAGCACCCCCGAGAACGTGCCCATGTCGTCAAAGGTCCACAGATCCTGATTGGCAAAGAAGGTGGCTTCGTCCATCATCAGGCTTTCGATGTTGGGCAGATACAGACGCAGATTGTGCAAAGTGGCAAATGAATTTAAATCAATGCTGCCGCAGTACTGGCACTTGGCATTGGCAATCCAGCTTATCTTGGAGAGCACCTCTAGGTTATAGCGCGGGGTGAACACGATGATGGTGCCTGCCATGTCCGGGATAGACAAAGCCGTGGACACATTATCCATGAAGATCACGCGGTGAGGCTTTAAGCTCATCTTCTCCAAATCGTCGGTGGAGGCGGCCAGATATTTGACCCCGCCCACCTTGCCGCGCAGGACATGATCCAAGATGACAAAAGACAAGAGCTGCGGCGGGGGCACCAAGCCCAATTGCAAAAGATCTTTTCTGACGGGGCTCAATTCAAGCTTGTCGCGCAAGAAATCCAAAAGCAGATGACGGTTGATCTCAAACCAGCGGGTATCGACTCCGCGCACCGGGATCTGACGGATCAAGACATGGCTGTCGCGATTTTCCAACAGCCACTTGCAAACGGCGATAAAACGGTAAAAATCCCCGATCTCCAAATTGGAAATCGAAGAGACAACGGTCAGGGCGCTGTCAATCAGTTCGGGGATCTCTCTTTCGATGACATCAAGGCGCTCCAAGGCCGAGTTGTACTCGACCAGATTGCCCGCCCAGGTGGCAACTTCGGATGGTTTGTCAAAGACCAGATGTTGCGGCACCTGCATCGAGCCGATGCCCGGGTAATTTTTCTCGGCAAACTCGACATGTCCTGCAATTAAGGTTTGCTGCCAATCCTTGCAAAAACGCAAGAAGGCATCCTTATTTTTTACGACCTCTTTTTCATCCTCGGGGGCGCCTAAGTACAGAGATACGGGAAACTCCTCAGGCAGATCTTTGTGTTCTTTGATGTGTGATGTAAGCCAGGAAATTACTTTTAAACGGTAAAAGTTGTTAATTTCGGTACGGATGCTGCTGCGGTTTTTCACGCTCCTCTCCTTGACGTAGGCATACTTGTGATAACTTGTCCTGATATGGCAGATTATAGCACGCACCCTCAAGAGAGCAATTTATTAACCATCATTTAACCGTGCGTCTTTGATAAAACTCAAAATCCGATCCCAAAATTTTGCAGGCGTTTGATTTTGGGGAGTGTTTAAAAGCGTCATAACTTGCCGGTTTTGGGGCGCTTTTAATCATAGGCTCTGCCTGCACCGACGCCTGTCAGGGGAGCAAGGATCCCTGCCCTTTCGGCCTGCGCGGCGGCATTGGCCTCCCTTAAGGCCTTGCGGGCGGCGCGAAACTGGCGGCGGCGCAATTTAAAAAAGTCTTTTAAAATCTTGGAGCAAGGCTCTGCCATGATCCCGCCGTAAACGTCAAGATGGTGGTTGTGCCTTGGATCTGTGATTAAGGAGAATACCGAGCCGCAGGCTCCCGTTTTATAATCATGCGCCCCAAATCCCACCGTTTTTAAGCGCGAGTGGATGAGGGCCATGGCGCACATGGCGCAAGGCTCCAAGGTCACGGCCATATGCAGATCCAAGAGGCGGTAATTTTTTAAGACCCGTCCTGCCTCCCGCAAACACAAGATCTCGGCATGTGCAGAAGCCTCATGCAGGGTAATGGTCTGATTGTAACCCCGGGCGATGATGTCTCCTTTATCATTGAAAATCACCGCTCCCACCGGGATCTCGGCTGCCTCCAGGGCCTTTTTGGCCTCGGCAAGAGCCTCTTTCATCATTTTTGGGTAAAGATTTAAAACAAGATCGGTCATGACAATCTGCAAGAAAGTGCAATAAGGTAAACTGCCGCCGTCAGGATGAGCAGGACAAAAACGCAGGCCGAGCCCAAATCTTTGGCCCTGCCCGACAACTCGTGATACTCATCCCCTATCCTGTCCACCACAGCCTCGATGGCAGAATTGACAAGTTCAAAAGCCACCGTAAGCCAAGGGAGGATCAGCAAGATTAAAAGCACTGCCAGATCTTCGGCCAAAAAGAAGGCTGCGACAGTCAAACAAGCTGCCATCAGCAGCTCCTGCCTTACAGCCGCCTCATATTTAAAGCCTGCTTTGAGCCCTTGCAGGCTGTAAATGCCTGCATTGACGATGCGTTTTAAGCCTGCAGCGCCGGTTTTGGCCATGTCAACTCCCGCCCTTATCCTTTAAAGATGTCAAGGGCTGTCATTTTAACAAAACAAAAGCCCCGTTCGGCGCATAGGCGATTTCTCAAGACAAAATGCTCAAGAGGCGACAGGATAAGGATTGCAGCTTTTTGGCATGAAACGCTTTTAGTTTTGGATCTTTTGTTTTGCGTCAGTCCCTGCCCGGGGTGGCGAGGATCAAGGACACATTGCCGTTTTCGAGGATCTCTTTGATGTTTTCCTCAGGCATCTTGTCTGTGACCAAATAATCGACATCGCTGATCCTGCCGAGGCGCACCGAGGCTGCCGCCGAGAATTTGGAGTGATCGGCTGCAATGATGGTGTGCTTGGAGTTTTTCATCATCAGCTTGGCCGCTTCAACATCCCCAACGTTAAAGTCGAGCATGGTGCCGTCGTTTTGCACGGCTCCCACCGAGGTGATCATAAAATCGGGCATGAAGCCTTCAAGATCGCTGATGGTGCGCGGCCCGCGAATGCCGCCGTTAGATGCCCTCACCTGTCCTGATGGCAGCATGACGCGCAAAGAATTGGCGCTGTACAAAAAGCCTGCCACGCGCAAAGAATTGGTGATGACAAAGAGATCTTTTTTGTCGGCAAGAGCCATGGCTATGCGCTCAACCGTAGTCCCGATGGTGATAAAAACCGTGCTGCCATCGGGAATGAGCTTGGCCACTGCTGCAGCCATGGCCTCTTTTTCCTGCACATAAGAGATCTCGCGCAGTCTGATGTCCTTATTGACTAAGGATGGGGTATCTTCGAGGACCTGGCTTAAGCTGTTGGCGCCGCCGTGAAAGCGGCTTAAAAGATTCATCTGTTCAAGTTTTTTCAGATCGCGCCTGACGGTTTGTTCAGACACCCCTAAAGCTGAGGTGATCTGACCGATGGTCAGATGACCGCTTTGCTCGAGGAGTCTTAAAATTTCATGATGCCGCGGAACAGTGATCTGAACTGCAGAAACTGCAGAAGATGAATCATTTAACATTTTACTGAGAATTCTCTAAACAAAACTTCTTCACCTGCTCAAGGCCGGGAATACCCGAGCGACCGCCCGGCTGAGTGCACTTGAGAGCTGCAACGGCTGCGGCAAAGCGCAAAGCATCATCCGTGCCCATGCCGTCGCACAAGGCATAGGCAAGGGCGCCGTGGAACACGTCTCCTGCACCGGTGGTATCTTTTACATTGACCTTAAAGCCTTTTGAGTGCTTGATTGTATCACAATCAAGGTGGCAGTACCCATCTGCACCTAAGGTGACATAGACCCGGCCTTTTGTGTTGCTTCCGGCGTGCCGCAGAGCTTGCATGGGATCTTCCATGTTTGCATACTTTAACAACCCGGGCTTTGAGAACACGGCATGGCTTGACAGTTTGACAAGCTCATCGATGCTTTGCGGCGTGATATCCCCGTCAAGCAAAGTAGGCACCCCTGCCTTTTGAGCCAAAGTAAAGGCCATCAAAGCGCCTTCGGGCCAGCGCACGTCTGCAAGCACCATGTCGTAGGCTGAAAAGTCGACCTTTTCCAAAGCCGAGGCATCAGGCACCAGACTCTTAGAGGGGTAACTTACGATAATGCGGCTGCCATCTTTATCTACAAAGATGGAAGCCTGCGTGGAAGTGGCGCCCTTGATGACAATCATATGTTCGGTGTTGACTCCCTCATCTTGCAGCTCTTTTATGATCGCAGAGCCTGTGGCATCATCGCCCACCCTTGCGATCATGTCCGCTTGCGCTCCCAACCGTGCGATAGCCACCGCCGCCGTGGCAGCAGGGCCGCCGCCTTGCTCTTTAAAGTTGCTAGCAAAGTACTTGCCCTCCTCAACAGGCAGGGTATCTAAGGTAAAAATGCGATCTAAGGTAGTGATGCCGACACAACATATTTTCATGAAAGCTTCCTCATTAGCGGTGAAGTCAGGTGCTCTTGAGCAGTGTTGCGGATTCAATTGCCTAACAACGCTCAAAAACGCTCAATTATTGCAAACATTAGCTGCATGCATTTTGGAGTAATTGTAACTTCTTATCTGTATTTATGATTGATATTGAGCGATATTTGTGACGAAACCAGCAAAATTGAGCAAAATCTTAAGTTTAATTTTTAGTCACTTCTCATATAATCCGTAGCTAAATCAATATGTTAACTCTAATACGCTTAATTTTACAGCTCTTTTAAAACACTCATAAACGATCTTACAATAAGACAAACGACACAGGTTTATAACCTTAATCGAAATAAGACGCTCACGTTCTGCCAAATTCAGGAGTAATTAATGAGTAAAGTCGCGTTT
>CAZYXT010000117.1:0-7374 GCA_964651505.1 uncultured Enterobacterales bacterium
GCAAAAGGTCAAAACCGTATGGGAGCAAATGCAAAGTGCCTGTAAGTGAATCAAAGCAAACCAATGCCGCCTCTGAAAATAATTCGGAGATGCGCCCCGTCATCAAATTCCCCAAGCTCTTGTTATGGGGACTGCCCGTGGTCAGCATCGTGCTGGTGTGCGGGTGGGGTTTTTTGTATGCCTACAATCAAAGCCTCTTTTTAAAAGAGCGCGATGCGCTGCGGGCCGATGTGCATGACTACCAAGAGTATGTGCAAAAGCTCCCCGCCTTAAGATCGGAGTTTAAGACCTTAAGCCTGGATCTTAAGGAGGTCAGGGCCGAGCTTGAGGAGATAAGCAATGAGTATGCAAGCCAAAAGGCCGAGTATGATAAGGCCAGGCAGGCATTAAAAGACTATGAGCTTTTAAAGGATGAGGTTTCAAAGCTTGAGGCGCGCAAAGAGAGCTTAAGCTTGGACGTTGCAACCTTAACCTCAGATAAAGAAAAGCTTCAGGGCAGCATTGAGGTCTTAACCCAAAACTATGGCAAGTTAAACGAGCAGACTTCAGCTTTGCAGCGCGAGGTCGATGCAAGGCAGAGCAAGGCCGATGCCCTCGAATCTCAGATCAAAGAGCTGCAAGCTTACTTTGATGACATGCAGCAAGAGCACAGCTCCTTTAAGGAGCTTCAGCAGGCTCTGACCAATCTTAAGAGCAGCACCGAGAGCATCTTAAAAGATTTTGGGCAGGCAGCATCCGATCTTAAAGGTCAGTTTGACGAGCACAAGGAAGGCAGCTTTAAGATGACCGCCGCTCAGGCTTATGCCTTGTTAAACGAGCTTAAGCAAAGCGGGGCGCAGTTTAAAAGCGAGGTATCCGATCTTTCCTCTTTGCGCAATAACTTTGATCAGGCCGTCAAGAGCATGGAGCAGACGGGCAACGGGGCCAAACAGAGTCTTGAGAGACTGCAAAACTTAGCTTCATCGCTTGCCTCCTCCGATGCCGATTTGAAGAACTCGGTGCAAAACCTGCAAGGCAGCTTTAACAACACCCTGCAAAGCCTGGAGGGCGACTTTAAGAACACCGTGCAGGGGCTTAATAATTCGGCTTCAACCTTGCAAGGCTCGGTGCAAAACCTGCAAAACTCGGTTTCATCTGTGCAAAACTCCGCAGCTGCTCTTGAAAGTGCCGGTGCAGGTCTTCAATCCTCTGCACAGTCTTCTGTGCAAAATCTTGCTTCCGCCGCCGATGACACGCGGCAAAAAGCCGCTGCGGCTCTTGAGCAGCTGCAAAGCCTTGCCGCAGGATACGAGCAGGAGCTGTCGCGTCTGAAAGCCTTGGGCGACGGCTTGGAACAGCAATTGAACAGTGCCTTTGAGTAAGGAGATAAATAATGGAATTTTTTGCTCAATCTGAATGGATGGTCTGGGTGCTGTTACCTGTGATCTTCACCGGCGTCCTGGTGCTGTGGATAGTGCTGGGCTGGTTTTTGTACACCCACTTTAAAGACATCGAAAAGAAGTTTGTCCGCGAGAAGAACCGCTCTGATTATCTGTCGCAAAGCGAGGTTGTGATCTCCGATCTTGAGGCCAAGAAGGTGCAGTTGCAAGACAGCGTCGAGGAGCTTAAGCAAAACCTCTTGGAGCTTAGGAAAAGCTATGCCGAAGAGGCTTTGAACAATGAAGATCTCAAGAAGCTCAAAGATCAGCTGTTGAGCATTGAAAGCTCTTATGCCGAAAGGCTGGAGATCCTCGAGCAGCAGATCGCATCCAAGCAAGCCGAGCTTAAAAAGCTTGATGAGAAGCAAGAGCAATTTGAAAAAGCTCAGGCTGCTTTAATCGAATTTGAACGCAAAGAGCAGGAAATTGCCGAATTTAAAAAGCAGATCGACGATCTGCGCAATCAAATAACTGCGCTTGAAAACGATAAAAGCAGGATCTTAACCAACTCTGAGGTTGCCCTGAAGCTCAACGAGGTGTTTGATGCCAAGAATCTCGGACTTGACGCTCAAAGGCTCAGAAAAGAAAAAGAGGATTTAATCGGCGAGATTAACAAACTTAAAAGAGAGTCAGAAAACATCAGCAGGAGCAATGCTCAGCAGAATGTAAAAAATGCCGTGGGCAAGTACCTCAAAGACGCCCTCGAAAAGGAGAACCTCCAGCAGACCAATCAGAGCTTACAGCGCGAACATGACAGGCTGCAGGCTGTCAACAACGCCTTGAAGCAGCAAAAAAATGAACTGAACAATCAAGTCAAACAGCTTGAGCAACAAGGATCGGAGCAAACTGCCAAAAAGGCATTATCAGATTTTATCCAAAACTCTTTGAACAATGAGGCTTTGCAACAGCAAAATGCCAGGCTCAAACAAGAGATAGAACAAAGGACCAAAGATCTATCAGGACAAGGGGGCGAGAATAAGAATGCTTTTGACGATTTGTATCAGGCTCCCGACTTTTTAATCAATAAGTTTGACCGGGAGGCCCCGGGCGACGAACTTGGGGTTTTGGAGGCTTTTAAAGAGCAGCTGGCAGCCGAGAATATCTTCTTTAACGACAGGGTGATTAAGGCTTTCCACACCACCTTAAAGATCCAAGACATCAGTCCCTTCTCGGTGCTGGCAGGCTTGTCAGGCACCGGCAAGACTTTGCTGCCCACCAAATACGCCCAATTCATGGGCATGAATAACTTGGTGGTGTCAGTCTCCCCGCGCTGGGATTCTCCTCAAGATCTGCTGGGCTTCTACAATTATCTGGGCGGCAAATATCAGGCCACCGACTTGTCCAAGGCTTTGTGCGTTTATGATCAGGCCTACCGCATTCAAAGAGGGTGGTCTGTCACAAATGCCGACTCGCTTTCTTCCCAGTACAGCCGGCGCAAACCCATGTTCCTGGTGCTCATCGATGAGATGAACTTGGCGCGCACCGAGTACTACTTTTCGGAGTTTCTATCCAAGCTCGAGCTTAAGCGCACCATCAGGAAAGATGCAACGCCCGCCGAGCTTATCAAGGCCGAAATCACCTTGGATGTGCAAAACGCCAAACGCCTGTGGGTGCCCGAAAACGTGCTGTTCGTGGGCACCATGAATGAAGACGAATCGACCCAGACGCTCTCTGATAAGGTTTTGGACAGAGCCAATGTATTGCGCTTTGGCAGTCCTGATTTTAAGAAGATCACCGAGCAGGCCTCGGATTGGGGCCGCAGCGAGCGCAGACACAATCCCTGCTTTGTCAGCCTTGATACCTGGCGCAGCTGGAAAAAGGAGCCTGATCAAGATCTCAAAGAGCTCTCCAACAGGTGGCTTGGGCAGCTTGATGAGTATATGAAGAATTTGGGCCGTCCCTTTGGCTTGCGCGTATTCTTGGCCATGCGAAGCTATCTGGCCAATTATCCGTGCCCTGCCGATTGGGATATTAATGAAAGGGAAGACCATCTCAAGCAAGCCATGGCCGATCAAATCGAGCATAAGTTATTGCCCAAGCTGCGCGGCGTGGATGTCACAACCAATAAAGCCGCGGAGGTCAGCAATATCGGCAACTTTATCAGGAAAACTCTTGATGATGATGAATTGGCCAAGTCCATTGATGACTCTTTGGAGAAGAGCAGAACCGAAACCGGCATTTTTACGTGGTCGGGGTTAACCAGGGGCGATGACTGATTTTAAATGATAAAGTTTTCAGTACGCGGCTACCCTTGGGAAAACGGGCCGGTTGTCTCTCAGACAGAGCTTAAAAACAGTTTTAAAGGCTGCGTTCTGCTGGCGGTTAAAGCAGACGACTTTGACAAGCTTGACAGCCTCACCGCGGAGTTTTGCAGGCTGGGGCGCGTATTTGCCCGAGACAAGGAGTTTTGGCGCCTGATTGTCCTGCCCTATAAGCAAGAGAAGCTTTGCTACCAAATTAAAGATCGGACAGGGCCCTGGGAATGCAGCCTGGGCTTTGATGAGGTCAATCAGGCCTCGTTAGATCCCAAGATCCAAGGCGGCATGTTCGATGTCATCAAAAACTGGTCGGGCTTTTTTGATTTGCTCTCCTTTAAGGAAGTCACCTCCGACAACGAGAAGGTGTCGGTTCGGTTTGATGAGCTGCCGCGTATTTTAAAAAGCCTCAATGATCACGATGGCGATGTCTACAAGCCATTGATAGTCAAGATCAGCGACGATCTGACCAAACCCCTGCCTGCCATTGCAGGAGCTCTGCGCAAGATCTTGAGCCGTCAGGATCGCATGGTCAAACTCGATAAGGTGATGGAAATTAACTTAAACAGCATGCGCTGGCTGGTGCGTCAGCCGGGGCGCACCATCGAGCAAAAAGCCGCGGCCAACGACTATCATGTGCTGGCCGTCACCCGCAAAGAAAACTACGATCTCCTCGAGAACAGGGTGCTAAAGGATTTTTTGATCCGCTGCGTGGCTGCCTGCACCGATTACCTTGATGACAGCAAAGCCTCGGTGGCCGAAGAGGTTAAACACTACCAAAGGCTGTGCCGCGACTTTTTGGGGCGATCTGAGCTAAGCGAGGTCAGAAGACAAAGAGCTCTGCCCGTGCCCAATTATGTCTTGCAGTTTGATGCGCGCTACTCCAAGATCTGGCACTACTATGTGATGCTCCTGAGGCACGAGAAGATCGCAGAAGAGCTCTTTTTTTGGCAATACTTTACCTTTTTGGACTTGTGTGCGCTGTTTTGCGGGGCGGCGCTGCACGATCTGCAAGATGATCCCATCTTGGGATTGGGGCATCAAGTCGAGGTAAGCGCTCTTGGCAGCTGCAGTGTCAGCATTTACCCTGATGCCAAAGAGGGCGTGCTGTTAAATGCCGACTCTGCACCCGGGCCTTTTATCTTAACCGTCGACGGGCAAAGCTATGCGGTGCAATTTGTCATCGATGCGGCCAAGATCGAAAACCCCGAGGATGGCAGACAGATTTTCACCACGGTGCAACTGCAGGCGGCCCAATTTGCTTCGGCCTTGGGGAGCCGCTCTTATTTATTGGTAGAGAAGGTTGCTTCGCGTTTTGAGTCCAAACGACCTGCCATCATCTTGCTGTACGGCCTTAACTTTAACTTAAGAGCGGGCGATGCTTATGCCATTGAGATCTTGCACAGCGCACAGCAGGGCATGGAAGATTTTGCCTTGGACATGCATTTGGGCGGCACCGTCTTTGATCTGTACTCTTTGGTGGTGTTGTGCACCAAGAATGCCCAAGACACGGTAGAGGGCAATAACGCCATCGTCACTGCCATGCAGGCGCAAGTGAGCAGTTGGCCTGAGGCCTTCTTGAAAATAAAAGAAAGCCTGTTAAAGCTATTGATAAAGGTGGCCTCATGAGCGAGCAAAAACATCAGTTCATCGGGATCAGTGCCTTTGGGCAGCGCGATACGGTCAGCTTGGGGCAAGATGAAAAAAGAAGCACCAACTATCTGCCTTCGTGCGTCATTTTGCAAGATTTCGGGGCGGCCCCCATAACGGGCAGGGATGCGCAGCTGGATTCGACGCAGCTGGGGCTGCCGTATCCTGTCAACAGTCAGGTTGACGATGATGACATCACCCTTGATATGAAGCGGGCCCTGATCAGCCTTATTTGGAAGAAAATCATATCCGATGGCTCCTCCGATGAGCGCTGGGGCAACGTGTCATGCTCAAGACTGTTAAGCTTGCACATTGCCTCGCTGCTAAACAACAACTTTCAAAAAGATGATTGCTTGTCGGTGGCCATTCCCAATTTGCTCAATGATCATGCCCAAGAGCATTTATTGCTCAATCTGAGCCATGTCCTCGGAGGCAATCGCGATCAGATCAAGCTTATTTGGAGAACGGTGGCAGCGGCCTTGTATTGGCTTGATGTGCCGAACCATCCTTACGGCCTCAAAAGGATGTACAGGTTAAATCTCGGGTTGAAAATCGGGGTTGTTTATTTGGGGCTTGATGGCATCGAATATTCCTGTTTTGAAGTGCACGATGAAGTGTTTAACAATCGCCTTTACCTTGTGCCCAAAAGAACCCTGCCTGATGATACGACCCGTTTTGACATTGACGGTTTTGATCTGTTTGAGTCGGCGCTAGACAAGTTCAGGCCAATGTATGCTTTAAAGCATGCCTATGCCAAGTCTGAGATCTGGCAGCTGTTAAACCGTGCCGAGGAAGTTTGGCCCTTTATGCTGAATTTGCAGACTGATCCTAAAGAGAGGGTTTGGTATAAGGGCGGCTCTTGGGTTAAAGAAAAAATCGTGACAGGATCCCCTGGAGCTTTGGGATATGCATCGGCCTGCATCGGAGAGCTTAATAAAAAGCTGTTTAATACCAAGTTCAGCGATTTTAGCAACAGTTGGATTAGTTCTTTGTGCGGATGGTTGAAAAATGCCCACAAGGTAGGATCAGACACAGTCGATGCTTTGATCGTGACAGGCCCGTTAAGTTCTGCCCCCATTGCAAGGCAAATTGCAATGAGCCTCGGGTTTTCTTTTTCCGATGAGAGGAAAAATTACAAACCCGGGGTGTGGTACACCGACTCCGATGACATCGCAGGCGGAGCGGCTGTTTTCTCTGAGCGGGTCTTTAACAATGCCCCGACCTATACAGAGGAGTTTGAAAGACTCTCGGTGTTTGTGATGCAGGATAATGATCCTTATTATGAGCTGATGGGACTTATCGATGAGGAGATCATTGAACAAGGTTATCCTGCAGGCAATAAGAGTTACGTCAATATGATCGAGCGCAAGCTCGCTTTAGCCCGCGGCTCTTCGGCTTTGCCCGTGTATTTGGCCAAAGGAAACGTGAAAAAAGATGGCAGGGGCAGGATTTATGAAGACCCGGGCTTAAACATCATCAGCAATAAGGTTAAGTTTGGCGCTCGGGTGAAGGATGATGTGCCATTAATAACCAAGCTTGAGATCAGGCCTGCTTCAGGATATGCACAAATATCCTTCAGGGCTTCAAATGAGGCCGAAGACATCGAGCCTGCGTTAAAAAAATGGACCAAATTCAGATTTGACAGGATGGATAAGGCAACTTGGGATGACATCCATATGGCTTTCGGCGCAGGCGCTTTGCCATATCCTCCTGACAGGGAGTTTAAGTACTACAGCAAACGAGAGCACCCGTATATAAGCAGCACGTTTGAGAGAGGATTAAAGAACCTAAATTTAAAGTTGAATCAAACGATTTATAATACAGACGGAATAAAAAATCTTGAGATAAAGGAAGTATTTTACCAAAAAATTGATAAAGAAAACTGTTATCTTTTAGATCCATTTGGCAATTTTTTGATAGAGATAGATCCTAAGTTATTTGATCTTGTTTATGATAAATTTTTTAAAGCGATAGAACCGTTTGCAAAAAGGGAATTTTTCAGGCTGCTTATATTAGATGAGAATATTTTAAAAACAGTAACTCTATTTAGG
>CAZYXT010000118.1:0-3953 GCA_964651505.1 uncultured Enterobacterales bacterium
ATGATCATTTGGTGGTAAAATCATTTGAGGCAGGCAAATCCAAGCCTTTGTGCATCGCCGATGAGCAGATGAAGACTATTTTTCCAGTAAGATTTTGGAGCGCTTTTATCATTTGCAAAGCATCAGGCGCAGTGCGATCTCAGCTTAAGCGAGGTTTTGGATTTTTTGCTCTAAGGGAGGATTTGCGCTTGCTCCTGCACTCCCAAAACAGAGGATGTAAACGTGGATAATTTTGAATTTTACCGCCCCACTCACTATCACTTCGGGCAGGGCGAGATCTTAAAGGTGGGAGAGATCATCAAAGAGTGCGGCAAACACAAGATCTTGGTGGTCTACGGCGGCGGCAGCGCCGTGCGCTCGGGGCTTATCGACAGCGTGCACAAGTCTTTGACAGAGGCCGGGCTTTCCTACATTGACGTGGGGGGAGTCAAGCCCAATCCGCGCGCCGATCTTGTGTACAAGTGCATTGAAGAGGGCAGAGCGGCCGGGGTCGATTTTGTGCTGGCCGCAGGAGGCGGCTCGGTCATCGACACGGCCAAGGCCGCGGCCATCGGCATGAAGTTTGACGGGGACTTTTTTGACGAGTTTTATGTCAAGCGCAATCGCCCCTCGGATGCCTTGGGAGTAGGGGTGATCCTGACCATTCCCGCAGCAGGCTCGGAGGGCTCTGACAGCGCGGTCATTCAAAAGGAAGTGGACGGCATGATCATAAAGCAGGGCCTCTCCACGCCTTTTAACGTGCCCAAGTTTGCCATCATGGATCCGGCCCTGACGGTCACGCTGCCTGATTATCAGACCGCTTGCGGGGCGACGGATATGATGGCCCATGTCATGGAGCGCTACTTTACCAATACCCCCGATGTTTCCATTACCGACCGCATTTGCGAGGCCGTGCTGCTCTCCATCATCGAGACGGTGCCGCGCATTTTGCATGATCCCCAAAACTACGGGGCAAGGGCCAATCTGATGTGGGCCGGCACCTTGGCGCACAACAATCTGTGCGGCGTGGGCAGGGTGCAGGATTGGGCCACCCATCACTTGGAGCATCAGCTTTCGGCCCTGTACGATTGCGCCCACGGGGCAGGCTTGGCCGTTATGTTCCCTGCGTGGATGGAATACACCATGTCGCATAACGTGATGCGCTTTGCCCAATTTGCCGTGCGCGTTTTCGGGGTGCAGATGGACTTTGAAGATCCGGTCAACACCGCCCGCCGCGGCATCGCAGCTTTAAGAAGCTTCTTCAAATCAATCGGCATGCCGCTAAACTTTGAGGACTTGGGAGCCAAGGAAGAAGACATCCCCGTGCTCTTAAATCTCTTGGGCGCAGACAAGCACACAGAGGGCAACTTTGTAACCTTGGGGCGCGACGATTGCGAGCAGATCTACAAGATAGCAGCCCGTTACAGCTATAAGTAACAAAAGATGCAGGCCCAATCATCTTAAGGCAGGCCCCGGGCTTTTGGCCCCGGCCAGCAAACCGCTTTCAATTACGGGGGTTTGTTAAAACCTGATGGCTCTTTGCGTCAGGCAAAACATCGCATAATCCTTGGGAAAGAGAGCGCAGCCTTGGCATGCTCTGCCATCTTGGCCAAACTCATCGCAAGGAGCACCATCGGCCCCTTGAGCATCCTGCGAAACTTGGGCTTTGTCACAGGAACCCTGGCCTTTGTCAATTTTGCCTGCATGAGGGTCATCGGCAGTCTGTGCCGAAGCTGAGATCTTACGGCTAGCAGTCTCTTGCTCTTGCAAGATGACAGAGGGCACTTGAGGCTTTTGCTCTTGTGCGCTGCCATCAGGCATCTTGCTGCTGCCACCTAAGGCCGTGACGTCGCCCCTCAAGAGGCCGTCGCCTGCATCTTTGCCTCCCTCAAATGAATCCTCGCCAAGAGATCCCGGGTTTTGCAGCCTGCAGCTTTGCGCATTTTCCTTTGCAGGGCTTTGATGTGGTGCCGGGTCAGGAGCGAGTTCTTGCCAATTTTCTTTTGCATCATCATTCAATGAAGCTTGCGCTTTTAGAGCCTGATCTGTTGCCTTATCGCAGCTTTCTGGGATCTCATGGCTTTCAGGGCCCTTGATGGTTTTAAAAGCTTGTGCCTGCTCATTGCTGCTGGCAGCTTTTAAAGTGTTTATGCAGGGGGTTGCAGAGCTTGGCTGTTCATTAATCTGAGGTTTGGCAAGATGGGCATCATGATCTGCGTTCTTCTGCCCTGCCATGGCCTCGGCCAGGCTTTCAAGAAGCTCTGCGCTGCCCATCCTGCCGCTTCTTGCCACAAGCTCATGCAGCTCCTTTCTATCAACACAGAGCTTTAAGTCATTAAGATCTTGCTGCAAGCTTTCGCTTAACCACAACAGCCTGTCTCCCATCACCAAGATCCCTTTGCGCGAGGAATAGACGGTGCCGTCTGATATTCCCAAGGCAGGAGAGGGTATAGGCTCAAGCTCCACAACCTCGCTGCCTGCTGAAACCATCAAAGGAGATCTGAAACCTGCCGAGGCTGTCTGATAGTTGCCGGTCCTTTCATTGAGGATGCCTGCCATCATCATAACCCCGACCGGGTTTTTGATGCCAAGGCATAAGGCCTGATTGACCAGACACAAAGTTTCATGACAGCTCTTTTTGTGCAAGAGTGCCTCTTTTGCATGAAAGAGGGCGCAGGTAAGGGCATATTGGGCTTTAAAGTAAGAGCAAATCTCTCTTCGATCTCCAATGCCCCGGCCTTGATGTTCAAAACCCCACAGGCTTTGGGCTGCCACGAAGGCTACGGATGTATCGTCAATCTTTAAGACAAGACTGATTGCAAGTCCCCCCGTGCTTTTGCATTTTGGATCGACAAAGACGCTTTCTTTAAACGACGGCATGCTTTGCTGCAAAGGCGCGGTGCTCAAAGACAAGACAAAGGCCTTGCCATGATCTTCTCCTGCAACAAACGAGTCTTCAAGCTTTTTTTGCACCAAGAGCTCTTGTTTGACGGCGCTTTCATAAAGACTCTTCAAACACAGATTAAACTCATAAAGCGCATGCTCATTAAGAGCAGAGCGCTCTTTGAATTTTGAGAGGGAGGTTAGCTGCCCTTGACCTTCATTGGGATCCAAAAGATCCAATGTCTTGTAAAAAGCCTCAAATTCCCCTGCAAAAAGGTGGGTGAAATTGAAGATCAGGCACCAAGAGAAGATAAGGCACAAAAGAGGCACCAGGACGCTCAACAAAAGGGCGCAGGCCAAAATCGTGTACAAAGAACCCTTGGAAGAAAGAACCGCAACTTTGTAACCGTCAAGAAGCGCTACCTCAGCCCAAAAGAGCCTCTTTAAGTTATCGCTCTGCCATAAGAAGGCAATTTCATCATTTAAAGATGGCAAAGCCGCGTTTGAGCCTGTGCCCAAAGATGCGTGCGGGATCTCTTTTATCCCCTGCAAATTTGATGATGCTCTGCCCTCTGCGGTTGTGACAATTGCGTCCCGGGCATTGCTTGTGCCTTTAAATTCCTGCCCTGATTTAACTTCTGTTTCACCTAAGATGCGCTTTGAGCTTACAAGCCCTAAAATCCCCTCCCAAGGGCCGGGCGGATTTAAGAGCAGGGCCTGAGCCTTGGCATTTGCAAACACAGGAGTGTTGTCCTTTAAGAGCACGATTGCAAGATCAAGCATCTCAAGCTCTGTCCCAAGCCCAAAAAGAGCCGATGGTGCTCCTGCCTTGCCTTTAAGAGCATCAAGCGGCTTTAACAGGGCAATGCTCAGGTTGTGGTCAAACAAAGGGGAGATCACCCCAAGATGTGAAACTTGGTCAATCTTAACTTCAAATGCCAAGGAGGCACCTGCCGTTGAGGTAAGAGCAGTCAAGGCCTGTCCGTTGATTTTAAGTTCTTTAGGATCGGCGCTGTCAAAGCCTTGAAGATAAAAGCTGTCATCAAAGGCCCTGTAGATTAAAACTTTTAAGCTTGGATCGCGCTTTTTAA
>CAZYXT010000118.1:4053-7249 GCA_964651505.1 uncultured Enterobacterales bacterium
GGCGCAAGCTCATCTGAGGGGGCAAGATAATCTGAGGGGGCAAGATAATCAGCAAAGGCTTGGGGTGCCGGGGTTTGAGTCAGGTTTATGTCTGTGCCTGCCACAGCCTCATAAGATGCGCCGGGGGCTGATGAGAGGGCAGCCGAGGCGATGGGGGCAGAGGATGCCCCTTGCTGCGAAAATGTCCCTTGCTGCGTTGATAAATCCTGATAAGTCGATAAATCCTGATAAGTTGAGGAGTCCCCGGCATAACCTTGGGCCCGGGCCAAGATCGGATCTTGCAAGAATGCCTCTTTTGAAGAGTGCTCTCTGTCTGATGATGAACCTGAGTGCAACTGTGATGCTTTGGTGCCCGCGGCGGTTGAAAGCGGGGCCTCTGAAGACGCCTTGGTGTCTGCCTTAAGGGAGTCCTCAGGCAAAGCTTGAATTGCTGCCTCAACTTGTGCGTTGCCCGCAGGCGGGTCATCGGATAGATCGTTTTGCAAAGAGGACGCCGGTGTCTCTGATGATTGGCGCAAGTTTGGCCCCGGCAACAGATAGGAGGTGTAAAGGCTCTGTGTATCAAGCTTAAGCTCAGAGTACTCAAAAGAGGGGCTTAAGATTAAGGCATCTTCAAGGCTTCTTGCCAGATCCATTAACTGCCTTGCCGTATCTTGCAGCGATGATTTTTGCTCTTGTTTTAAGCTTTGATGGCGGGAGTTTAAGCAAGATGCAAGATCTGAGGCCTCGCGGTTTAAAGTTTCAAGCCTGTCTTCTTTGAGGTAACTTTCAAGAGTAAAGGTAACGCCGATCCCGCTTATGAACATCAGGGCTGCCATAAACAAGATCAATCTTTTAAGCATAGAGGAGCGCTGTTTGTTCACTGTGAATGCCTTTACAGGTTAAGCCTTTTATATTTTCTTGATACCGGGTTCATTTTTTCACAAAAAACCCGTGACGATAAAGACTCAAATGCAAATTTCGTTCACTAAATGCCCGTTCTTGTGAAAGTTTTTTGACAAAAACAAAGTAAGGCACGAAGAATGCGGGCCGGATGATTCAACACGGAGTATTGTGCGGCAAGCCTTGCAGGAGAAGGCGCAAGCCTCATGAAAAAAAGAAAGTGCCTTATGCTGAAGGACGCTTTCTGCCCCCGGGATGGGAGCGTCAAGAATAAACCTCCAAAGTCAGATTGCCGACACCAAATCCGATTGCCGACAACAAATCCGATTGCCGACAACAAAGAGGCCGGGAGCACTCCGATTTGCAGAGCCTTGGCCTTTGAAAAAGGCAAAGGCCGCCCAAAAAAGGCAAAGGCCGCGTAAAAAAGGAAAGGCCGCCTCAAAAAAGGAAAGGCCGCCTCAAAAAAGGAAAGGCCGACGTAAAAAATCAAAGGCGGCGTAAAAAAGGCAATACCTCCTAAAATAGGCAATGCCGCCAAAAAAGCAGGAGCCATCCGATTTGCAGAGCCTTGGGCCTTTGAAAAAGGCAAAGGCCGCAGTAAAACAGGAAATGCCCGGGCACGCGCAAAAGAGGCAAACCCAGGCACGCGCAAAACAGGGAAGGTGACTTAAGCTTTCAAAAAAGAGACTGCACGAGGCTCAAGGCCGCACACTCTAACCTGAGTGCAGGGCAGGGCCTCCCGGGAACGTCTCAAAATGGCGCAGGTTATGCGTAACTGCCACCCCTGCCCCTTAAGATAAATTAAGATAAAGGCGCGGCTGTATAATGACAAGCCAGGTCAAAAGAAGGCACGGCAGGGGCCCCGGGCAATGACAAAAGCCCTGCGATGACAAAAAAGAAGAGCCCGGAGCATCAAGAGGGCTTTGCGGCACGAAAAGCAGCCCTGGGCAGAGCAGGGGGCTTTAAAAAAGCATTGGGCATGGAAAGCATAAAAGGATATCTGCGAGGTAAAAGAGGCAAAAGGTGACATTAGAAGTATTAAGCGCATTTGCAGGAGCATCATTTTTATTGGCATTGGCCCCCGGGCCTGATAACTTGTTTGTCTTGTCTCAAAGTGCCATGTACGGGGCCAGATCAGGCTTGCTGGTGGTGGTCGGTCTTTGCTGCGGCCTTGTCTTTCAAACCCTGGGGGCAGCTTTGGGCTTGGGTGCATTGATTACGGCCGTGCCTGTTCTTTTTTGGGTGATAAAGATCATAGGCGCCATGTATCTTTTGTACCTTGCCTGTCTTTGCATCAAGTATCTGAGGGCAGAGGCCAAGAGCCTCTCTGCCATCAAGCTTACAGGCAGACAATTGGTGATCCGCGGTCTTATCATGAACATCACCAACCCCAAGGTGCAGATCTTCTTTTTGGCCTTTTTCATGCAGTTTGTTGCCCCTAGCACCCAAGGCTGGGCTTTGGTGTTGCAAATGATCGTGCAGGGGCTCATCTTCATGTTCATGACTTTCATTGTTTTCAGTGCCATTGCCTTGGGAGCAGGAACACTGGCAGAGAAGATCAAAAACCCAAAGTTCATGATGATCTTAAATGCCTTAAGCGCCGTGCTCTTTATCTCTCTTGCCATCTTCACCTTGTGCTTTTAGCCATCCTTAAAATTCAAGGCAAGAAAGCCTGCGGCAGTGCGGCAGGGGGAGATTGGCGACAGGCCGGGCCCGGGAGCCTGCCTAGGCCCCGCTCCCGGCTTGACGATGCGGCAAAAAGCAAAAAAGGGATGACAAGAAGTAAGATCTTGCGGCAAGCCTTGGCAATGCCTTGCAGGGTTTAAGGCCAAACATCAAAAGCCAGGCTCAGGCTCATGTTAAAACCCCAAGGGAAGCTAAAGCCCGGGAAGAGATCCAAGATCCCGGGGAAGATGAAGCCCGCGCAAGCCAAAGCCCGGGGAAAATGGAGCAGGCACAAGCCCGAGAAGGAGATCTGAAAGGTCAAGATCCGGGACGAGTTCCCATCAAAGCTGAGGGCCTTAAAAGCATCAAAGCCCGTAAAGGAAGTACAAGCCAAGTCAAGGAGCGCAAAAAGAGCTCAAAGACAGCCCAAAGCCCGGGAGCCTTGGGCAACGGCATCCTCTTTTTTGATACAAATAATCAGGAAAAGGCCCTGAAGCTTTCAAGGCAGGGTAAACTTTTTAAAAGCAAAACCCAAGCCCTGCGATGAGTGCAGGTCAAAAAGAAATGAGGAGACAGCCATGCTTGATACAGTTGAGCGGCACCTGATTTTGAACTTGAGGATGCCAATGGCATCAAACACACGTTGAGC
>CAZYXT010000119.1:0-7088 GCA_964651505.1 uncultured Enterobacterales bacterium
CGCAACGCTCACGCTCAAAAACTGACCGATGCCTTTGCTTCTCAAGACTATGACGCCATTAAAAGCGAATTTGAGAAGCTTTTAAGCAGGATCACATATCTGAGCTTGCCAAGCTTTGGAGAAACTGCGTGCAGAGATGTTTTATGTTCGCTTTTGGAGATTTTGGGATTTCAAAGCAAGCTTGAAGAGCCCTCAAATACGGGCGACGCCGATCTGATTGTCGAGACCGAAAAATATCTGTATGTCTTCGAGTTTAAAGTCGCAACCGGTGAAAAAGAGATCTCTGCCCTTTTAGAAAAAGCCCGAACCCAAATTAAAACCCGCAGATACGGCGTCAGGCTTACGCACAAAACCGTCATCACCTGCGCCGCGGTGATACTCAATACTTACAGGGATCAAAACCATCCTAAAAATCTTCCTCATGCCTTTAAGGTTGCAAAGCTTTGCAAAGCAGAGGAGCTGCCCTGAAGTCTTCTCAGCGCGGCTCTTATAAAGCAGGACGGCAAGGCCTTACCCTGCCCTTTTGATGCTTTAGATCCTATTTGCAAGCGCCGGGCCTCAGGCGGGCTTGCTGCCAAATGCGCAAGGTTAGATCTGAGGCAGAGGGAATATGGCATTGCGAGGTTTTTGCCCCACCTCTTCAATGCTCTCAAGTCCCAGCTCCTTGAAGTAATCGATGATGGAGTTGACCACTTCCTCGGGCACCGAGGCTCCTGAGGACAAACCTATCTTGCGATGACCCTCAAGATATTCAGGCTTGATCTCAGAGGCATCGTCAATCAGATAAGCCTGCACCCCGCACTGCTGCGCAACCTCTTTTAAGCGGTTGGAGTTTGAGGAATTGGCCGAGCCTGCCACGATGATGACATCGCAGATCTTGCACAGATCTTTGATGGCGCTTTGCCTGTTCTGCGTGGCAAAGCAGGTATCGTCGGTGCGCGGCCCCTGAATATGAGGAAATTTGCGTTTTAAAGCCTGCACGGTGCGCGCAGTCTCATCGACGCTTAAGGTGGTCTGCGTGGCAAAAATCAGCTCGTCGCAGCTTGGCCTCAGGTTATTGACATCCTCGGGGGTGAGGATGACGTGCACTAATCCCTCATCGCCTGCGTACTGCCCGATGATGCCCGTGACTTCCTGATGGCCCCGATGGCCTATCACCACGGCCTCCTTGCCTTGCGCTGCCGCCTTGTTCATCTTTAAGTGAATGCGCTTGACCAAAGGGCAGGTGGCATCGATGATCTTAAGGTTGCGCTCCTCGGCCTTTTTGATGACATCAAGGCCCACCCCGTGGGCCGAGAAGATCACCACGCAATTGGGCGGGATCTTTTCAATCTCTTCGACAAACTCGGCCCCGGCCTCACGCAACCTGCCCACCACGTGTTTGTTGTGCACCACCTCGTGGAGGACAAACAGCTTATTGGCCCCGTACTTGTCCAAGGCCTTTTGCACCACTTCGATGGCTCGCTGCACCCCTGCGCACATGCCGCGCGTGGCGGCCACATACAATTGATAGGCCATCAGCTTTTCCTCCCAAAGGCGCTCAAGATGAGCAAAAAGGCCCCGGTGCACACGCAGATGTCGGCCACGTTAAAGGCAGGGTAAGCCCAAAAGAAATCTTCGCCTTTTATATAAAAAAGCAAAAAGTCCACGACATAGCCCAAGGCCAGGCGATCAATCAAATTTCCTACAGCCCCGCCCACGAACAAGGCCATGGCCGCGCAGGTCAGCCTCTTGCTGCGCGGGGTCTTGACCAATGCAAAGGCAAAGGCCGAGGAGATGATGAGGGCCGCCGCGGCAAACAGCCAGCGCTGCCAGCCGCCCATCGAGGAGAGGAAGCTGAAAGCGGCGCCGAAGTTGTACACATGCACCAGGTTAAAAAACGGCGCAATCTCAATTCCCATGGTGCCGTAAGGGATGTTTTGCACCGCAAGATACTTGGTGATCTGATCAAGACCCGCGCACAAGAGGCTGAGCCACAAATAAACGGCTCCGCCTTTTCTTTTTTCTCCCACTTAGGCAAACCACCTTTGCTCGCCGCCTTGCAGAATGTTTTGCAGGCAGCGCGGGCACAAGGTCGGGTGCTCGCTGTTGCCGCCCACTCCCTCTTCGTAGTGCCAGCAGCGCCCGCACTTGGGGGCTTGGGACTTGACGATGTCAAACTTCAAGTTTGATGCATCATAGCTTGAGGCGCTTTGAGGAGCCTCGGAAAGGCTCTTGACCACGGCCTTGGATGTGATGAGCACAAAGCGCAGCTCGTCTTTGAGCTTGCTAAGACGGGCAGCTGTTTCATCGTCGGCGTAGATGGTTATTTCAGCTTCCAGGGAGCCGCCGATGGTGCCTGCCTTGCGGCACTCTTCGATGGCGCGGTTGGCCTCGTTGCGCACGGTCTGCACCTTGTCCCAGAACGCGTCGTTAAATTCGTCGTCCTCTCCAAGCTCTTTTAACTTATCGTAAAACTCTGAGGTAAAGACAAACTCGTCGCGCTTGCCCGGCATATACTCCCAGGCCTCTTGAGCGGTAAAGGAGAGGATGGGGGCAATCCAGCGGATCAGGGCCTCGGCAATGAGGAACAAGGCAGTTTGCGATGATCTTAAGGCCAAGCTTCCTGCCTTGGCGGTATATTGCCTGTCCTTGATGATGTCAAGGTAAAAAGATCCCATGTCGATGGAGCAAAATCTCATCAGGCTCTTGACCACCAGATGGAAATCATAATTGTCGTAATCGCAAACAATCTGCTTTTGCGTCTTGGCAGCAAGCGACACGGCCCAACGGTCAAGCTTGACCATTTGATCAAAGGGCACCATGTCCTTATCAGGATCAAAGCCTTTTAAGTTTGCAAGCAAAAAGCGGATGGTATTGCGCACGCGGCGGTAAGAGTCGGAGGCGCGCTTGAAGATTTCGTCTGAGACGGCTATATCGCCGGTGTAATCGGTGGAAGCCACCCACAGACGCAGCACGTCGGCACCAAGCTTGTCCATCACCGCCTGCGGGGCAATGACGTTGCCCAAAGACTTTGACATCTTGCGGCCCTGTCCGTCCACCGTAAAGCCGTGGGTCAATACCTCAGAATACGGGGCGCAGCCTTTCATGCCCACCGACAGCATCAAAGAAGACATGAACCAGCCGCGGTGCTGATCGGAGCCCTCAAGATACATGTCGGCCTTGTGCTTAAATTGCGGGTGTTTGTCCACCACCGTATAGTGAGTGGAGCCTGAGTCAAACCACACATCAAGGGTATTGGGATCTTTGTAGTACAAAGAAGCCTCGTTGGGATCTATGAGATCTTCAACCTTAAGATCCCACCAGGCCTGAATGCCGCGCTCTTCGACGGCCTTGGCAACCTTTTCGATGATCTCCGAGGTCTTGGGGTGAATTTCGCCCGTTTGCTTATTGACCAAGACGGCGCAAGGCATGCCCCAGGTTCTTTGACGGGAAATGCACCAGTCGGTGCGCTGAGAGACCATGGCCTCGATGCGGTTTTGGCCCCAGGAGGGGATCCAGCGCACTTTTTTGATCTCATCTAACGCCTGTTGTCTTAAGCCGTGCCCGTCCATGGAAATAAACCATTGGGCGGTGGCGCGGAAGATCACCGGAGTCTTGTGGCGCCAGCAGTGAGGATAGCTGTGCTCGATGATCTCATGGGACATCAAGGTCCCGCGCTCTTTTAGAAGCTTGATGACCTCAGGATTGGCCTTAAAGACATTGAGGCCTGCAAAGTAAGGGGTGTCCTTGACAAAGCAGCCGTCGGGGCCTACGGGATTGAACACTTCGATGCCGTATTTGACTCCCACATTATAGTCGTCGGTGCCGTGCCCGGGGGCCGTGTGCACAAAGCCCGTGCCGGCATCCAAGGTGACGTGGGGGCCGAGAATGACGGGGACTGAATAATCCAAGAAAGGATGGCGGAATTTTAAAAGCTCCAAGGCCTTGCCGCGCACGGTGGCCAGGATGCTAAAAGTTGCAGCTCCTGCGCGCTTTGTGACCGTTTCGACAAGCTCGGTTGCAAGCAGCACGCGCTCTTTGCCCTGAGGAGCGTCAAACTGCACCAAGGAGTACTCGTAGGCCTCATGAGCGCAGATGGCGCGGTTGGCAGGCAAAGTCCAAGGGGTGGTGGTCCAGATCACGCAGGAGATCGGGCCCTCGCCTGCTTTGGTGCCAAAGACTTTTAACACGGCCTCTTCATCGTCTGCCATAAAGCGCACGTCGATGGAGTCTGATTTGATGTCATAGTACTCAACCTCGGCCTCGGCCAGAGCCGACCGGCACTCAAGGCACCAGTAAACGGGCTTGAAGCCGCGCACAAAGTGACCGTTTTCGATCATCTTGCCCAAGGCCCTGACGGTGTCGGCCTCGGTTTGGTATTCCATGGTGATATAAGGGTGATCCCAATCGCCAACCACGCCCAGGCGGATAAAGTCCTTTTTCTGCCCTTCGATTTGGGCGGCGGCGTATTTGCGGCACTCTTGGCGGAATGTTGCGGCATCGACCTTGTCGCCGGGCTTGCCGATTAAGCCTTCGACCTTAAGCTCGATGGGCAGGCCGTGGCAGTCCCAGCCCGGGATATAGGGCGAGTCATAGCCCATCATGGTTTTGGATTTGATGATGACGTCTTTTAAGATCTTGTTGATGGCATGGCCGATGTGAATGCTGCCGTTGGCATAAGGAGGGCCGTCGTGCAAAATGAACTGATCGCGCCCCAACCTTGACTGTCTGATTTTCTGATACAGATCGCGCTCAAAGAAGCTTTCAAGCATCTTGGGCTCGCGCTTGGCCAAATCGCCGCGCATCGGGAAATTTGTAGTAGGAAGATTGAGTGTACTCTTATAATCTGCCATTTTTTACCCACACAAAAATTAAATACTGCTTACCCGTAAAATGGACCTCGCATAATCTGCATCGGCTTTGATTTGCTCTCTTAAAGCCTCTAAATCTGCAAATTTGCGCTCATCACGGATCTTCTTTACAAACAGCACCTCAATGGCCCGGCCATACAAGTCATGGTCAAAATCAAACAGATAGACCTCTAAAATGCTGCGCTCTTTAAGATCACCCACCGTGGGGCGGATCCCCACGTTGGCAATGCCGTCAAAGCGGCCGTAAGGCGTATTGGCTCTGACGGCGTAAACCCCCTGCAAAGGACAAACCTTGCGGTTGATGTTGACGTTGGCGGTGGGAAAGCCCAAGTCCCGTCCGATCTGCAGGCCCCGCACCACCTTGCCTGACATGGCATAGGGGCGTCCGAGCAGAGTCACCGCCTGCTCAAGATCGCCGTTTTTCAAAAGCTCGCGGATGGCCGTCGAGGAGATCCTCTCCCCGCCTGAGGCCACTGCGCCGATGGCCTGAGCCTCCATGCCGCATTCGCCTGCCAACGCCTTGAGTTTGGCAAAATCGCCCGCCCCTTTGCGACCGAATGAAAACAAGGAGCCCACCGTAACGCTTTTGACGTTCAGTCTGCGCCAAAGCAAGTCAATCACAAACTCCTGGGGGCTTAATTGAGAAAACTCATCGTTAAAGGACATGCAAAACACCGCATCAAGATCTTCTTTTTTAAAGACTTTAAGCTTATCGCGCAAAGAGTGGAGCCTTGATGGAACGGCCTTGCCGAAATACTCCGAAGGCTGCGGCTCGAAGATCATGACGGCACTGTCAAGATCCAAGGCGCGCGCCCTGCTTTTCATGGCCTCGATTACTGCCCGGTGCCCCTGGTGAAAGCCGTCAAAATTGCCTATTGCCAGGGCAATTCCGCGTTTGCTTCCCTTAAAGTCAGCAAGCCTGCGGTAAAGACGCATGAAATCTCCTCAACTGCTAAAAATTGACAGGTCATTATAGCAAAAAGGCCTGTCTGTGCCACGCTTTGTAAAGAGGCGCAAGCTCAAATGGGGAGGTCTTTTGAGGCACATTGACGACATTGCAAATAAGGTTGCGCAAAAACCGCGTTTTAAAGGTGGAATTATGCCTGATGTCTTGTATAATAGCGCTCTTGTGACAGGGCATGTTTTCCCTGCCGGATATTTGTGTAAATTGTAAAATCAGGAGCTATTTGTGCCTAACATTAAGTCCGCAAAAAAGCGTGCGATCACCTCGGAGAAGGCTCGTCAGCGCAATGTCGCTGCCCGCTCAAAAATGCGCACTTTAATTAAGAAAGTTATTGCCGCTTGCGCCAATAACAACAAAGAAGCAGCCGTTGCTGCCTACAAGGAAGCCGAGCCCGTTTTGGACCGCGCTGCCTGCAAAGGTCTCATTCACAAGAATAAGGCCGCTCGTCATAAGGCAGCTTTGTCTGCCAAGATCAAGGCTTTAGCTTAAAGCCCGGGACTGCGCACGCGCAGTTATCCTCTCAAATGCAAATAGTGTCTCGCAAGATGGCTTCTGTGATCCTCCATGGAAGCTGTTTTTGCGTTTGGGCCTGACCCTCTCTTCACTTAAGTCTGCGCCCCTGCCCTATTGTCTTATCCTGACCTTTTGCGATGAGGCACCGCTTTGCCCGCGCCACAAATTCTCTATCCTGACATGAATGACAGGCACCTGTTTAAAAGGGGGCTCAAGATCTCGGGCCGCAGCCAAATCAGATGCGTGACAGTTGATGCGTCGGGCTCTGTTTATTATTTTGGACTTGATTCTATTTTAAAAGAACATATGAACGACAGTGCACTTATCAACGGCCGCCCTTTTGCACCATACAGCCTAAAGGAGGCTATGCATTGCGGTTAACTCAGATCGCATCGCCTAAGAGAGCTTGATAAGAGGCAAAGCTCTTCCTTACAGACCGCCGATACGGTCGAAACGTTCGAAACGTTCGAAACGTTCGATACGGTCGATACGGGCGATGCGCAGTGCCCTCAGAAGATCTTACGCCGCAAGCGCCATAGATCCCGATGATGCGGACTTGACGCAAACTCAGGCCGCGGCAGGCCCCTGCCGCATAGTTGTCGCGGGGCGGCCAAATGCCTGTCGCAGGAGAACGGGGCGCCTTTAAGGCATATATGAATGACAGTTCAATCGTCGGGCATTTATTTAATATTTTGGATAGAATTCTGATAGCAAAGAACGTATGAATGACAGTGCACTTATTAAAAGGAGGGGCTCAC
>CAZYXT010000120.1:0-7069 GCA_964651505.1 uncultured Enterobacterales bacterium
CTGCTTCTTGTTTGATGATGGCAGGGCAGGCAGATTTAAAATTTGCCAAAAAAACATGGGGCAGGGTTATTTTCAAAACAACCCGCCGCATTCTCTTAAAAGCGTTGTCCCGGGATCAGGCACCAATCAGACTTTAAGCCATGTTTTAAAAAGCTTCATGAAATTTTGGGCTTATGACCCATCTTTGATCGTTTTTTGAGATCAAATCCTCTTTAAACCTTTTTTGATAAATTTAAGACCGTCATCGCTTTTTAAATTTAAAATTTGCTACCATGGGCAAAGTTCGTATTGCGGAGTTTTTCTTATGTCAGATGAGAGCCTTAAGCTTGATAAGATTGCAGGCGCCTTGGCAGGCATGGTGCTCGGCGATGCCTTCGGCGTCCCCGGGGAGTTGTGGCCGCGCTCAAGAATAGTCGAACGTTTTGGCCGCATAACAGAATTTTTGGACGGGCCTCAAGACAACATCGTGGCCTGTTACTTTAAGGCAGGGCACTACACCGATGACAGCAGTCAGGCCCTGGTTATCTTAAAAGATCTTTTAAAGTACCAAAGAGTCCCGGACATACAGATAATTGCCCAAGATCTCATAGCATGGGTCAAATCGGTCAACGGCTTTGAGATCAATTTATTGGGTCCAAGCTCCAAGGCAGCCTTGCTGGCAATCGCCGAAGGCAAAGAAGCAGACAGCCCCTCCTCGGCCTTAACCAACGGCGCGGCCATGCGCATTGCCCCTGTCGGATGCTTTTTTGAACCTGAGGAGCTCAAGCTTTTGTGCCAATGCGTCAAAGACGTAAGCTGCGTCACCCACGACACCGACGTTACCCTCGGCGGGGCGGCCATGATAGCCGCGGCCGTAAGCTATGCCGTGGCAGGCAGATCTTGGGATGAGATGGCGCAAGGGGCCCTTGAGGCCTACGATTATGCAAAAGTGCTCGGTCACCCCACTTGGGCCGCATCCTGCAAAGAGCGCTTTAAGCTTGCCTTAAACATGATAAAAACCAAGCCTTCTGAAGATGAGTTTTCCATGTGGGTCTACGAAGTCTTGGGCACGGGCACCATGACCTCCGAGTCGGTCAGCGCCGCCTTGGCCATTGCCTTTTACTGCAAAGATCCCCATAAAGCAGCCTTGATGTGCGCCAACCTCGGAGGCGACACCGACACCATCGGGGCCATGGCCTGCGCCATCTGCGGGGCTTGCGCAGGGCTTGAGGGCTTTGACAAAAAGACCATCGAGTATCTGCAAACCACAAACGACATTGATTTTGCCGCCCTTGGCAGCCAAATCATCGCATCTTTGCCCTCTTTTTATAAGGAGCCTTATCATGGCTGATGCTTCTTTTGATCTTAAAAGCCTGCCTGTTTTGAGCGATGCCCAAAAAGACCGGCTGCTGCCCTTGATCCTAGCCATACAAGAGTGTGCCAAGCCCAAGAAAATCTTGATCATAGGCTCGGCCTTTGTCGATGTGGTGGTGCAAGTCAATAACCTGCCCAAGTCTGCCGATGATGTCCAAGGAAAGCTTAAAAAGACGCAGGTTGGCGGGTGCAGCTTTAACGCAACCGACGTCCTCTACAAGCTTAAAGTGCCCTTTGATCAGCTGATGCCGGTCGGACACGGCATTGCAGGCAACCTCGTGCGCGAAGAGTTTAAAAACCGCGGCTATCCTGTTTTTGAGACCGAGGGCTTGGGCGACAACGGCTGGTGCTTATCATTGGTGGAAAGCTCCGGCGAGCGCACCTTTATCTCTATGTCGGGCGTGGAGCAAAAGTTTGATGAGGCCTGGTTTGAGCGCTTTGATTTGGCTTCATATGACTATCTTTATCTTTCAGGCTATCAGGCAGAAGGGGACAACGGCCGCACCATTTTAAAGGCCCTGCAAAAATCTCCCTTCAAAGGCACCATCGTCTTTGACCCGGGGCCAAGGGTTTCATGCATTGCCCCCGATGTGATCGAGGGGATTGAGAAGCTTGGCTGCATCTACGATCTTAACGAGCATGAGGCTTTGGTGTTGACCGCGGCTGACAACTTAAGATCGGCTGCAAAAATCCTGTCAAAACGCAGCGGCCATCCTGCCATCGTCACCTGCGGCAAAGACGGGGCCATCATGGCAGATGGCGATCGCATCTGCATTATCCCGGGATACAAAATCTTGGTTGCAGACACCATAGGCTCGGGCGACAGCCACACGGGCGCTTTGATGGCGGCATTGGCCTGCTTGCTCTCTTTTGAAGATGCACTGCTTTTTGCCAATTACATCTCTGCCTCGGTCACAGCCCGCTTGGGGGCAGCTTGCGCGCCTTATCTTGACGAGATCTTGGCGCACCTCAAAAAGCCTCAGGCTAAAGCGTAAAAAGCCCTCAAAAAACAAGCTCCCCCGAGGGTGATGTTGCAAATGGGGCAGCAGGACGCCCCCTGTTGTCCCTCAGCTTTTGGAAAAGGAGGGGCCTTAAATTGTTGTGGAGCGCGTACTCCCCGGGCATAAGCTAAAGCCGTCGCTGTGAGTGCAGGATCGAAAAGATCGGCAGCCTCTTGTCTTATTGTGATCTTAATCAAAGAGCTTTTAAACTGTATCATTTGCGTTAACGGCGTTTTCCTGCCGCACCGTTGGCGCGGGGCATGGCCCCGGGATCTTAAAGGCAGGCATCAGTCACGGCCTCTTTGGGCGCATTTTGCCCGTTGCGGCTTTTTTGGGATTTAAATAGTTAGAGCAGTAAATCATGTCAGAGAACAAAACCCCGGTTATCGAGCAAAACGGCATCAATGCCGTCCCCGACAGCGAGCGTTACGGCAAACCCTCAGGATTGTTTCCGGTCTGGTTTAGCTGGAACATCTCAATTTTCGGCATCACCTGCGGCATGTATGTGTTCTCCTTGGGGTTGTCGGTGTTTCAGGCTATGGCGGCAGGCATCATCGGTTATTTTCTTTCCTGCTCATTAGTGGGCATCCTGGCCGTGGGCAGCGTCAGAACGGGCCTGCCCACCCTGGCGCAGTCTCGCATGTGTTTTGGCTGCGACGGCAACCGCTTCCCTGCTTTTTTTGGGTATGCGGCCAACATGGGCTGGAAGGTGACCATGCTGTCCATGGCCTCCACCACCCTTGCTGACCTCATCTCCAATCTTTTGCCCTTTATGGCTGACGGAAGCTCGCCTTCGGGGATCTGCCTGTTCATCTCCTTTGCCCTGGTGATTATGCTTACCATGGTTGGCGCGGTATACGGTTACAATCTTATCTTGAAGGTTGAGCGCTATATTGCCCTGATCACAGGGATCATGACCGCAGCATACCTGTTCTTCTTTATCCCGCAGATTGATTTTTCGCAATTGGGCTCGGCCCCCTCGGGAAGCTTCGGCGTCTTCATAGGCGGCGTGGTGTTGGCCATGACCATGGTGGGGCTTGGTTTCTTAAACTACGGCGGCGATTACTCGCGCTATCTGCCGCGCAACAGCAAGAGCGGCTCGGTCATTTTCTGGACGGCCACGGGCATTGCCCTGCCTGTAAGCGTGCTCTTGTGCCTGGGCGTAATGCTCAGCGTGGGCAATCCCGAATTGCTCGAAAAAGCCGCCCATGAGCCTTTGGCTGCCTTAACCGGCATTTTGCCTTTTTGGTTTTACGTGCCTTTTTCATTGGTGATCATAATCTCCCTGATCTCGGCGGGCATGACCGGCATTTACAGCTCGGGCCTGGCCTTGATGGCCGTGGGCGTGCCTTTGTCGAGGGCTTGGGCCACCGTGTTCAATGCCGTGGTGATTGCCTTAGGGTGCTTCTACCTTACCTTTATTTCAGACAGCTTTGTCTCCACCTTTACTTCGTTCCTTGCGGCCATCTCGGTCATCATGGGTTCGTGGGGCGCCATCGAGATAGTCGATCTCATCAGGCAAAGGCAGCTTGGCTACGATGTCTCCATGGTCAACCGCTACGGAGAAGGCGGACGCAACTACCGCTGGACGGCCATGTTCTCCCTGATCTTCGCCTCAGTGGTGGGATTGGGCACCATTACCTCATCTGATCCGTACATCGCCAAGATCACCTCCTTCCTCTTAAGCGATGAAGCGCGGCAGGGCGTCTTCGCCACCGCCAACATGGGGCTTTTGGTTGCCATGATCACAGGTGCCCTGCTCTATGCCGTTTTAACCTTTGGCCTCAAGCTGGATGTGCCGCCCGTAGGTCCCGAGAGCAATCGGCAATAGAGTCTTAAAGACCGCAGATTCACAATTGGAGCAGGTGCTTGCTCTTGAGGCCGTACCGGGCCTCAAGACTTAAACCTCACCCCGCTATAAGTTTTAAATCAGGCCGCACAAGGCCCAAACGCTTTTATCGTTGAGCACGCCCCGGGATCCCCGCCTTTAACTTCCCTGTTCTGATGCAGCCCGGGCCCAATGATTGGCGCAGGCCTTTTTATCCCGCAGGCCGAATGGTTGTCGCCGGCCTTTGTCACCCTGGTGGCCAAATAGCTGTCGTGAGACACGGCATGGCCAATTAGTGTCGCAAGAACTCTTGTGTCCGTCATGCCGGGAAAAAAGATGCTTTGCCTGAATTTTTATCGGTCATAACCGCCAATTGATGCATAATGACTGTTTTTATCGGCTATAACCGTCAAATATTGCAGAATGTAGTTTTTATCGGTTATAACCGATAAAATTATGATTTTTTATTGAAAATCAAACTATGATGCATCATAATGGCACATGTTAGACTTTATCCAAGCAGGACCTTTGCCATGATCAAAAGAGAAGCTTACTTGAAAAAGATCCGTCCTTTTATGGGGACAGATCTCATAAAAGTCTTCACGGGCATACGCCGTTGCGGCAAATCAGTCATGCTTGAACTTATCAAAGAGGAGCTCACGGCCTCAGGGGCTGACAGCGCCGGCTTTATTTCCCTTAACTTTGAAGACATGCACAATGCTCATCTACGCACGGCTGAGACATTGCACGCTGAAATTGAAAAAAGAGCCTCAGGCATTCAAGGCAGGCTCAGTCTTTTCTTTGATGAGATACAGGAGGTTGAGGAATGGGAGAGGGCAGTCAATTCATTTCGGGTAGAGTTTGACTGCGATATTTACATCACAGGCTCCAATGCCAATCTGCTTTCAGGAGAGCTTGCCACCTATCTTTCAGGCAGATATGTAGAATTTAAAATCTACCCATTCTCCTTTGCCGAGTTTATCGAGCTGTATCGCACCCGCTTCCCCGAAGCCGATACCGCCCAATGCTTTAAGCGATATCTGACCGCAGGCGGCATGCCTTACTTATCGATCCTTAACTACGACGATCTCCCCTGCAGGCAATATCTTTTAGATATGTACAATTCCGTGCTAGTAAAAGACATAATTAAACGCAACAACATACGTGATGTGGATTTGCTTGAAAGGATCATTAACTATGTAACATCCAACATCGGTACGACCTTTTCAGCCATATCCATTTCTAAATTCTTAAAGAGTCAAATGCGGAGTGTTTCCTTAGAAACCGTGCTCAGTTACCTAAAAGCCAGCACTGATGCTTGCTTGTTCTGCAAGGTAAAGCGCAATGACTTGAAGGGCAAAAGGCTCTTAACCACCCATGAAAAGTATTATCTGGCAGATCACGGCATCCGCGAAGCTGTGTTTGAAGACAACCTCCAGCAAATTAACCTCGTCATGGAAAACATGGTGTGCCTTGAGCTTCTGCGCCGAGGGTATAACGTAACCGTCGGAAAGTTTGGAGAGCAGGAGATCGACTTTATAGGCCAAAAGGGCAGCAGCAAAGTTTATGTTCAGGTCTCTTACATGCTTTCAAGCGATGAGACCATAAAGCGCGAGTTTGGCGTTTTTTATCGCATAAAGGACAACCACCCCAAGTACGTGGTGACCCTCGATGAATTTGATATGAGCCGCGATGGGATCAGACATAAAAACATCAGGGATTTTCTCTTGCAAGAGCAGTGGGATTAACCCGGGGACGCCTCATCGCATCAGGCAAATCTCAAAACAGGCCGCGGCTTTTTGCTTGCCTGCCGCCTAATGGCGCCTCCCATCTTCCCTGCCGCTACAGCTTGATCAAGGCGATGGCCCCCACGATGACCAAGATCCCCCACAGTTGAGAGAGGTTGGCCTTGCGCACCTTAAGGCCCCACAAACCGAAGTGATCCATCATCAAAGAGCAACACAACTGTCCTGCAATGCCCAAGGTGATTAAGGACCCCGCTCCCAGCTTGTTCATCAGCAAAGCATAGCCCATGATGTTGACAGACCCGCACAAACCGCCGCAGAAGATCCAGTAGCGCCCGTCAACCCTGATATCTGCGATCCGTTTGGGGCTGTGGCCGACCATGAGGGCAATGATGATCAAGAGCAATGCGGTGGCGGCCATGGAAATCAGGGCGCAATACACCACCGAGTCTAACTCCACCCTGAAGACGGAGTTGACGGCAGCCTGAGTGGTCATCAAAGTGCCTGACATGACCCCCAGCATAAACCACAGCACGGCCGCAGAATTTAACTTGCCTTGATGCTGTTTTAAATAAGAAAACAGGCGCAGCACAATCATCACGCCCAAGAACATGAGAATGAGGCCTGCAAGGCGCAGGACGTCAAGCTTGTGCACGGCAATTTGAAAAAACCCGAAGTGATCGAAGATCAAAGAGGAGACAATCATGCCGGTCATGGTAGAAAGGGCCGTGCCGATTAACCCAAGCCTGCTTGAAAGCACCACCGCCACCACCAAGATCACCGCCCCCAGTGGGCCTGAGGTCCACAAATACCAAGGCAGTGCGCTCAATTGCTCCCAAGGCCGGTAAAAAGACTGCCCGCTTGCAAACATAATCGCAGTCAAAATTACCGAGCCTACCGTGCAATTGATAAAGGAGGCCAAAAAGGGCGAGCGCATCTGCTCTTTTAAATTGCCGTTGGCAGCCGTCTGCCAGGGCACCAAAGAGCCCAAGAAAAACGCCGTGATCATCAAAATCGCTATCATGCCAGGATGCTCCGGTAATTCTTTTACATTCAGTGGTGCGGCAATTTTAGCACTCCGGGGCTCTTAGCGAGCTGTGAGCGTCATGGAGATGAGGCAGGGTGAGGCAACAAGTTGTCAA
>CAZYXT010000121.1:0-5766 GCA_964651505.1 uncultured Enterobacterales bacterium
CTTTTGTGATTTACCGGAGCGAATCATTATCGACGCAACCAACGAAACGACTCTTAAGGCAGAATACCTTTTGAATAAAGAAGGATGTCTTGAAATAATAAAAAAATACCCGAACGCCAGCAGCACAAATGTATTTATACGTGCGTATCATCCGACAAATCCGGCTTGTTCTGAACTGTTGAAAATGAAGGATTCTGAGTTAAGGCGTATAATTGAATCAAAACAAATAATTTGTGATGACAGAACCAAAAATGCTGTAATGCGCAGCTCAATTTGGCAACATTTTGCAGACAATCTGCAATTAGACACTGTTGAGATTGATGTGACAAAGGGTGATGCGAAAACGATATGGGACAAATTACAGAAATATCTGCCGCTGTATTCTCTATTTCAGTCTGATCGAAAAAATAGTGATGGCGATAGCGAAGTACAAGACCCCCTTAAATTAGCAGTTAAAGAGATTTTGCATGATGAAGGATTGCAAAAAAAACTTAATGCTGTGGCAGAGACAGTAGAAACTAAGCTGAAAGAAGTTGCGGCTCGAACATTAGAAAAATTAAACGAAATGAGCCCTGATGTTGCCAATACTTTAGTTCCTGTCATTCCATCAGCTGCTTCTTTAAAATGGGCAGACGTCTTCAAAAATGTTTCAATAGCATCTGATGAGAATATACCAATCAACAAGCGTGGCAGTGGTTCTAAACGATTGATTTTGTTAAACTTTTTCCGTGCGGAAGTTGAACGCAGGCAAAGAGAAATCAATGTACCTAGTGTGATCTATGCGATTGAGGAGCCAGAAACATCCCAACATTCAGATAACCAAAAAAAGTTAATTAGAGCATTATCCGAACTTTCAAAAACAGTTGGCACACAGGTTATTATTACCACCCATAGCCCAACGATTGTAAAGGAACTTGATTTTAACAATATTCGTATGGTCAGCATGGAACAGGACAAAAAGGTTGTTGAAATCACTTTACCCAAGCGACTGCCTTACACGTCTTTGAACGAGGTGAACTACCTTGCATTTTCAGAATTATCTGTGGAGTACCATAATGAGCTTTATGGTTATATCGAAGCACAAGAGTTGCTAAAAGCTTATAAACAAGGAAAGTCTTTGCGAAAATATATCAAAGAGGTAAAAAACAAAAAGACCGGTGACAAAACGCTCAAAGAAGAACAAATCACTTTGACAGAATATATACGGAATAAAATACATCATCCTGAGAATAAGAATCCGGATAACCCCGATTTTACCGACAAAGAATTGCGCATTTCGATAGATGAAATGCGTAAATTCCTGTCTTTAGCCGGAGCAAGCATTAAAAATCCCTGATGGAATCAGGGATCAGGGCATAAAAAGGCCCGAACAAAATCGTTGTAAAGACCAGGGATCGACCTTTGGGACCGCCGGCCTGCCTAATGATGGCCTTGGGTTGAGCCTGTGGCATCAGCCCGGGGGAGAAGCGCCGCTCCTGCCCTAAAGCTTGGATTATGAGCTTTAAGACTGGCTGAAGGTATAGCAGGGCTCGTACTCGCGTTGTGAGAGCAAGATCCTCCCTTGCTTGATAAAGTCGCGCATGAGCTTGTCCATGCACTCTACGATGTCCAAGTCCCCGTGCAGGCAAAAAGGTCCTTTCTCTGCGACCTGTTTGATGCCGTGCTCTTTGACATTGCCCGAGACGATGCCCGAGAAGGCGCGGCGCAAATTGGCAGCAAGCAGCCATGACTCTTGGTTGCGGTGCAGATCCAAAGCTGCCATGCTCTCGTGATTGACATCAAAGGGGCTTTGCAATTCGTCGGGAATATGCAAAGTCCAGTTGTAGCAATAAGAGTCGTGGATGAGAGTGCGATGCTCCAGGGCATTTTGCAAGCCGTTTTTGACTTCCACGGCCACGGCCTCGGGATCATCGATGATGATCTTATAGTGCCTTGCAATCTCATCGCCAAGGCAGCGGCGCAAGAAAGAGTCCAAAGCCTCAAAGTAAGCCTTTGAGTTGGCATTGCCTGTTAAGATCAAAGGCAGAGGATTGTGGCGGTTTTCCTTGCAAAGCTTGATGCCCAGGATATACAAAAGCTCCTCTGCAGTGCCGGGCCCCCCGGGGAAGGCAATCAGGGCATGGCCCAGCCTTACGAATGCCTCAAGGCGCTTTTCGATATCGGGCATGATGATAAGCTCTGAGACCATTGAATTAGGCGGCTCGGCTGCGATGATGGATGGCTCGGTCAGGCCGATGCGCCTGCACGAGTGCCCATTTTGCATGATCTGCCCGAACAAGGCCCCCTTCATGGGCGCCTCCATGATCCCGGGGCCGCAGCCTGTGCAGATGTCGATTTTGCGCAAGCCAAGGGCCAATCCAACCCTGTAGGCATAGTCATATTCATCGGCACTGATGGAGTGGCCGCCCCAGCACACGGCGATATTGGGTTTGACGTTGGGGATCAGGGCCCCCGCGTTTCTTAAGATCTGAAAGATGAGGTTGGTGGTCAGATCGTGCTTGGTCTTGTCTTCCAGATCTTTTAGGTTAAATTGCTTGCCCAAGAGCTTTTCGACGTCCGTTTTGGCCGCATTGATCTGCACGATGTCGCGCAAAACGGCATACAAATGCTTTTGCAGGGTCTTGATGACCTCCCCGTCCACCATGGATGATTTGGGAGGGTTGATAAGCTCTATCTTAAGGCCGCGCTCGGTCCTGATCACATCGATTTCGAAGTTTTGATAGTTATCAAGCAGCTCCTTGGAGTTGTCGGTCAAATTGCCGCTGTTTAAGACGGCCAAAGAGCAGTTGCGATACAGCTCGTACAATTCGCCTTGGGAGGAGAGGGAAATGCTGTCAGCTTCAAGCTGAGTGAGCAGGGCCATCGAACCCTGCGGCCAGACTGCCTTTACGCTCATAATTGCTCCTCTTGTTTATCAGCCTCAAAGATAAGACGATTGTAAACAACAATAAGAAGGCTTCGCAACGAGCTTTGAGCAAAATTGGGCAATCAGACGGTAAAAGGGGGCAAAGGGGGATGCCTTGATGAGGGCGCAAAAAACTGTCAGGCATTAAGTGCCTGCATAGCCTGCCTTGTCAAGCCACCGCAAACAATGGGGTGGCATCTTCAAGCTTAGCGGGCGCGAAAGGTGATGCGGCCCTTGGTGAGGTCGTAAGGGGTGATCTGTACCGTTACCTTATCGCCTGTGAGGATGCGGATGTAGTTTTTGCGCATCTTGCCTGAAATGTGGGCCATGACGATGTGGCCGTTTTCCAATTCGACGCGGAAGGTGGTGTTGGGCAAGGTTTCAAGGACGGTGCCCTGCATCTCGATGCTTTCTTCTTTAGCCATAAACTCTCTGAAATGTTGTTAAAACCACTGAGGCAAAGCCTCAAGCCGAGGCAGATTATACTCCAAAAAAAACGCCAAAAGCTCAATTTTAAGCTGTGGCGCCGTGTTTTTTGTCAAGATGCAGGGCAATTTATAAGCTCAGGCAAGATACCCGGGAGCAAGTTTTGGGTGTCGGCCGGTGCATGGGCGTCAATCTTAGGGAGGATCTTTTAAGGCTCGCGCAAGTTTTTAGGATCATGGGGGCCTAAGATGAGACAAAAGACTCTCTTGAGTCCTTTTTTGCGGAGTTTTGACCTGCAAGCAGGGGTGCCTTGAGCGGGTTTGAGGGGATTTTGCCCTTTTTTGGGAGAACTTCTTGATCATGAGGCGTTTTTAGGCAATTTTGGCTTTGCAAAATCACAAAAGGGTCTTAACATTTAAAGCAGTGTTTGTTGTTTTGAAAGCTTAGGATATGAGCAGGATCATCGCCATCGCCAACCCCAAAGGAGGCACGGCCAAGACCGTCACGGCCTTAAGCCTGTGCAGCGCTCTTGCCCATACCGGGCGCAAGGTGCTGTTGTGCGATCTTGATCCTCAGGGCTTTGCAGGAGCCGCCATGGGCATCAAAAGGCCGGGGAGCAGCCCCTTAGGCGACGCCTTGCTTGACGACAAGCCTTTGTCGGATAGTGATCTTTTAAAGCTTGATTCTTTTGATTTATTGCAAGGCTGCGAAGATCTGACCGCCTTGCAGGCCAAAGGCCCGCTCAAGCGCCTCTGTCCGCGTCTTAAACATGTCTTGGAGCCTGTTGAGGACAATTACGATTTTATCTTTATAGACTGCCCGCCCACCATGGGGATCTTGACCCTCACGGGGCTGTGCGCGGCCGATTTTTTGATAATCCCCACCCATTGCGAGATGCTCTCGATTCAATCCATCGACACCATCTTAAAAGAGTGCCGCAGGTTAAAAGATCAAAAACTAAGCAAGATCTTGCTGTTGGGCATAGTGCGCACCATGTTTGATGAGAACAGCTCCTCAGAGTTCTTCAACAAGGCCTGCGCCGATTTAAAGAAAGTTTCCTCTCTGACCTTCAACACCATCATCCCTTACTCGCAAAGCATCATTGCAGCCTGCGCAGGCTCGGGCAATGACATGTTTTTCAACAAGCAAAGCAAGGGGCTTAAGGCCTATATGATGCTGGCAGGGGAGATCTTGCAAAAATTAAGGCGCTTAAAAGAGCAAAGCGAGATGACTCCTGAAGATCTTGCAAAAGAAGATCTTGCAAGCTCCGGCACTTTGCCAAAAGACACCCAAGACAAGCAAGACAAGGATGATGCATCCTCTCAAAAAACCGCCGTATCTCAAGACTCTGGCGCTCAAACGGCGGAAGATGCGGCCCGGGTTCAAGAGGATAATGCCCATCAAAAGTCAAAGATAAACGAAAGTGCAGTAAGTGCCGCCGCCGACGCCCAAACTTACCCTCAAGACCAAAGCTTGAGAGGGCAGGGTTCGTCTTTGCAGGAGCAGGAAACCCTCACGGCTTCCCAAAAAGAGCCCTCTGATGCGCAAGATGCTGTAGGCGCCAATAAAACTGAGGCCTTGGCGCAAGATGGCAAGGAGAGTCAGGCCGCAGATCAAGCATCAGCAGGGCCGCTTGCGCAAGATGAGAATAAGTCCGCGGTTTCAAGCCTGCAGGGGGCCGGGCCTTCGACACAGAAAGATAACCTTGATGAGGGCAAGTCAGGCACTGCCAAGCATAACGGGGCTTTAACCATGTCTGCGCGCACCGCCGCAGCCTTCGCAGGATCCGATACTTTGCAAAGGCTGATTCGACGCGCGGGCCTCAATCAGCAGCGCATCAAAGATCATGCCTTGGGCCTGAGGGTGATGAGGCGCTTTGACGACCCCTCCGAACTTGATGATCCCTTTTTGCATCCTCCTTTGGGGATTGCAAGCTTCAAGCGTCCTGACGCGGCACCTCTTCTTCCCAAGGTCAATCCCTTTTTGCAAAACGAGGCTGCCTCAAAGAGCAAGACCGTAAGCCTTGAAAGCCCGCTTGGAAGCGCACAAATAAGTCAAAACCCCCTCAAGGCCCCTGCCATGATGCGATCTTCTTTAGATGCGCATGATGAAAAAAAGCCTGATGCTGCAAATGAGGAACATGCGCAGGGCTCTTTCAAGCCGCATGAGGCGGCTCCTCTGCCCAAAGAGCCTGCCATTTCCCAAGGCACAACCGAGGCAGCCCCAAGACAGGTGAGCGAGGCGCAAAAGCCCTCCTATCCAAGTTTGCCCTCAAAAGGCGCCGTTCCCGAGCGCCCCGGGCGCAGACAGGCGCGCGCTGCGCTTGACAAAGAGCGCGGGGCTTTGAATTCTGATGATCTTGAGGTGCTCGCCGCCATCGCCACCTTGGATCAATCCGAGGTCAGATCGACTTTGCAAGAGCAAAGGCAAAGGCA
>CAZYXT010000121.1:5866-6942 GCA_964651505.1 uncultured Enterobacterales bacterium
GCAAAGGCAAAGGCAGCAGGAGCTTTTAGAGGATGATTTTGACCCTCTTTTTGATGACATGGAAAGGCCCCGCGAGTACACCATCGATGATCTTGATGCGCTAAAGGCGCAGGTGCTTGAGGAAAAACGCGAAGATCTCATAAAAGAGCAGACCTTGCAGTTTGAGCGCACCTTAAACCTGGCCTGGGATGATGCCACCAAGATCACCCGTCAATCCACGCAGGCCGTGCAGGATCACAGTGATAAGATCGCATCCTCCGATGCTCCTGCGGCCAAAGAAGAAGAGGTTGATTGGGAAGAGCAATTTTATGAAGAGGAGCACACAGGCTTTGCAAGGGATTTTACCTCTCAAGATAATCATCCCGCCGCAATCGAGCCTAAGCGGGCAGACAATCCTTACTTTGAAAATTGGGGAGGCTTTGATGATGATCTTAAAGTTGAAGAAGTTGATGACTTTCAAGCCCCGGACGATTCATGGACGGCAGACGATTTTAACCCGGGCCTTGATGATTTTTACCAAGAAGACGACCCGGGCTTTGAGGACTTGAGCGCCGATGAGGGCATTGAAGCTTTAGATGATGACGATGAGGCCGTTGAGATCTTATATGACCCGGCCTCTCAAGCTTTAACAGGCAATGATGCGGCCGATCTTGATGATTTAGACACCTTTGTGGTTGATGATAAAAAGCCTCAAATCAAAACCAAGCCTGCCAAGCCCCGGGAGCTGTTGGCAGGGCAGCTTACCGTCGAGGATTTTGAGCGCATGCTCTCAGAGCCTTAGCCCAAAAGAGGCGAGACATCAGGCTCTTTTTTATCTTGAGCAAGTGACGGTTGAGGCTGACTGCGGCAATCTGCAAGGGGGCGCTTAAGCTTGCTTGTCTGCTCTTAAGATGAAGACAGCTCTTCCAAGCGCACGATTTCGCGCAGCATTGAAGAAGATCCTTCTTCATTTTCGTCATGCTTTTTCTTCCTGGGCTCGTTTACTATCACCATGACCCCGGGCACAATGGTCAGAGGCTCAATCAGGTTGGCGTACTTGCGGTCCAAGAACTGTGTTTTGCCTTCTTCAAAGGCGG
>CAZYXT010000122.1:0-6858 GCA_964651505.1 uncultured Enterobacterales bacterium
CGGTAATTCGTTTACAATTTTTGCGTTCGAGCCAAAAAATCTTCGGAAATTCAGGTATATTCTTTGGCCTGATGATGATTAAAAATAAACAATAAGTTTAACTTTGCCGGCTAAATGAAAAATTGTAAAATAATGTGCCATGGCGTTTTGGCTTTTTGACCGATTACGGAAGTCGCGGTCGAAGCGTGTTGAACAAAACAAGGGCGAGCCTTATATTTAGGAGTTTTTATGCAGGCAGAAGATTATCTGCGATATCCTGTTGTGGTTAAAGAGTGCTATGACGGCAGCAAACTGATGAGTATAAACTGCATCGAGGGGTTGACCAATTTTTTCTGTAGAAACGACGAAGAGCCTCACGAGCAGGCAGTGAACAGGATCCGCAAAGAAGCCCTTCAGATGCATCAAAAAGGCAGACAGTTTCCCAGATCGCAAGACGTATCTTACAGCGACGATGATGAGATAATTTTTGCAGACGTGGGCTGGGATACGGCCATCAAGCTCTTAATCAGAAACTACATGCTTGAGGCCAAGATCAAGCCCAAGGAGCTGTCCGAGCGCACGGGCTTGTCCCCCCAGCAGCTCAACGCCGCCTTACATATGGAAAAGTCTACAAAACTGGAGATTTTGCGCGGCATCTTTGCCGCTTTGGGGTTGAAGCTTTCAATCACCCTGACCGCGGAGGATGGGCAATAAGCAGCCCGGGGCAAAGGTTGCATCGGGCGCAGCCTTGACAAAAACAACAATAAAAAAGCAAGTATCACTGTTAATCGGCTATCCCCTTGTCCTTGTCTTAAAGCTGCGCACAGCTGCGCAGCGTAACACCTTCCTCCTGACTAAAGTCCGCTTTGCCTGTGCCCTGTTGCCGCCTGATGAGTAAAGCTGCCCATTGTGCCTGCACCTTGGCTTTTTGTTTTTGTCAAGCGATTGTGCCGCGGGGGCGATGCTGCCCCTGACACCGCGTGCCTTTTGGGGTCTTCATATATAGGCCTTGGCACGAAAAAACCGGGTCTTTTAGGAGATTTTTGGCTGTCCATGGGCCTTTAAAGTGTGAGATCTCGCAAAAAACCGATTTAAAGACTCAAAAGCGTGATCTCTACAGTGTTTAGAAATTTTGTTTTCCCTTAAAGTTAATGTGAACACGAGTCAGAAAGTACTTTGGAAGATAGTCTTGCCTAAGGTGGGAAGTTATGGAATATAAGATATTAGTGCTGTTGAAACCCAACGACGATGTACAGCCTGCGGTGGAGCGTGCCAGTGATTTTGCCAGATTTATGCCGGATATCGAGGTTACAGTCTGCAGGATCATCAATGATTTTGACGAGAACAACAAGGCGGCCCTTGAGAGCAAGGCAAGCCGCGATCTTTTAGCCCTGGCACAATCTCATCCGAGCTTTAAGCATTTTGTGCCGCGCATCATCTTCTCCAAGAATGTGCCCGAGGCCTTCATCAACGAAGCTCATCGGGGCAATTACAGCCTGGCCATCATTTCGGCCAACAAGCGCAATACCATTCGCGATCTGTTTGTCAGTTCCATCGATTACACCATCATGCGCAAGATCGAGACTCCCTTGCTGGTGGTCAAAGCCGCCGATGCTCCGCAGCGTTTGGGCAGGGCCATCTTGCTGGCCATCGATTTTGAAGAAGACGATCATGATGAGGTTCAAGACGAGATGCTCTTCAGAGCCGCCAAGATCTTTGCCGAAGAGTTTAACGGCGAGCTGCACGTGGTCAATTGCGTGCCTCCGTATCATCGCGGCCTGATTTCGGGCAATACCCAGATGCCCAAGAGCTTCTCTCAAGAGGCGTTTTCGCGTCCTGCCCTGCATCGCAGGATTTTGGACGAGTATGCCCAAAAGCACGGCATTCCGACGGAAAGAACTCACGTTCTCATCGGCCGCGTCGACGAGGAGATCCCAAGATTGTGCATCAAGCTTGATGCGCGCATGGTTTGCATCGGCGCATCGCCCGCGGGCGGACTGCTCGGCTCGATCAACGGCACGGCTTCGGAGCTGGTGTTGGAGCAGATCAAAGGCGATCTGTTCTTGGTAAACGATCGTCAGCCTGCTGAGCCCGGCGACAAATAACAGTAAGGTTTGAGAATGTCAAAAGGCGCCGTTTGCGGCGCCTTTTGCCTGCCTGTTAAGGAGGTTCATCTACATCTAAAAGAGTGTTGAATCTTGGTGGAGATGGAGGGAGTCGAACCCTCGTCCCAAGCCGGTCCCTCATTGATGCTACATGCTTAGGCAGCCCTTTGATCTTGACACAAGCCGGGGGGTGCCGCCCTGCTTAATGCCCAGCCTGAAAAATCCTTTAATGTTTCACTGTCAGGCAACAGATCCGCACGATCTAGTGAAAAGCATGATCCCGGTATATGGCAGACGTCACTAGAAAGGCCTGCGCACCGAGAGCTCAGAGCAGTTTTTTAGGCTGCCAAAGCGAAGCTTTCGTCGTTGGCGACTATTTTTTTGCGGCTTTTTTACGAGGCCTGCCGCACCTCGGCATGCATCGCAGACTTTCCAGACCCGGTCGAATCCAGAATCATCCCCGATGACGCCTATTATAACAAGTATGCAGGGCAGATCAATGGGTAACAAAAAATACTTTTAAGTAGATATATTGTTATCTTGGCGTGCCGATTCTTAAAGTTCAAAGCTTAAAGCCCCGCTTGAAAAAAGGCCCCCGGGCTTTAAGAAAAGAGGGCTTTAAAACCTTTTAAACTAGCGCCTGTCTGCAAATTCCAAAGGCATGGCGCAGGGCTTTTGCACAAGTTTGCCGTCTTTTACCGCAATGGTCCCGTTGACGATGGTGTGCACTACCGAGGCAGTAAAGACGTGTCCGACAAAGGGCGACCACTTGTTCAAAGAGGCAATGTCATCGAGGGTGACCGCGTGCGGCAGGCACAAATTGACCAGGGCCAGATCTGCATAGTAACCCTCTGCGATGGCGCCGCGCTCTTTGATGTTAAATAAAGCGGCAGGATTCTTGGTGACAGATCTGATGAGCTCTTCGAGCGTCAGCTCCTTTCTTTGCCACAATGAAAGCAGGCCTTGCAGCAAATATTGCACCGATTGCACGCCTGAGGCTGTGCGGACGTAGGAGCCAAGCTTGGCCTTAAGCTCATGGGGGGCATGATCGGTGGCCACGGTGCTGATCACGCCGCTTTTAACCGCCCCGACCAGGGCTTTGCGGTCAATTTCGCGTTTGACGGCAGGATTGCACTTTAAAAATGCCCCCAGGCGCTCATAGTCGCATTCGCTGAAAAGAAGATGGGGCAGGCAGGCCTCGCCCGTGATTTTATCCGTATGCCGCTTGAGGCTTGAGAGCAGCTGCACTTCTTCTTTTGTGGAAAGATGGGCAATGTGCAGCCTTTGATTGGTGCTAAAAGCCAGTTCGCAGGCAAGCTTGGTCGACGCAAGACAGGCATCGGCGCTTCTTATCAGAGGATGCATGCAATAGGGGATCTCATCGCCATACTGTTCTTTGGCCCTTTGCAGAGCCTTGTTGATGATGGCGCTGTCCTCGCAGTGGGTCATGATCATAAGGGGGGAGGCCTCAAAGATCTTTTCAAGCTCTTTGGCCTCATCGACCAAAAGCGATCCTGTCGTCGAGCCCATATAGACCTTAAGGGCGGGGATCTTTTTTGGATCGGCCTTTTTGATCTCCTCAAGGTTATTGTGATCGGCCCCGAGCAAAAAGGCGTAATTGGCATAACTTTGGGAGGAGGCCAGCTCCTTTTTGCGCTCCACGGCCTCCAATGTGGTTGCGGGGGGATTGGTATTGGGCATTTCAAGATAGGAGGTCACCCCGCCCAAGACCGCCGCCCGGGACTCGGTGCCGATGGTGCCCTTACTTTCCATGCCAGGCTCCCTAAAATGAACATGGGTGTCGATGAGCCCGGGCAGGATCAGCAGATCGCGACAGTCAATCACTTCGCTGCAGCCTTGTGCGCTTAAGTTTGTGCCAATTTTGGCTATGCGTTCGTTTTCAATCAGAAGATCGCCGCGCACGAAGCGCTCTGCTGCGATCTGCCCGTCTTTGAGGAGTAGTTTCATGCTGTTATCCCTTTTTTGATACATTCCCATTTTAGAAGATAAGGGGGTCAATGCAAGACGGGCCCGCCTGGCGTGGTAAAATGCCTTCCTTGTCAAGGAGTTACCATGAGCAGCAATATGATTGAACCGCCGCGCTTTACCATGGCCGACGTTACGGTGCATCGCAAAGAGCGCTTATTTCACAAGCACTTTGCAATAGACGAGTATGTGGTCAGCTACAAGACCTTCAAAGGGGGTCAAACCTGCCCTCTGGTGCGCGAGATCTTCGAGCGCGATCAGGATGCCGTGGCCATTTTGCCCTACGATCCTGTCAGCGACGAAGTGGTCTTTATCGAGCAGTTTCGCCCCGGGGCCTTAAAAGATCCCGTCAGCCCCTGGCTGATTGAAATCGTGGCCGGCATGATCGACGAGGGGGAGACGCCCCTTGAGGCAGCAAGGCGCGAGCTTGCCGAGGAGGCCCATTTGCATTGTCAGCCTCAAAACTTCTATTACGTCAATGCCGTGTATCCAAGCCCGGGCGGCGCTTCGGAGCGCGTCATCATTTATGTTGCCATCGTGGATGCATCGCATTTGGACAAGCTTGGCGGACTTGAAAGCGAGAACGAAGATCTGAGGATCTTCAAGGTCAAGGCTGCCGATGCCTTTGATATGCTCAAAACCTGCCGCTTAAACAATGCCGCGGCCATCATCGGCGTGGGGTACTTGCTGCAAAACTACGAAAGCATCAAGCAAAAACATGTTCAATAATGGCCTGTAAAAGGCCTGCAGGTTATTAAACAAAGGGGCCATGCATATTCTTGTCCAAAGGTTGTGTCAGGCCGATGCAAAGCCCTTTCTCCAATCTGCAAAGAAAAGAAGCAGGCCTTAGGCAATTCAATAGCAAGCTCAAAAAGAGCAGGAGGGTCAAAGGAAGCGGGGCGTATCACCAAGCTTATGCGCTTGGCAGCGCAAGGGCTCTGTCAAAGCGGCATTCACCCTGCTATCTTGAGCCCGGTTTTAGATATTAACCCCTGCAAGCAAGATCTGTTGAGCCTCAGGGCCTGCCTGCCATATCTTGCAATATGGGCGGGGATTTAGGTTTGAAAGAATCGTCTTTCCTTAAAAAAACTGCTTTGCTTTTTTAATTTTGAATGCGTTCTTCAAACGGGTGAGTTAGCCTAAGCTTACCAACCTTGCAAACTACTTTTTGATCTCAAAAAACAAAGTTGGCTTGACAGACCCAACTGCAACCGTTTGCAGAACAAAAGTTTGAAGCGCCTCATAAAATTTTAAGTATAATTTGCATATCAGAAGAATTTATATACAATCTCTGAATTTGACAGGCGCGACCATTCGGTTTTTGGGCCGCAAAGGCCTGGTTTTGCTGTGATAAGGTTCACAAAAACAGCACTTGAATAAGCAGACTTGATAATTTGCTAAGCGTCCAACAGCATTTGCCGATGTATAGAACTAATATTAGGTATATTTTAATCAGAGATTGAGGTCACAACCCTTCCATGGACACCGCCGTTCTTTTGCCTAAGTGCGATTCGGGGCAGCTTAGCGTCTTGCAGCTGACCGACACGCATCTTTTTGCCGAACAAGACGGCGTGCTGTTGGGAGTGCGCACCGCCGAAAGCTTCAAATGCGTGCTTGAGACCATCTTAAATCAGGGCCTGCCCCTGGATTTTGTGCTGATGACAGGCGATATCTCCCAAGATTACAGCGCCGAGTCTTATCAGCGCTTTGCCCATATGGTCAGCCTTTTGTCCGTGCCGGTGTTCTTTGTGCCGGGCAACCACGATGACGGCCCTTTGATGTACCGCATCTTCAATCGTCTGGGGGTCAATACGCAGCGGCACCTGGTGTGCGGCAACTGGCAGTTTGTCTTTTTAAACTCCGAGGTTTATGCCGTTCCCCACGGCTGGGTGCAAAAAGAAGAGCTGATGTTTTTGCAGCAATGCTGCGAGGAAAACCCGGGATTGCACACGGCAGTGTGCATTCATCATCTGCCTTTGCTGGTGGGCAGCCGCTGGCTGGATACGCAGACTTTGCACAATCAAGACGAGTTTAATTCCTTTATCGCAAGGCTCCCGGGCATCCGCCTGGTCTTAAGCGGGCATGTCCATCAGGAGGTCGACAAAAGCATCGGCAATATCCGCTATATTGCCTCGCCCTCCACTTCCATTCAGTTTGAGCCCTTGTCGCACAACTTTTCCTTGGATCAAAGGGGCCCGGGGTGGCGCTATCTGACCATGGAAGTAGACGGCACCATCTCAAGCAAGGTTTACCGCCTCCCGCCCGGGCGCTTTGTCCCAGACACCGATGTGGGAGGTTACTGACGAGGTTTGTATGCAGTTTGTCTATCTGCACGGTTTTCAATCAAACTCACAGGCCGTCAAAGCAATAAAGCTCAAAGAGTTTGCCTCCCTTAATTTTCCCTGCGCAAAAGTGTTCGCCCCCGATTATCCTGATGATGCAAGAGAGGCCGTGCCATATCTTAAGGCCTTTTTTGACGGGATTTTGGGCAAAAAGGGGAATGATTTGAAAGAGCCCTCCTTTGTGGTGGGAAGCTCGATGGGCGGCTTTTATGCTTCGCTGCTCTCCAAGGACTATCCTTACAAGGCTTTTTTGTTCAATCCCTGCGTGCACCCGCAGCGCTATCTTAAAAAGCTCATCTTAAAAGGAGAGATTTCATCAAAGCAAGAGATCTTGATTGAAGAGCTTGCAAGGCTTGATGAGGCCGTCTCATTTGATCCTCAGGATCTTTTTATCTATTTGAAAAAGGGCGATGAGGTTTTGGATTACAAAGATGCCTTAAACTTTT
>CAZYXT010000123.1:0-6572 GCA_964651505.1 uncultured Enterobacterales bacterium
GAAGGGTGTTGCGTTGTCGCAGGCTTTGATGAAATCGCATCTTGCGATGGCATCGACAGCCCTGTCAAAGAGGCTTTGCATGATGTCTGTGTCCTCTTGTCAGAGGCAAGGCAGTAAAACTTAATGGACTTGGCATAAACCGCCCTAAGTTTGGGAATAAAAAGTTGCAGCGTATGGTTGCAATCTTAGCGATGAGTCCTCCGCCTTTTGCAAAACAGCCTGTTGCATCTTATCTATGGGAAAGTTAAGCTCAATTGGGCAAAAGATGAGCAAGCTTTCTTGGCATAGACACAGGGCCCGGTACTTAAAAAAGGAGATCAGCAACAAGGCCGCCTGCTCAAGCGCCCTGAGTCTTTTTTAAAAGAAGGATCTTTGGGGCAGGGCTCTTTGCGCTTATGCCTTAAAAGCGCCCATTGCCTTAATCAACCTGCTTTTTTGGCCTTTTTCTTGTTGTCCTTGTCTTTATCTTTGGACTCTGCCTTGGGGCTTTTGCCCTTGCCGTATTTTTTGTCCTCGCCTGCCGCTTGGGCCAAAAGAGATCTTTCCACTGCCTCTAAGTACTCGTAGATTGCTATCTGACTTCTGATTTTGGGCTCGTCTTCCCCCGGTTTGACATAGGTATTTTGCTCGTTAGCATCGATCAGGCGGGCTTTTTGATTGTCCGCGCACTGAATGCGCAAGATGGCGGTGATGCGCTCGCGCAACTTGGGATCCAAGACGGGGGCCCCGACCTCGATGCGGTAGTCAAAATTGCGCGTCATCCAGTCGGCAGATGAGATATAGATCTCGGGGGCATTGTTGTTGGCAAAGATCATGACGCGCGGATGTTCCAAAAACCTGTCGACGATGGAGGTGATGGTGATGTTCTCAGAGAGCCCCGCCACTCCTGCGCGCAAGGAGCACATGCCGCGCACTACGGCGCGCACCCTGACCCCCGCTTGCGATGCCTTGTACAAACGATTGATGAGACCATGGTCGACGAGGTTGTTGACCTTTAAGATGATGGAGGCGGGGAAGCCGTTTTGGGCATGGTTTATCTCCCTGTCAATCAGCGAATAAACCCTCTTGCGGGCATTTAAAGGGGAGACCAAAAGGTGCTTGAACACCGGGCGGGTGTAGGGGTATTCGATAAACTCAAAGACGCTTTCAATTTCGGAAGTGACTTCGGGGTTTTTGGTAAAGAGGGCAAAATCGGTGTAGGTCTTGGCCGTCTTTTCATTGAAGTTGCCCGTGCCGATGTGGCCGTAGCGCACATACTCGTCGCCTTCTTTGCGGGTGATGAGGCACAGCTTGGAGTGGATCTTCAAAGTGGGCAGGCCAAATAGCACCTTAACGCCGGCATCGGTCAGGCGCGAGGCCCATTGAATGTTGTTGGCCTCATCGAACCTGGCTTTAAGCTCGACCACCACGGTGACTCTTTTGCCATTGTTGGCCGCATCTATCAAAGAGTCGATGACGCGCGATTTGGAGGCCACGCGGTAAATGTTGATCTTGATGGACTGAACCTTGGGATCGTAGGAGGCCTGGCGCAAAAATTCGGTGAAGTACTCAAAAGAGTAGTAAGGATAGTAAAGCAGAATATCCTGCCTGCTTATGGCCTCAAAGGGAGTGACGGCGGTGTCAAAAGCGGCCGACGGCAGCGAGTGCAGGGACGGATTTTCCATCTCGTCGGTGCCCACCGAGGGGAAGGAGAGAAAATCCTTGAAATTATGGTAACGGCTGCCCGGCATCAAAGAGTCGATTTGCGACATGTGAAGCTTTGAGGCCATAAACTCCACCATGTCTTTGGGCATGTCCTCGTCATAGGCAAAGCGCACCGGAATGGCATCGAGGCGCTGTTTTAATGACTCGGACATGTTCTCGAGGATGCCCTTGTCCACGCTTCCTTGCAGATCATACTCGGCATCGCGATTCATCTTGATGGAGTAGGCTTTGATGGAGGTGTAGTCAAAGTAGCCTGCGAAAATGTCATCAAGGCCGATTCTGATCACGTCATCCAAGAACATCAAAGTGGTGTCCCCTTCATTGGATGGCATGCGGATAAAGCGCGGCACCGTGTCCGAGGGGATCTCGATTAAGGCGTGATTGACCAGGTTCTTTTTGTCATGGCTCATCTTGATGAAAAGATAGGTGTACTCGTCGCGCAAAAAGGAAACCAAGTTAATGCTGTCGGTGACGATAACCGGGCTGATGTGCTTTAACACATGATGCTTAAAATAGCTTTTAACCCAGGCTTTTTGATCGGGGCTGATGTGGTTTTCGTCTTTTAAAAAGATCTTGTTTTTGGACAGCTCCAAGATGAGGTCGCGATAGACCCTGTCCATGATCGCGTGATAATCGGAGACGGTATTTTGCACACGCTTTAAGAGCTTGGCTGCATTGGAGCCTGAGCCCTGCTCTTTGTTGATGATGACCTGCCGCTTGAGATCGGCCACGCGCACCTTAAAGAACTCATCTTGGTTGTTAGAATAAATGCCCAAAAAGCGCACCCTTTCAATCAAGGGCACAGAAGGATCGGCCGCCTCCTGCAATACGCGCCCGTTAAAGGACAGCCAGCTTAATTCTTTGGGGACTAGTTGTTCCATGTGATGACCTCAATTTGTGTGTTGCGCGCTTGTTTTTTAAAGCCTCGGCGAGGGTTTGCGCTCAAAGCTTAAAGCCCGGGGTTTTTATCTGTTGCAAGGCTTTTTTAAAACTTGCAGGCCCAAGCATAAGCTTGGGCCCTGTGCCCGCGCCAAAGAGGCTTGGGGGCCCTTGGAATTTTATTTTTTAAATAGCCCCTGCCAGCTCATCGGCCTTGCCGATGTAGGTTTGAGGGGTGAGTTTTAAGAGCTGCTCTTTGGCATCGCAGGGGATCTCAAGGCTCTTTACGAACTCTTGCATGATCTCCTTGGTGACGGCTTTGCCGCGGGTCAATTCCTTTAATTTCTCGTAAGGGTTGGCAATGCCGTAACGGCGCATCACGGTCTGATAAGGCTCGGCCAAAACTTCCCAGTTGCGATCAAGCTCGCTTAGGATGCGCTCCTCGTTGGCCTGCAGCTTGCTTATGCCCTTTAAGGTTGACTGATAGGCCAGGATGCTGTAGCCGCAGGCTACGCCTAAATTGCGCAATACGGTCGAATCGGTCAGATCGCGCTGGAAGCGGGAGATTGGCAGCTTTTGGGCCAGGTGGGCAAAGATGGCATTGGCCAGGCCCAAATTGCCCTCGGAGTTTTCAAAGTCGATGGGATTGACCTTATGGGGCATGGTCGAAGAGCCTATTTCGCCTTTGACGGTCTTTTGGGTGAAGGTGCCGTAGGAGATGTAGCCCCAAATGTCGCGGTCAAAATCCAAAACGATGGTGTTAAAGCGCTTTAAGGCATCAAAAAGCTCGGCAATATAGTCATGAGGCTCGATCTGCGTGGTGTAGGGGTTGAAGGTCAGGCCCAGATCTTCTTCAAACTTTTTGGCAAAGGCAGGCCAGTCAACCTCAGGGTAGGCAATGCTGTGGGCATTGTAATTGCCAACCGCGCCGTTCATCTTGCCCAAGATCTCGACCTTGGCAACCGCATCGCGCTGGCGGCGCAGGCGGCAAACCACATTGGCCATTTCCTTTCCCAAGGTGGTGGGCGAGGCAGGCTGCCCGTGGGTGCGTGAAAGCAGGGGCAGGGCAGCGTACTGATGAGCAAGATCTTCAATCTTTGAGATCACCTCATCCATCATGGGCAGCAAGATCTCTTCGCGGGCGGTTTTGAGCATCAGGGCATGAGAATTGTTGTTGATGTCCTCTGAGGTGCAGGCAAAGTGAATAAACTCGCGCACCTTATCGATTTGCGGGCACTGTTGCACTTTCTCTTTTAAAAAGTACTCCACCGCCTTGACGTCATGGTTGGTGACGGCTTCTTTATCCTTGATGTTTTGGGCATCTTCGATGCTGAACGAGGCAATGAGGTTGTCTATGAATGAGAGGGCCTCGGCGCTAAAAGGAGGAACCTCCGGGATCTCGTCGCACAAGGAGAGGTGCTTAAGCCAGGTGAGCTCAACCTGCACGCGAAAACGCATCAGACCGTATTCTGAGAAAATGGTGCGTAACTTTTCTGTCTTGGAGGCATAACGGCCGTCCAAAGGGGAGATGGCAGTCAAAGGAGAAAGTTGCATAATTACCTCATATAATCTATTAAACCGCACCGGTGCGGGCACACATGGCAATGGCCCTGCGGCGAAACAGCAAGAAGCGGCGGCGGCCGCCCAGCTGTCGCCACAGCACCACCGAGCGCACGCCTGCGAGCAATAAAGCCCGAATGGTCTGCTGATTGGAATCGTTGGTCAAATGCTCCTCCTCCCCGTAGATCATCACGGCAGGAAAATTGGAGGAGATTAGGCCCTGGTAGATATCGGAAAAATCTTTGATGTTGTCAGGATCCAAGATCTGATTGGGATCTCCTTCCTCAAAGTCGGGGTAGCGGTTCAACATCTTGCCGCGCAGCTCATCGATTTGGGCTCCGAGGCGCCTTAACACCAAATCGTTCTTTTCGATGGTTACCGTAAGGCCGATGATGCGAAAGGCCAGCTTGGATGCTTCAATGATGTCGGCCGATTTATCAGAGCCCGACGGGCTAAATGAGGCAGACAAGACCTTTAACCCCGTCTTGAGATCGGAAGGTCTGTAAATGTCTTCTACGGTTTGGGGATTGGTGATGATAAGGCCCCTGAATAATGCAGCACAGGCAAAAGGATCGACAAAGCCTGTTTTGGCAATGCGGATGATTTGCGTGCAAGATTGAAACAGCGCTGCCAATGCAATGGTTTCGCCTTTAATATCTGCCATAGCGTCTCCTTTTAAAGCGCTTGTTGAATAATAGCCCCGCCCAAACAAACCTCATCTTGGTAAAAAACCACGGACTGCCCCGGAGCCACGGCGCCGCTTTTTACCTCAAATTCTGCTTTAAGCCTGTTGTCATCGACTTGTGTTACCGTGCAGGGGATGTCGCCTCCGCGATAGCGGATCTTGCAGGTGCACTTCATGGGCAGAGAAGGCCTGCCTGACAGCCAGGTTTCGTTGACGGCAATGAGCCCGTCTTTATACAAAGCCTCGCTGCTATGGCCTTGGCTTACGATCAGGCGGTTGTTCTTAAGATCTTTGTCAATCACATACCACGCTTCACCCGTGCTGTTTTTGACCCCGCCTATGTGCAATCCCTTGCGCTGCCCGATGGTGGCGTACATGAGCCCGTCATGGCGCCCAAGCACCCGGCCCTGCTCATCGACGATATCGCCTGCTTGGGAGGGCAGATAATGCTTTAAAAACTCGTTAAATCTTTTCTCGCCGATAAAGCAGATGCCCGTGGAGTCCTTTTTGCCTGCGGTGGCCAGGCTGAGGTCTTGTGCAATTTTGCGCACCTTAGTCTTAAGCAAGCTTCCCACGGGGAAGAGCACGCGGTTTAAGACCCTGCCGTCGATGGCATGCAAAAAATAACTTTGATCTTTGGAATTATCAACAGCCCTGCACAGATGCACCGGATCTTCGCCAAAGGTGCGCTGCGCATAGTGGCCGGTTGCAATAAAATCGGCATTGAGCACCTGCGTGGCGTAATCAAAGAAGGCTTTAAACTTGATCTCTTTGTTGCACAAAATATCGGGATTGGGGGTGCGGCCTGCGGCGTATTCTGACAAGAAGTTTTCAAACACCCGGTCCCAGTATTCTGCGGCAAAGTTGATGGTTAAAAGTTCGATGCCCAATTTGTCGCAAACTTTTTGGGCATCTTCGCGATCTTGGGCGGCGGCGCAATATGAATCGGTGTCATCCTCTTCCCAGTTTTTCATGAACAAGGCCGTAACCTTTAAACCCTGCTCTTGCAATAACGCGGCGCTGACCGAAGAGTCAACGCCGCCTGACAGGCCCAAGACGACCCTGGCACCTTTCAAATCTGCATATGGAATGGAGCAATTACTCATTAAGGCTCCAAATGAGTGATGAGATTCAAAGGATAGCGCACGCCTTTTAAATAATCGTCCATGCACATGCCCACCAGGCGGGTGCGCCAGCGATCTTTTTGATTGTAGATCTCATCTTTTGTATACCAGCGCACATTTAAGATCTCATGATCGGGATCTGCGGCGTTAAAACTCTTTGGGATTGATTTCAACTCTGCGGCAAAGCAAAAGCGATAGATGGTTTCGTAGTCTTTGACGTAATCGTAAATGCCGGTGAATGCGGTGATGGTCACAGGAGCGCCCGTTTCCTCGGCGCCTTCGCGCAAGGCGGCCTCCAAAATGCCTTCTTTGGCATCGATGTGCCCCGAGGGCATGCCAAAGACAATGCGTCCCTGCTCGTCATATTCTTCAACCATCAAAAAGCGTCCCTGATCTTCAATGATCAAGGCCACGGTGGCAAAAGGCTGAAAGCGTGCCATAACCCATAACCTCGTTTAAACGTCGCTTAAAAGACGGTTAATTTTAGCCTATTTTGCCTGTGATTTTAAGCAAAGCGCAAGATTCATTAGTAGTTACGCATGAACCTCCGCCATTTTGAGACTGTCCCGGGAGGTCCTGCCTCTTTTTGTATTGGAGTGCCAATTAATACCGGCCAGTTT
>CAZYXT010000124.1:0-6539 GCA_964651505.1 uncultured Enterobacterales bacterium
ATTGATAAGGGAGATTGTGCGCATGGAAGAGCTGTCCTTAACCGATGAGCAGATGATCAAGCTTACGGGGGGAAGTTTCCTAAATGTTCAAGTACAGCCTCAGCCTGATACACCCTCAAGATAAGAGAGCCGCCTTCGCTTTGAGCTTTGAACCGTGTTCTGTGGAAAGGACCGCGTGCTACAATGAGACAGTTTTACCGGTACAGGAATTAGTAAAGATGAGCAAGATTGAAGTGATCAACACCGACAAGGCCCCGGCCGCCATCGGCCCTTATGTGCAAGGCAAGATCGCAGGCGGCTTTTTGTTTGCCTCAGGCCAAGTTCCCTTGGACCCTGTCACGGGAGCCGTGGTCGGTTCCGATATCACAGAGCAGGCCCACAGGGCCATGCAGAATGTCAAAGCTCTGGTCGAAGCTGCCGGCGCCACCATGGCCGATGTGGTCAAGACCACCTGCTTTTTGCATGACATCAACGATTTTGCAGCCTTCAACGAGGTCTATGCCTCCTATATGGGAGAGAGTGCTCCTGCCCGTTCGTGCGTGGGCGGTTTGAGCCTGCCCAAGGGAGTGTTGTGCGAAGTTGAGGTTGTGGTCTATTTGGGCTGAACATGCTCATAGTCCTAAGCAGGCCCCCACAGGAGAGCTTATGGTGTCCCGATTTTATTGAAGCGGCCTGCTGCGATCAAAAAAACATCGTCGTCTTTATCACCCTGCAGGCGGCGATGCTTGCCTCCCCCTTCCTGCCTTGCAACAGCGATCATCATGTCTTTCAAGAAAGACTGCTCAAGCTGCAAAAAACTTACGGCATAAAGCTTCTTTGCTGCGGGCGGGCCTTGCGCGAGCAGGGTTATGATCTTAAAAACCTCAAAGAGGGCTTTGAGGCTGCAGGCTATATGGAGCTGCTATCCTGCCTCATGGGCCAAGAGGAAATAGTGCAATGCTAGAGCCTTTTGATCTCATCTTGCGCATCGACAGCTCTCCTCTTGCTTCTCAAGGTTACCTTTATGCCGTCGATGCGGCCTTGGCGGCCCATGAGTGCGAGCTTAAAGTTGCGGCGGTGCTCGGGGAGGGGTGCCTTATGACCCTTTGTGCCCTGCCATCCGATCACATTGTCTTAAAAAGACTGCGCCAGCTTGAGCTTATGCAGATCCCGCTGCTTTGTCCTACAAGCAAGGGGGACACCTCCGCTAAGATTGCACAACAGGACAGTAAGGCAGAAGGCTGCCCTGAAGATGAGATCAACCCGGGTTCATGTCAAAGCAGCGCGGATAAGATTGCACTCTTTTGCCCAAAGCTTAAGCTTAAAGCGAGGTTTTTAAAAGAAGAGGAACTCTTTGCCCTCTGTTGCAACGTCAAGGAGCTCTCTTTTTAATGGTGCATCTTATTTTCAACGAAAAAAGGCTGACCCCCGCGCTCTTGTCTGCGCTTGGGGATAATGATCTCATCGTCTTAAACCTTGGGGTGCAGGTGCCAAAAGAGCACCTAAAATGCCCCGCGGTAACTTTAGGAGAAGTTGAGGGGCTGGCAGGCATTGACGGGAAGGCCCTTTATGCCCTCGTAAAAGAGCACGGGGGCAAAGTCAAAAGCTATTTTTAATCCCCTGTGGGGTTGGCAAAGCAAGACCCTGCTGCTTGGGATTTTGTTTTGAGATCAGGACTTTTGAAGCTCTATTTTGCAATCGTGCGGCTGCCAAATGTGCTCATCGAGGATAAGCTCTCCTATGCTTTGGGCCTCAATCCGGCCCGTGACCGGGTTTTTGACGCTGGTTATGGGGCTTAAAATCTTGGCTTGCACCTGAGAGTTTTCAAAGCACAGGTCGGCGCTTTCATCAAAGGTGCAGTCTATTAGCTTTAGGTTTTTGCAATAGCACAAAGGCTGCGTGCCTGAGATCTTGCAGTTGATGAAGGTTAAGTTCTCGGCGTACCAAGCAAGATACTCGCCTTTGACCACGCTGTTTTTGACCGTCACGTTCTTGGTGTGCCAAAAGGCATCCTTGGTGTCAAAGATGCAGTTGTCAAACTCACTGTCCTCAACGTATTGAAAAGAATATTTGCCTTTAAGCTCCACCCTGTCAAATTTGAGATTGGTGCTCTTTAACATGAAGTACTCGGCCTGAGCCTTGGTGTCCTGCATGATGATATTGCGATTAAACCAGCCAAACTCCGGGGAGTTGATATCGCAGTCTTTAATTGCGATATCCATGCACTCGCGCACGGCCTTGATGCCGTAAAGCTTGGTATTCTCAATCTTGATGTCCTGCGAGTACCACAAGGCGGCGCGGCACAGCTCGGATAAAGTCGAGTCTTTGATGACAAGTTTATGATCATGCCAAAAAGGGTAGCGCAAGTTGCACCAAGCTTTCTCAACCACAATGTTGAAGGCTTCTTTGAGGGCGCTTTCCCCGTCGGCCGGGCCGTCAAATTTGATGTTGATAAGATGAAGATCATGCTCTGCATACAAAGCGCGCTCTTCATCGTAGGTTTTGTTTTCAATAACCTGCATGTCTTCCTCCGTCGATTCTTGCCCACAGCAATTGTGCCGCGCCGCGACAACGGTTGAGCCTTATGCAAAAAGGCCTGTGCCGCGCGCAGGTACTTTGATTAAATCTTGTTCAATGCTTCAAAAGCCTAAAAGACCCTTAAAAAGGTTTGCTTTTAAGGCAGGGTCAGTGCTTTAAAAATGGTGATTGCAAAGGCCCGTTTCAAGCACTGCAAAATTAATCAGGCCCTGATCTTTTGCCCAGGGGGTCAAAAAGCCCTGTGCGTAAAGCCTTGGGCCCCTGATGCGCAGGCAGTGCCCTGCAACCGCAGGGGATAGCAGCATCAATCCGAGGGCGTTGTCTTATCTTTGACAATCACTTTTTTAAGCCATTTGCCCTGCCAAACCCGCACAATAAACATCAGCCCGCGAAAAATAAGCTCGCCGCACATGGCAATCCACACCCCGTACAGCCCGTAGTGCGGAGCCAGCAGGGCAGCTGTCGTCAATCGGATCCCCCACATCGAGCCCAGATTCATCAAAGATGGCTTTAAGGTGTCTCCTGCCCCCACAAAAATTCCGTAACCTACGATGGCTGCGGCGAACATGGGCTCGGCAAAAGCTTCGATGCGCAAGATGTCCACGGCCAAATTCTGCACCCTCTCGTCGGGGGTCATGATCTGCATTAAGACGGGGGCAAAGATAAACATCAAGATCCCCATTACCGTCATGATCCCCATGCCCAGGGCCAAGGAAAGCTTGGCAAAGGCAAAGGTCAGCTTCGGCCTGCGGGCTCCCACGGCCTGTCCTACCAAGGTGGTGGCAGCTTCGGACACCCCGGTGCCCGGCATATAGCACAAGCTTTCGATGGTGATGGCAAAAGAGTGGGCGGCAATGGCCACGATGCCCAAGGGGGCCACGATCATCGTGGAGACGATTTGGGCAGAGGAGATGGCAAGATTCTGCGCTCCCACGGGCACTCCTATCTGCAAAGCCCTTTTGACCACATCGGCCCTCGGCATAAAAGAGCCGCGCTCGTGCCTCAAATCAAGCTTGGGCATCTTAAAGCAGGCACAATAGGTCATGATAAGACAGCAGCACAAAAAGGCCAGGGCTGTCCCCAAAGCCGCCCCCTGCACGCCCAATCCTGCCCCCCACAGCTCAAAGGAAAACGCTCCGATGTAAACGGTGCGGGGCTTGAAGATGCAAAAGAAGTTGAAGACCACATCAAGAAGGCACATCAAGATGTTTATCAAAGATGGGATCTTCATGTTCCCCGCGCAGCGCAGCATCCCCCCTGAAAAGAAGTTTAGCTGCATGAGGGGGATGGAGAAGGCAAAAATCGTAAAGTAGGCGGTGGCGTCCTTGCAGATTTCAGGAGCCCCTCCGAGCCAATAGGGCAGATGCGGGGCAATGGCAACGCACACGGAGCTTATCAAAAATGCCACCAGCAAGGAGCACACATAGCCTTGGCGCAGCACCCTGCGGGCCCCGATCTCATCGTTGGCGCCGATGCGGTGGGCCACCTGCACCGAAAAGCCCATCGCCGTCGCCGCGCCGAAGGCACCGGTCACCCACAAAGAGGAGGTAACCAGCCCGATGGAGGCCGAGGCATCGGCCCCCAGCGATCCCACCATGGCCGCATCGATATAGAACATGGCAATGGTCGAGATCTGCGCTGCCATGGAAGGCAGGGCCAGTTTCAAGATGAGCTCATACTCCTGCCTGATGGTCATGGGCAGGTGATTGCGCACCAAATTCAAGAGCTGTTCAGTTTGCATGGAGCTTAACTGCTGCGGGGTTTAAGCTTTTTTAATATGTATCTTAGGCCTTTTGATAAAGCTGTGCCAAAATCTCCACCGTCTTCTCTACGCCCAGGGTGCCGGCATCCAAGGAGAGCAGGTAGTTTTTGGGATCGGCTATGTTGCGCCCCGTGTAGTGAGCATAGTGATCGGCGCGCATTTTATCAAAGCTTTTCATGTTGTTGAGGGCCTCATCTTCCTTTTGCTTATAGTGCTCCCGGCAAAACTTGAGCTTGTGCTCGGTCGAGCCGTAAAGATAGATGTTAAGGCACAGGGGGTTGTCGCTTAAGATGTCGTCTGCGTTGCGTCCTACGATGACGCAGCTTTCCTTTAAGGCAAGCTTGCGGATGGCCCGCGAGCAGGCCACATACAAGGCATCTTGGGCCGACAGGCTCTCGTCGATGTTCTCAAGATAATCGCGCATGATGATCTCGTGGATGGCTCCGGCATCGCGAGGGGTTTCGGCTTTTTCGACCTCGGAGGTGCTGATCCCCGCCTCTTTGGCGATCATTTCAATCAAATTGGTGTCATAAAAATTAATGCCAAGTTTTCCGGCCAAAAGCCTGCCTATCACCCTGCCGCCGCAGCCGTATTCGCGGGCAATGGTGATGACCTTGTGCATCTTGAGAGGCTCGGCTTGCCCTTCTGAGGCGGCGGCAGCCTCAGGCTGCAATTGAGGCTCGCCTTTGACAAACCATTGGCGCACGGCCCCGAGCTTTGGCATCATGAACTTGACCATGGGGCCCACCGACAAGGCTCCGAGCACCGTGCCTTCTCTTACGCCGTCCAATTTGAAAGGATCGTTAAACAAAAAAGAAAAGAACACGGCCAATATCACCAAGGAGATGTCAAAGCCCATTTTGACGTAGCCAAATTCCTTATGGATCTTCTGCGACAAGATTTTAACGAAAGCCTCTCCCGTCACCATGGCCGCATTGGCCGTGATCTGCAAGGCAATGGCAAAAGCCTGAAGCACGCAGCCGAATATCAAGAGGAGCAGGGAGTAAAAATAGGTCATGTGGGCAGGCAAAACCCTGTCCCAGGCGTACATGCCAAGATCGATGGCAAAGGAGAACACCACCGAGATGGGGATCTGCAAGATGAGCAAAACCTGATAGAACCTCTGGCGTCTTTCCCCGCGGTTTAACATGAACCACAGCGCCACGGTTAAGATGATGTTGAAGATAAAGGTGGCCAGGCCCAAGGTTAAGGGGGTGTGCAGCGAGAGCACATAGTTGCTCGAGGAGATGGGGGTGGTGCCCAGATCGGCCTTGGCCACCGAGCCGATGGCAAAGCCGCAGAGCATGACGCTGATTGCAAATACCAAGTAGCGCTTGATAAGTTCTCTTTTGCTCATGTACATTTTGGTCAATCCTGTTATCGTTGCCCTGTTGCAGGTCTTAAAGCGATCCTGTCTCCAAGCAAAATTTAAGCTCCTGCCCAAGGATCAATTGTCCGCCATTGCCCTAGGAGATCTGTCCTGCCTCATTGCCTTATTACAAGAGGGCATTTAAGCTTTGAAAGCATGGCCTCTTGCCGCCCCTGCTCTGCTTTGAGACAAACTCTTGGCATTGCCATCTTGCGGATCTTGTCGGCGGTGCCGCGTTGAGCACCTTTGAGCGTTTATTGCTCTTTTGAAATAACAAGGCCGCAAGCTTTTGTCTGCGTGTATTTGGGGCATTTAAACCCGCGGTGCCCGATAAGGCATCGGGACTTAAGATTTCAAGTAAAGAAGGGCTCTGAAATGCCTTCAATCTCCCGGGCATCGTTAAAGCCCCGGCATGCAGCAAAGAAAGCTTGGAGCTATCCTTAAGCTCTTCTTGAGCCGGGTATTCTTTGAGCGTTTGTTCAGGTTTTAAGATCCCGCCTCGTATCTTGGATCAGATTTTGCGGCACAAGGCTTTATTTAAAACCGCTTCCTGCGACGCTATTTTACTAAAGATCGGGGGCATGAGTTAAAAAAAGCACGACGAAGCCTGTCAAAGAGCTTGCGCAATGACATGAAAAGAAAGAAGGCAGCAGGACTGCCCCCGATCTTAAGGAGCGGGCGCGTCGGCGAGCATCCCCGGGTTATGAAGCCCTCAAAGGCAGGCAAAGAGGGATTTTCAAAAAGCATGGCAGGATCTGCCTGCGGCCCGGGCTAAAAAGAGAACCTCCTGCACAGAATCGCGAGGCCTTGCATGAAGGCCGCAGCAGAAGATCACGCCCCCTTCGACTGCACCGCCAAAACGGCGCCGGCCTGCAAGGCCGTTGATAAGAA
>CAZYXT010000125.1:0-6489 GCA_964651505.1 uncultured Enterobacterales bacterium
CGATGCCATCGCAAGATGCGATTTCATCAAAGCCTGCGACAACGCAACACCCTTCTCCTCCATCAAAAAGGCAGCTTGGCCGCCAAAAAAAGCCTGATTCTGCGCAAGGCTTCAAAACCGCCTTTAGGTTTTGTAAACTGCACACAGGCTTATCAAAGGTGAGGATCTCTTATGTCCATAGTTTTAGAGCCGTTAAGCTTGGGCCTGATCTTAATCGGCATCGGCTTTGCGGTCTTGGCAGTCATGCAATTTAGAGGAAAGCAGCGCTATTACTATTTGTGGCAAGAGTCCCAAAACCGCCTGTCCGAGGAATTAAAGCGCACCGCACAACAAGAAGAGCGCCTAGGCAAGGGCGCTCTACAACTTGAAGATCTCAGCGCGCAGAACATCATCTTGCAGCGCGATAAATCCAATCTGCAAGAGCGCCTTGTCGAACTGCAAAAACTCGTCGATAAAAAAAGCCTTGAGATCACCGAGCTTATCTCCGATCGCGAGGATTTAAGCGCCCAAAACGCAACCTTGCAATCTCATATCCAAAGTTTTGAAATCATCCGCCAAAACGATCAAAAAAGGCAGGAATTGGCCGATCAGAACCTCGAAAGCCGCCTTAGGATCTTGGGCGAGCAGCTTTTAAAAGAACGCTCGGAGGCTTTGGGTCAATGGTCGGCGCGCGAATTTAAAAATGCCGTCGACCCTTTGGAAAAGGAGCTTGCCGAATTTCGCGATTATCTGATGCAATCGCAAAAATACCACTCAGAGCAAACAGGCGCCCTTAAAACCGAGCTTTTAAAGCTGCAAGAGGCTCAGGTAACTTTAAGCAAACAGGCCGACGAGCTTTCTTGTGCCATTCGCGGCAACGGCAAAACCCAGGGCCTGTGGGGCGAGCATCAGCTTGAAATGTGCCTGGAGGCAGCAGGCCTCAAAGAAGGCGAAGAGTATTTTCGCGAAGTCTCGGGCAACCGCGCCTTAAACGAAACGGGCAGGCCCGATGTCATCATCAAGCTGCCCCACAACCGCTGCCTTATAGTCGATGCCAAATGCTCGCTTACGGCCTACACCCTCTACGCAGGCAGCCTCAATGACGAAGAAAGAAGCCGCTGCCTCAAAGATCATCTCAACTCCTTGCGCCGTCACGTCAGCGAGCTTTCGCAAAAACGCTATGACGGGTACTTAAGCTTCAACAGCCCCTCCTTTGTCTTTATGTTCGTGCCTTTTGACGATGCTCTCATCACGGCCATCAAATACGACCCCGTGTTCTATCAGGATGCCATGAAAAAGTCCGTCTGCGTGGTATCCCCGTCCACCCTCCTGCCTGCCTTGAAGGTGGTCGGCAATTTGTGGCTCTTGTCAACGCAAAACGATCGCATGGCCAAGCTGGCCAAGGAGGCGGAGAATCTCTACAAAAAAGCCCAAAGCGTCAAAAATGCTTTTTTAAAAGTGCAAAGTGCCTACCACAGCCTGGGCAATTATCTCAATGACTTTGACCGCAGTTTTGCATCAGGCCGCGGCAATCTTTTAAGCGCCATGGAATCTTTCAATCAAAAGACCCCGCAGATTGAAGATGAGATAAAGGCCAAAAAGACAAAATCCCTAAGTGCCCAAGCCCCGAGCAAAATGCCCGGAATTCGGCAAGAGACATCAAAAAGCCAAGAGAGAGAAGAGGCCCCCGGCTTTGAGGCCCAAGATGAGCCTTATGATCATGCCCCATCAGGCAGCCAAGATCTCCCTGACTCTTGCGATGAGACACTCTTTTTTATGCAAGAGTTGGGATCGCGTCCGTCTGATGGCTTATCAACCTCAAAGCCAAAAAGCGATGATGCACCGAAGAGCTTTGATAATGCGCCTTTGATGAGCGCGCAAAAGCCTTGCAATGCTCTTGCACCCTGCCAATTTGCAGGGGCCTCCAATGAAGAGACTCTTAAGGATGACTTTGATCTTCTTGCAAAAGACAAGCATGATGCCAAGCACTTTTCAAATCCCGATCCTGCCCATGCCTTATCGCAAATGACAGGGCAGCAGGGCCCGACCCTGCTTAAGTTTAAATCCTATCAGACAGCAAGCACGATGCAGGGAGGCCATTCTTTTGCCCAAAAAGAAGACGCAAGCAAAGCAACCGCTCCCTTTGCGCCCCGATCCCATGAGAGGGTGCAGATAAGAGGATTTGACGGCCCCAACCCAAAATCAAGATAAAAAGCCCTCTTTTTTGATTTGGCCAATCTTTGCCTAATTTCTTTGGCGCTTAATTTTCTTTTCAGGCGCCATCTTGTGCTTTAAACTTGACAAAGACAAGCAAAGTTTGAGAGGCAGGGCCCAAAAATGCTGCGGCCCCCGCAACAGATAAAAGCAAGGACAAGAGCATCGGCACTTCTTATTGCCATCTTTGGGCAGAGCAATGAGGCACAGGGGTTTTGCCCCGGGCGCAAAGGCTGATCATATTAAGCTTAAGCTTGCGTGCAACTTCATTTTAAAAGGCTTTAACGCTCTTTTTGACAGGCAAAAACATGCAGGGCTATTCTAAGATCTTTTACACAACAGTCTTATTTGTCATGCTGGGCACGCATGCCTATTTGGCCGTGCCCATGCCCGATACATCTTTCCTGCCCGTGCTCTTTTTGATAGCAAGCGCGGCGGCCTTGGTTTGGGGCGGGCTCGATCAGCACAGGCACAAAAAAAGGATGTCAGCCTTGTTTTTGATGGCCGCCGGGGTGTTCCCCTTCATCTATTACGCTCAGATGTATTTGACCCAAAAGTTTCTCTTGCAAGGCGATCCTATCAAAATACAAGTGCTCTCCTTGCACGCCATGACCATCTATAACCTGATGCGCATCTTTTTGTATGTTGCGTGCACCCTGATTTTGCTTTTAAGACTCAAATCAGACCTATCCTCCTTTTATGCCAAGGAGTAAGAAAACGAGGACATGAGCGCCCGGGGCTTGATTGCAGGCTAAAAGCAGGCCTGCCCTTCTCAATCTTGCAATCCAATCTTGCAATCCAATCTTGCAATTTGCCCTGCCGCATCAAAGCGCAGGATTGAAGCTCAGCAGGCAGCATAGCGGCTTAGGTTGACCTTAAAGGCGATGGCGCGCTCGGTTTCCAGTTTGTCAAACTTGACGATATAGCAAGCCTTGTCCATATCGCACTTTAAAACGGTGCCCATGCCCAGGTATTGATGCTCAACCCTGTCGCCTGCCTGAAAGTACACCTCATCTTGCACCGGAACACCTACAGATCTGCCAAGCAGTTTTTGCTCGCTGACCCTTGCATAGATCTTGGCCTCTTCCCAAAAATCCTCGTCGACCATCGGATCATAAGTTAAAAGAGAGCTGTCAATTTCCAGCACGAAGCGCGAGGGGTAGCCGACATTATTGTTGTAATGCCCGCCGCGGGCACAGGTAAGATGCAAGGTATCTTGCGCGCGCGTCATGGCAACAAAGGCCAGGCGCCGCTCCTCTTCCATCTGCTTTAAGGCAGCAATCTTGCTTGAGGGGAAGATCCCCTCGCTTAAAGCGCATACGATGACATGCTTAAACTCAAGGCCTTTGGCCGCATGCACGGTCATCATCTTCACGCAATCGCTCTCATCTTCCTCGTCTGAGCGCGTATAGAGGGCAATGTAGGATAGGTATCCTGAAGCATCGATCTGCTCGCCGCTGTCGTTTTCAAACTCATAGATCCCCTGTTTAAGCTCGGCCAAATTATCAAGCCGATCTTGGGCCCCTTCGGTGCGCAGCATGGCCTCATACCCGCTCTCATCCATGATGATGTCAAGCAATGAGCTGACGCTGAGGCTTTTGGATACCTCTTTTAAATATTCAATCAGATCCACAAATTGAGCTGCCTTGGTTGATTTTAGGGCCTGATGGTTAAGGTTGGCCTTAAGCGCCTCGTACAAGGAGCAGCCTTGGGAGAGCGCATAATTTTCAAGCAGCTTCATTTTTATTTTGCCGATATTGCGTTTGGGCACATTGATCACGCGCTTAAAAGACATGTCGTCGCCCCTGACGGCCATGCGCAGATAGCTTAGGACGTCTTTGATTTCCTTGCGCTCAAAAAAGGGCGTGCCGCTGAAAATGCGGTAAGGGATCTTCTCGTGCATGAACACTTCTTCAAGATCGCGCGTGACGTGATGGGCCCGATACAAGATGGCAATGTCTTTGAGGGAAGATCCGTTGTTGCGCAGATCTTTTATGATCTTGGCAATGTATTGGGCCTCGCGCTTTTTGTTGGCGGCAAGATGAAACACGCACTTAGGCCCTGCTCTGCCGATGCTTCTCAAATCCTTTTTGATCCTCATTTTGTTGTGATCAATCAGGTTGTTGGCCGCATCAAGTATTTGCGAGGTCGAGCGGTAGTTGGTCAAAAGCATCAGGGTTTTGGTGCCCGGGAAGGCTTCGGGGAAATCGAGCAGATACTCAACCTTGGCCCCGCGCCAGGTGTAGATGGTCTGATCAGGATCGCCTACGATGAAAAGATTATGATGACAGCCTGACAGCACCGTCATAAGCTCGTATTGAAGATTGTCGATGTCCTGAAACTCATCTATCATGATGTACTGCAGGCGATGCTGCCACTTTGAGCACACCTCTTGATTGGTTTTGAAAATGTGCAAGGTGAAGATGATAAGATCGTTGTAATCAAGCCCGAAGCACTTTTTCTCCTCGCACAAATACCCATAAAAGATGATGTCTTCAACCGTTTGGGCCGCATCGTACTTCTCTTTGAGCACCTTGGGATCCAATGCAAGCAGATCCAAATAGTAATCAGGCTTGAAATTAAGCTTTTGCATTTCGATCATGTCGCGGGCATCGGCATAACTCATCTCTTTGAGGCTCAGGCCGCGCTCTTCGTAAACCACGGACAGCATGGCATCGATGTCCGAGTTGTCCAGCACCAAAAAGCTTTTGGGGTATTGCACGCAATGGATGTCCTCATGCAGGACATTGACGCAAAAGCCGTGGAAGGTATTGATATAGCCCGTGTCAAGATCGCCTGTGAGCCTGCGGATGCGCTTTTTCATCTCCCTTGCAGCCTTGTTGGTGAAAGTGACGCACAAGATGTGGCAAGGCAAGATGCCCATGGCGTTGACCAAAAAGGCAAAGCGCTCTGTCAAAGCCCGGGTCTTGCCGGTCCCGGCACCTGCTATGACGCGGATATAGCCTTCGGTGGCGGTGACCGCCGCCTGTTGCTCTTCATTCAAGTTTGAAGACATCGCTCCCCTCCTGCAAGCATGGGCATTAGTGCAGATTTTGCGCGCAAATTCATTATAGCGGGGGGCCGTCAAAAGATTCAATCTTGCTAAAATCAGGCCCTTTTGTTTACACAAACTTTACAATTGCCGCTCCTTATCCTTATATAATGAGAACAAGTCCATAATCATCAGGAGAGCCTATGAGCGGCAGCTCAACTCAAACTACCCATATCGGATTTGAAACCCAAACCATCGTGATCTTTGCCGTTTTGGCTGTGCTGGCCTTAGCCGCGGATATCCTGGCCCACCGCAAAGACGAACCGATTGCCCTGAAACAGGCCGTAGGCTGGACCTTGTTTTGGATCACGGTCTCCATGGGTTTTGCCTTCTTTTTGTATTATCGCCATAACTTTGAAACAGCATCTTTGTTCCTGGCAGGCTATTTGTTCGAGCAGGCCTTGTCGGTGGACAATCTGTTTGTCATGATGGCCATTTTTGCCTGGTTTAAGATCCCCGATGTCTTCTGCCACCGCGTGCTCTATTGGGGCGTGCTCGGCGCCATTGTGTTTCGGCTCTTGTTTGTGGCCATCGGCTCGTCTTTGTTTGCCTTGGGACCTGCCGTGGAAATGGTTTTTGCACTGCTCGTGGCCTTCTCGGGGGTCATGATGCTCAAAAAAGATGACAAAGAGGAGGAAAACACGGATTTTTCAGGCCACTTTGCCTATAAGGCCGTGCGCTTTTTCCTGCCGGTATTCCCAAGGTTGTGCGGTCACAACTTTTTTATCTCGCAAAGGCAGGCAGATAAAGAGCTTCAAAAAGATGAAAACCGCAACCTGGTCTTAAAGCGCCATGGCCCTGTTTACGCCACGCCGCTCTTTTTGTGCTTAGCCATCATCGAGACTACCGACGTCATGTTTGCCTTTGACAGCGTCCCTGCCGTGATAGCCGTCAGCCGCGAGCCTTTGATAGTGTATTCTGCGATGATGTTTGCCGTGATGGGCTTGCGCTCGATGTACTTTGTGCTCGATGCCTTAAGGCAGTATCTGGTGCATTTGGAGAAGGCCGTCACCGTGCTGCTGTTTTTCATTGCCTTAAAGCTTGCAGCCTCGGCCTCTTTGCATCTGACAGGCTTTGGCATAGACATCAGCGTCTATGCATCTTTGCTGGTCATTGCCGTGATCTTGGGCCTTGGGATTTTGGCAAGCTTCATCTTCCCGCAAAAAGACAAAGCCCAAGCCTCAGGGGCAGGCAAGGCTTAAAAGCCCTTTTTTCAAAGGGTGAGAATGCAAAACGTCCTCGGC
>CAZYXT010000126.1:0-6411 GCA_964651505.1 uncultured Enterobacterales bacterium
ATGCAATCACCCTTGTGCCACTGACGGGTCAATTGCAGGGTGCAGCTTTATCTAAACTTAGTGCCCTTTAATAATCATACAGACAGTTTTGGGCCCCGGGCAGAAAATAAACGAATAAGGCCGCAAAAGGCAAGAGCCGCTCTTGCAAAGTCTTAAGATGCAAAAGTTTTGAGGCAAATCTTAAATTCAAGCAGGGATTGGGTTTGAAAGCGTGGTTTACAGTCCCGGGGCATGGGTTTTTAATGCCTAAAAAGGCGGGGTCCTGGCTTGAAAGTAAGCTCAAGCTTTTATCGCATCTTTAGGTTTTGCTTGCAGCAGCTCAAAGTCCCTGCCCTCTTTTTTGTGCTCAGAACCTCAATCCTGAGGGCAGATTTGAGCTTTTAAATTTCCCGGGGGGTGCTCTTGCTCATCGTTTCCCCTCAGGATTTTATCTTTAGCTGCCTTGTTGCGCTTTTCTCTTGTCAGGCTGAGGCTGCAAGCTGCTTTTCGTTTTCGGCATCGCACAATCTTATAAATTCATCGACCGGCAGCGGACGGCTGAAGAAATAGCCTTGCAGATAATCGACCCCCAGATCTCTTAGCAGATCGACCTGCTCCTGATGCTCCACGCCTTCGGCCACGGCCTTGATGCCGCGCGCGTGCAACAGATCGATGAAGACTTTGAGGGTGTCAAATGCCTTGTTGCCGTAAGAGAGCGCATCGATGAGCTTTTTGTCAAACTTGACAGTTTTCATGGAGATGCTGACGAAGGTTAAGATATTGGCATTGGCCACTCCGAAATCGTCGACGGCCACCTGATAGCCCTTCTCGCTCAGATCGCGCGTCACGTCGATTAAGGCCTGATGCTCGCGCTCTTCGGCAGACTCCGTGACCTCAAGGAACAAAAAGCTTCTGTCCACGCTCTCCTGGGCCACGATGCTTTCTATTTTGTCCACAAAATCAGGCGCCGTGATGGTATAGCGCGAAAAGTTGGTGGACAAAGGATAGATATGGGCCCCTTCCTTGGCCCTTTGGGCCAGGATTTGACATGAGGTCTTGAAGATATGGTAATCGATGTCCTGCGTCATGTTCATCGACTCCAAGATGGGGATGAAGCGGTTTGGCGCAATCAGATTGCCATGATAGTTGAGTCTGACCAGCGACTCGCCTTTGACGAGCCTGCCTTGCGTGTCGTAAATGGGCTGAATGTACGGAAAGAAGTTGCCGTTGTCGATGAGCTTTTTGATGGTATGAGGATGCGACAGGCGCGACAAAATCTGATCGTAATTGGGTCTGTAGCGCGGGCCCACGGGGTTGCGCATGTAATAGTCTTGTTTTTCGTCAAGCATCATGTTGGTGGCAAGGCTCAAAGCTTTGAGCAGATTCTGCTTGCCATCAAGCAGCAAGCCGCCCACCGAGGCGCTGAACCCCAGGCCCCCCGAAAACAGCGATTTGGCCTTAAACAGATTCTCGCTGAAGGTTTGCTCGGAAATATTGGGCAGCACCACCAAAAATTCATCATCGCCCAAGCGGTAACATTGGTCTTTGTCGTAAAGCTGCGAGATGTGCTTGGCCGTCTCCTCCAAGATCTCGTCGCCCTTGTCGTGCCCGAACACCTCGTTGATGGTCTTAAGGCCGTTGATGTCCACCACGATGAGGCCCAAGTTGACGTACTTTAAGTTCTCCACGTTGCGCATGAAGCCTGCGCGGTTGAACAGGCCCGTCTTGATGTCGGTGTAGACGGCTCTTTCCAAAAAGGCATAGTGAAGCTGCCGCCCGATGGCCCCTGCAATGACGGGGGCAATGCTGTGCAGCCTTTCTCTTACGCGCTGCAGTTTTTGATGGTCGGGGCCGTCTATGACCATGACCCCGATGAGCTCGTTGTCAAACCATAAAGGATGCCAGTAAAACGAATTGATATGCAGACCGCGGATGAAGGTTGCCATCTTCGCGTGCTCGGCGGCCGTGGCGGCAAAATCATTCACATAAACATCCGCATTGCTCAAGAGCCTGGGCATCCAGTGCTGCAAGTACTCAAAGGCCAGGGGAAGATCCTTTTGGGACACCGCCACCGTGCCCTTGGCCACCCTTTGCGCGTACAGCAAAGACGTCTGCTTGTTCTTGTCAAAGGTGTAGATCCCCATCCTGATGCCGCCTGTAATGTGCATGAGCTCATTTAAGATCTCGCCCAAATGCTTGTTAAAGCGCGGCAGCGGACAATTCAACAAGTAGATCATGCGGCGGAAGAACTTGTTTAAAACCTGCTGTTCGCGCTTGACGCCCTGGTAGGAAACGTAATCGCTGATGTCGGTGGCTATCTCCAATCGCGCAGGCTTGCCGTTGAAGTCGATTAAAGTGTCGCTGACTTTAAAGGTGCGGTTGAGGTTGCGATTGCGAATGCTCCAGGTATAGTAGCGTCCTTTGCACAACTTGTCGTTGGTACAAAACGAGCAGGGACTGTCCAAGCCCTGTATGATCTTATAGCATTTGTTCCCCAAGATATCGTTGCGCTGGCGCTTGAAGGTCGCGGCCATGGCCTTATTGACATACAAAAGCTCGTGGGTATGTATGTCGCTGACATAGACCAGCTCTTCGATGCCATCCAAAATGTTTTGATGGTTCATGTCAACCCCGACTGATTTATCTGTTTGCACCATGATAATGCCAATGATATAAATAGTTAACTTTTTGTATCTTAATGTATATCTTACCCTAATTTGCCCTGGGCGGGTAATGCGTTTTGGCGATGGCTCGAAGATCTATGATCTTATGCACAAAAACAAGTCAAGAATCGGCATTCTTGCAATAATTGTGTGGAAAAATCGTCGCCGCGGCCCGCCCGGGCCACCCTTGGGTTTTGGCAAAAATCCCAAAAAACTAAAGAAAACATTTTAACTGCTGCATTATACCTTTTGTTGACGTGACATTATCCCCCTGCCCTGCCAAGATTTCAACAAAAAGATCCAAAGCTTGAATTTGCCCGCGCAGAGGATCTTTAGAGAAGGGAGAATGAAAACAAAGGCAAAAAAGAAAGATTGAGATCTGCAAAGAACGCCTAAGCTGTGCCATGCTCATTGCGCTGTGCTGCTTTTGCCAAAAAGAAGCTGTCGCACTTAAAGAGCGCGGCCCAAAGACAAGTTGTCGGTGCAGGCTTTTGATTTGACATCAATTCTCTTTATTTGCGCTTTTAAGTCTCAAGCCTGCATTTTCCGCCCGTCATCTTCATGCATGGGCAGGTGTCAAAAACAAACTTCCAATCGCATCTTTGGCGCCGATTATTTTGACATGGGATCTTCCCTTCTGCGGGCAGCTTATCATAAGTTTAACCGCCGCGCCCCTGCAAGTTTGCCCTTGTGCCGAGTTTGCCCCGAGAGTCTTGTTTTTGACGGATTGATTCAGGTTTTCCTTTGTCTTGATGATGGTGTCGGCGATAAAGTCATCAATGTGGGCATTTAATTGTCCTGCAAGGGCCTGACAGGGTCTTTTGATGGCGTTAAGCCTTGCCTCTTTTGCTTCATGGGATGGCAGCTTGTTGAGGCTCTGCTTGGGCCAGGGGCCCCTGCCTGAGGCAGGAACCTTAAGATCCTAAGGCTCTTGCAAGATTGCGCCGCGCTGCTGCCAGGCGCAAATAAATGCCCTGCTAGCTTTGAGGGTCTTGTGGCTGCTCCTGCTCAAGCTCGCCTGCCGGCACCGCATTTTGCACCAGCTCCTCGGTGTTGCTGGTCATGGCGGCCATCAGCACCGAATGGGCAACCTCGGCATCTTTGCTAGGATCTTGGGGATTGCCCACCACTATTTGGGATAAGGCCCGATCCTGCATGGCCACCGAAACGTAGCGGTTTGACAGATCGCGGATGCTTTGCAGGAAGGTGAGGTACATTTCCGATGAGTGCATGGACACGCGCTGCCTGCCGATGATGCTGACCAGATCAATTTGGAACTTGTCGATGTCCCGGTTGATCTTCTTGCTGTGCCGCACGATGCCTTCGACATTGGCAGCCGACGGATCATTGGCGATGTTCCTCAGATCTTGGCCCATTTTCTCAAGGCGCTTTAAGAGCTCGAACAAAGAGTCCTTCATGGCCCCTTCAAAGATGGTGTGGCGGTTGGCCACATGGATCACGGCCTGATCCAAGGCATAGCGGATGGATTTTGAGGCCTCGCGCATATTGGAGAAAGCAAGATAGAAAAAGTGCTTGGCATCCACCGTGCGTCCCTGACTGTCCATGCCCGACGGGGTTTTGTCCAAGGCCAGAGTATAGTACTCGGCGCGTTCCTTGGAGATGGAATCGAGGACATTGGAGGCCTTGTTGCGCGCTTTGCGAAGCTGGTACTCGTTGTCTTGGAAAAAGTTGTCAAGGCACCTTCTTAAGCACTCGACGTTTAAGTCGAAGAAATCGGGCACGGCTTTGGAGACGGCCTGCAAGATCTTGGCGTTGTCGCCCTTAGCCTCGATGAGGGAGGCCACCGTCTCGGTGGTCTTGACCTTGGTGAAGTTGGTCTTGTAGATGACCGCCACCACGACGCACATCAAAATCGCGATGGCAGGGATCGAGAAGTTGAAGATCAAAAGCGCCACGCAAAACGAGAAGGTAAAGGCGCTGATGCCGGTCAAAAACCAGCCTGCGATCACCGTGATGACGCCTGAAATGCGGTAAACGGCGCTTTCTCTGTCCCAGGCTCCGTCCGCAAAGGAAGTGCCCATGGCCACCATGAAAGTCACATAGGTGGTAGAAAGCGGCAGCTTCAAGGAGGTGGCAGATGAGATCAGGATCGATGCTATCACCAAGTTGACGGAGGCTCTGACATAGTCAAAAGGCAAAGGCTCCTGACCTTTTATGACCGGGGCCTTGCGATAGCGGTAGGCCACAAACCCCAGCACCCCGCGCGGCATAATATTGCGGCAGGCGCGCGAGATGGTCAGGCCGAATCTTGTGACCACGCGTCCCGGGGTGGAAGCTCCAAACTGCTCGTGCTCGCCGCGGGTGGAGCTTGACAGGTTGATGGAGGTTTGGATAACCCTGTGGGCCTTTTTGGAAGTCCACAAAGTAATGACCATGATCATGCCTGCTGCGCCCAAAAACCAGGTCGACACCTTGCTTTCGGTGTTAAGAAACTGCATGTGCAGCACGTCAGAGTCAATGCCCGTGGAGATCCAAAAACCAAAGGAATCCAAAGCGGCCAAAGGCACGCCCACGAAGTTGACCAGATCGTTGCCTGCAAAGGAGAAGGCCAGCGCAAAGGTGCCGCTTAAGATGATAAAGCGGAACACGTTGAACTTAAGCGCCACGAAAATCTGCGAGATCACCGTGCTGCCCAAAAACAGCACCGGCAAGATGGTATCGGTGTGCTCATCGATGAACTGTATGTACTCAGGCTCCATGAAAGAGGCGCCCTTAGCGCCCTTCATGACCAAAAAGTAAATGATGGCGGTCACCGAAAAGCCGCAAAAAATGCCGCCCAGATACCTGTAGGTATTTTTAAACCTGAAGGTAAACAGCAGCCTGCACACAAACTGCACGATCATGCCCGAGATGAAGGCTGCCACCACCGACACCAAGATGGCCGAGACGATGGTCATGGCCCTGTCCGATTTGATGTAATCGAAGATCTCGGCATAGGAGTGACCCATCTGATGAAGCTTGTAAAAAGATGCGCACACGCTTGCCCCCAGCAGGTCGAAGATGATGGAGACCGTGGTGGATGTGGGCAGCCCCAGGGCATTGAAGGTATTTAACAACAAAACGTCGCCAATCATGACGGCAAAGAAGATGAACATCACCTCATGGAAGGTGAACATTTCAGGGTGGAAGACGCCCGAGCGGGCCACCTCCATCATCCCCGAAGAAAAAGTGGCGCCGAATAATACGCCCAAAGATCCTACCATCAGGACCATTTGCAATGAGGCGATGCGGCAGCCGATGGCAGAATTTAAGAAATTGACGGCATCGTTGCTGACGCCCACGAACAGATCTATGCAGGCCAGAAGCAGGAGGAATCCTACCAGCACCACAAAAATGGAATCAACCATACAAAATCCGGATTTAAAGACTTAGCCAAACAGGCAGCGACGAACTTTGATCTAAGACACAGTTTAAAACAAATTTCTCCGCACTAAACGCCAACAATTCTAGCAAAAAACCTTTGGCTGTTCACTGTGAAAATATCCCATAAAATCAATGAGCAAGCTCGATATGGCAAAACGCCGCGGCACACTCGCGCGGTTAAGTCAAGGAGGCCGGGCTTTAAGGCCGCCTGAATGCTAAAACTTGTTTTTTGATGCAAAAAAGTGCCAAAGCCTTAAAAACTAAAGATGCGGCGCACTGTGATCTCAAAGCTTAAGAGCATAAACCCTGTGTTTTTAAGGGTCACAAAAAATTTGGGTCTTGTTAAAAATAGTGTGAAACATATCATACACCCCCTCGGCTGGCA
>CAZYXT010000127.1:0-6294 GCA_964651505.1 uncultured Enterobacterales bacterium
ACCACCATGGCGCGGAGCCATTTTGTGCATGGCCTTTTCAGGTACATCTATGCCTACTGCTTTTGACCAAAGTTTAATTCGTAATTTTTCCATCATTGCCCATATCGATCACGGCAAGTCCACCTTGTCAGATTGCTTTATCAGGCATTGCGGAGGCTTAAGCGATCGCGAGATGCAGTCGCAGGTGCTCGACTCCATGGATATTGAAAGGGAGCGAGGCATCACCATCAAAGCCCAGGCAGTGACCTTGCAGTACAAGGCCATGGACGGCAAGACCTATGAGCTCAATTTCATTGATACCCCGGGCCACGTGGACTTCTCCTACGAGGTGTCCCGTTCTTTGTTTGCCTGCGAGGGTGCTTTGCTGGTAGTTGACGCAGGGCAGGGCGTGGAAGCTCAAACCCTGGCCAATTGCTATCAGGCCATCGATCTTAATTTGCAGGTGATCCCGGTATTAAACAAGATAGATTTGCCGGCAGCCGATCCTGACCGGGTAATCGATGAAATTGAGGATATCATCGGCATTGAGGCCCATGACGCCTGCCGCTGCAGCGCCAAGACCGGCGAGGGCGTTGTCGATGTGCTCGAGCGTCTCGTTCGCGATATCGAGCCGCCCAAAGGAGAACCCGAGGCACCCTTGCAGGCTTTGATCATCGACTCTTATTTTGACGATTACTTAGGTGTCGTCTCCTTGGTTCGTGTCAAAAACGGCACTTTAAGCAAGGGCGATAAGATTAAGGTCATGTCCACAGGCCAAACCTGGGATGTGGAGCGCTTAGGCATTTCCACCCCTAAAAGAATTGATGTGCCCAAGTTAAATTGCGGCGAAGTAGGGTGGGTGGTTTGCGGCATGAAGACCATTCATGGCGCGCCCGTAGGCGATACCATCACCTATGCCAAAAACAGCGCACAAGAGGCTTTGCCCGGCTTTCAAAAGGCCAAACCGCAGGTCTATGCCGGCATGTTCCCGGTCGATACCGACGATTACAATGCTTTTCGCGATGCTCTTGACAAGCTCTCTTTAAATGATGCCTCTTTGTTTTTTGAGCCCGAAAATTCCAAGGCATTGGGATTTGGTTTCAGATGCGGCTTTTTGGGCATGCTGCACATGGAGATTATTCAGGAGCGTTTGGAGCGCGAGTACAATTTAAATCTCATTACCACCGCCCCCACCGTAATTTACGAGATCTTGCTGACCTCAGGCGAAACAATCTTGATTGACAGTCCCGCCGCCTTGCCGCCTGTGAGCAACATCAGCCAAATCAGAGAGCCCATTGCCGAGTGCCGCATGCTGATGCCTTCAGCTTACGTGGGCTCGGTGATGTCTCTGTGCCAAGAAAAACGCGGCGTGCAAACTGCTATGGTATATCATGGAGATCAGGTGGCATTGACCTATGAATTGCCCATGTCGGAAGTGGTGCTCGATTTCTTTGACCGCCTAAAGTCGGTCTCAAGAGGCTATGCCTCTCTTGATTACGGATTCAAGCGTTTTGAGCGCTCAGATTTGGTGAGGGTCGATATCCTCATTGCAGGCGAAAGGGTCGATGCCTTGGCTGTGATCGTGCACAAGAGCGTGGCCCAATCTCGCGGCCGGGCTTTAGTTGAGAAAATGAAAGAGCTGATCCCAAGACAGATGTTTGATATTGCCATTCAGGCTGCCATCGGGGCCCAGATCATTGCCCGCTGCACCGTCAAAGCTTTGCGCAAGGACGTATTGGCCAAATGCTACGGCGGCGATATTACCCGCAAGCGCAAACTTTTGGAAAAACAAAAGGCCGGCAAGAAGCGCATGAAGCAATTGGGCAGAGTGGAAGTTCCTCAGGAAGCCTTCCTGGCTATCTTAAAGGTGGGCAAGGATTAATAAGAGAATATGAATATTTTTTCATTGATCTTGGTTGTCGCCACTGCGGTAACCTTTGTCTTATGGGTCTATGACTATAAAACGCAGCGCCCCAAAAGACTTGAAAAGTTAAACGCCAAATTGGCATCAGGACAGGCGGTCGGCAAAAAAGAGCGCAATGAAATCATGGAACCGACCGGGCTCTTAGGTCAGTTAGCCTCCTTGTTCCCCATTATCCTGCTGGTGTTTGTGATCAGATCGTTTGTGGTGGAGCCTTTTAGGATCCCGTCAGGCTCGATGATGCCCACCTTGCTGTCAGGAGACTTTATTGCCGTCAGCAAGTTTTCTTATGCCATCAAAAATCCCCTTACCAACACTACCTTAATTGAGACGGGAGAGCCTCAACGCGGAGATGTGATTGTCTTTAAGTACCCCGAAGATCCGGCCGTCGATTACATCAAGCGCATCGTGGGGATGCCCGGCGATGAGATCTTTTATCGCAACAAGCACATCTTTGTGCGCGCTGCCTGCACTGCTCAAAAGTGCGATCCTCCGCAACCGTATCCTGTCAAAGAAGCAGGAACCTATATTGAGGAAGGCCTGGGTTTCACCGATACTTACCTTGTCTATGAAGAGCAGGTAGGAGAGCATGTTCATCAGATGATGATCAATCCCCTGACACCTGATTTTTCGCAATACTTTTACCATCAAGACGGGCAAATGGTCGGATCTTGGAAAGTGCCCGAGGATTGCTATTTTGCCATGGGCGATAATCGCGATAACAGCCGCGACAGCAGGTTTTGGGGTTTTGTGCCCAAAGAAAACATCGTAGGCAAGACCGTGGGCATCTGGATGTCCTTTGATTTTGATAATGGCTCCGATGGAATTTTGCCCTCTTGGATCCCGTCAGGGATAAGATTCTCGCGCATCGGCGGCATTGATTAGGAGGCAAGATGGCAGATAGCAGACGATTGTTCCTGCTGCAAAAGCTTGAGCAGACCATAGGGTACGGCTTTGAAAACATCGAATATTTGCAGCTTGCGCTTACCCATCGAAGTTACGGAGCCGAGCACAACGAGCGCCTTGAATATTTGGGCGACTCCATCTTGGGCATGATCATTGCCAAGAAACTTTATGATCTCTTCCCTAATTGCCCCGAGGGAGACTTGACCCGCATGAGATCAACCCTGGTGCGCGAGACTACTCTGGCGCAAATTGCCCGCGATTTTTCCATCGGATCTTGCCTGCGCCTGGGACAGGGGGAGCAAAAATCAGGAGGAGCCAGGCGCGATTCGCTGTTGGCCGATGCAGTCGAGTCCATCATCGGCGCCATGTTCTTGGACACCAATGAGAATTTTGATCTGGTGCGGCAGGTGGTTTTAAGCTGGTTTGATCAAAGGCTAAAAGAGATCAAACCCAATGTTAATCAAAAAGATCCCAAGTCGGCCTTGCAAGAATATTTGCAGGGGCGGCACATGATGCTGCCCCAATATGCCATCGATAAGATCACGGGCACCGATAATAATCAGACCTTCTTTGTGTCAGCCAAAATTGAGGGCCTCAAAGAGACATTCAAAGGCAAGGGTTCGTCGCGCCGCCGGGCCGAGCAGGAGGCAGCATCCAAAGCCTTGGAGGCGGTGATGGAACATTTTTCATAGGATAGAAAGTGACACAGACTCAGAGCGAGCTCAAGCAACATTTTGGTTTTGTGGCCATTGTCGGGCGCCCCAATGTGGGCAAGTCCACCCTGATGAACCATATCTTGGGACAAAAGATCAGCATTACCTCGCGCAGGCCGCAGACCACGCGCAACCGCATCATGGGCATTGATACCGAAGGGGCTTACCAAACGGTGTACGTTGATACCCCGGGACTTCATAAAGAGGAAAAAAGGGCCATCAACCGCCTGATGAACCGCGCTGCTGAAAGCGCCTTAGGCGATGTAGAGCTCATCTTGCTGGTTGTCGATGCCACGTTGTGGAATGATGACGACGAGATGGTGTTCTCCAAAATTGAAAACGCCAAGATCCCCGTGGTGCTGGTCATCAACAAGATAGACAAACTCAAAGATAAGGCAACCTTATTGCCTTTAATTGAGAACTTGAGCAAGCGAAAAACCTTTAAGGATATTGTGCCGGTGAGCGCGCTCAAGAGCACTAACTTGGATGATCTTAAAAAGCTGGTGCGAGACTCATTGCCTGAGGGCATTCATTGTTTCCCCGATGACAGCATCACCGATCGCTCCTCGCGCTTTATGGCCTCGGAGATCATTCGCGAAAAGATCATGCGTCAGATGGGGCAAGAGCTGCCCTACAGCGTTACGGTGGAGATCGAGGAATTTAAAGAAGAGGACAATCTGTTGCGCATCAGCGCAGCCATCTTGGTGGAGCGCTCGGGGCAAAAGAAAATGGTCATCGGCAACGGCGGGGCGAGGATCAAAAAGATCGGCACCGATGCCCGCACAGACATGGAAAAGCTTTTTGAGCGCAAAGTATTTTTGTCTTTGTTCGTTAAGGTCAAGGCAGGCTGGGCCGACGATGACCGGGCTTTAAAGAGCCTTGGCTATGCTGATTTTGATGGTCGCTGATGCCAACCAATGCTATTGAAGATGAAGCGGCATTTGTGTTGCACAGCCGCGATTACAAAGAAAACAGCCTTTTAATCGATTTTTACACCTTAAATCACGGCCTTATTAGGGCCGTGGGGCGCTCGGTCAAAAAAAGCTCGTCCAAAGCTTTGGTGCAGCCTTTTATCCCCCTTAAGCTTTCTTTGTTCAAAAGCAAAGGCGAGCTTTACTCCCTCAAAGATTGCCGGCAAAGCGGAGAGAGTATCGTCATAAGCATTCCCAATTATTTTTGCGGCACCTATGCCAACGAGCTTATCTCCTATTTGTGCCCAGAGGAGGAGTCCTGTCCCAAACTTTTTGCCTCTTACCTTTGTTTGCTCAGAAGCCTGAGCGAAGGGCAAGATCCCGTCGTTCCGTTAAGGGCATTTGAGCTCAACCTGATTGAGAGCCTGGGCTATGAGATCTCCTTTAGTTGCGAGGGCAAAATGTTTGACCCTGAGGAAAGATATTTTTACAGCCTTGCCTCAGGTTTTAAACCTGCCTTGTCTGCGGAAAATCAAGACGGAGGTTATTTTCAAGGATCAGATCTTATCAAGATTGCTCAAGGCAACTACCGAGGCGCTGCGCTTAAGGAGCTCACCCGCGTGGTGCTTGATTTTCTCTTGCACGGCAGAGTTATCAGAAGCCGCAGTCTGTATGCAGATTATCGTAAACTGGTACAATAGGCCCGATTAACGGGGTCTGATGCATGTGCCATGAATAAGGGGTTGGGATGAAACTTATCAGCAAAGTTAGAGATAAAGTGCGTTTTTGGGTTAATAAGAGCAGGTATGATTTCAAACAGAAGGCCCGGGCCCAAGAACTTGATTTTGCTTCATGCACTCATATCGTGGTGAGCAAAATTGACGGCAAATTAGGAGATACAGAGGTAATGTCGCCATTTTTTGTCGAGCTTAAAAAATACTGTCCCAATCTTAAAATCAGCGTTCTTTGCTCGGCCAATGTGGCTCCCTTGTACTCCAAGTGCCTTCATCTTGAGAATGTGCAGGTTGTCAAAAAGCGCCCTTCCAAAGATGAGCTTGATGAGTTGGCCGCGGGGCTTACAGCATATGGCAAGTGCTCGATGCTCATTAATTTGGATGAGTACTGGCGTTTTCAGGATTTTTATCTGGCCTTTTGTCTCAAGCCTGACTTCATTGCAGGTTTAAACGGTCAGCTTGACTGCATCAACATAAATCTGGGTGCCCGCAATCCCTCGGAGCATATGACCGATTACTTTGCAGATCTTTTAAAACTTGGCGGCATAGCCGATCCGAAGGTGACCGACTATGTGGTGTTGACCGATCCTGTGGCTGTGCAGAAGGCCCGCGCCTATTGCCTGCAAGGCCAAATTGCCTTGGCTCCGTGGGGCGCTTCAAAGCACAAGCATTTATCCGATGAGACAGTGGTTGCAACGGCCAAGCTCATTCATGAAGCGACAGGGCGAAGTGTTGCGCTGCTGGTTCCGCCTGCGGGGAATTATTTGTTCGACAAAATTCGTGAAGCTGCCCCTGAGGTCAAATTAACGGGCATTCCCCAAAAAATGGATTGCATGGAGCTTGCTGCCATCATCGACCTGTCTGATGCCATGGTGACGGTAGATACGGCAACCTTGCATTTAGGTTGTGCCTCCAAATTACCTCTGTTCGCTTTTTATAATGACAACCGCCCTGAGCTGACTAGGCGCTGGGCTCCCGTCTCAGGATCGGATGCCGTTGTTTTCACCAAGGAAGGCAGTTTTATCGATGAGATGAGAATCGAAGACTTTTTAACTCCCCTCAAAGAGTATTTGGCCAAGCTTGCCAAGTAAGATAAGCTCTTGGTTTGCCAAGGGCCATAACGTTTTAAA
>CAZYXT010000128.1:0-4635 GCA_964651505.1 uncultured Enterobacterales bacterium
TCATCCTACCCTTACAACAGCGTCAATCTGCCCTATAACGAGCAGCTTAAGACCAATGCCGCGGTGATCTCAAAGGATAATCCCAACCTCACCATCAGCGGCTTGGATTTAAACCTCAATAACGTGGCCTTCAAAACCGCGGGACCTAAGATGTACCTTGAGGGCAGCGTTTACTTTACTGGCGAAAATTTTCGCTATGCCAATCAAAAGGCCTCCCATTTTGCCTATAACCCGGGAAGCGATGAATTTAATTACGTCTTAACCAAGGTCAGGGGCAGGGGCAAGGTCAACTCGGTTACCATCAGTTTTGAAAATTTGAGGGGTGCGGTAATTGCGGTAACCTCAATTGAGCTTAATAAAGAGCCCGATCTGCATTTTTACTTCTTGCGCGCCGCCATGATCTTCATGCTGTTGGGGGCCATTGTCTTTTCTTGCAAATACAAGCTTTACAAGACAGACTTTGACTTTAAGATCCGCGCGCACCGCTGCTCGTATTTTGCAGTCGTTGCCCTGGCTCTTTTTTGCTCATTAGCTCTTAGCCGGGCATACTTAGGGGATGGAGCATGTCCTGTCACGTACACCTACTATGCCAACGCAGGCAGCTTTCCCATGGTTGGCGGCGAGCATCAGTATCTGACTCACATGCCGCGCAATCAGCAAGAGGTTGTGCAGTCTGATTACTACGTGCGCCTGATGGATGCCTTCTCCAAAGGTCAGCTTTATATCGATTATGATATAGATCCTGAATATAAAACGCTCAATGATCCTTGGGATTATACCGAGCGCATGGCCAAAAAAATCTTTGGCATTTATGATGTGGTATACGCCAATGATCATTATTACATCTACACAGGCTTATGCCCGCTCATCTTTTACTACCCCATTTATTTTTTGACAGGACAGCCTCCTTTTCCTTCGCTGGTGGCCGGGATCATATCAGTATTAATGATCTTGGCTTTTTCCTTGCTGTATCCCAAGGCCATGAGCACCTTTAACATTAAAACCTCGGTGGTTTTCTATTTGGGCGGTTTTGCTGCTTTGGTGAGCGCGGGGTGCACTTACTATTATTTGGTGCAGTCATTTCATGGCGCATTGGTTTATCAAACCAGTATTTTATTTGGCACCTTGGGGTTTTACTGCCTATTTTCTTGCTTAAGTTTGACCTCTGCACTCAAGCGGCGGGCATTATTGTTTGGTGCCGGTCTGTGCATAGTGCTGGTCGTTACCTCTCGCCCCGCCGATCTTTTAGTTTTGCTTTTAATCGGCCTGGCCCTGTTGCCGTGGTATTTAAAAGATCCGGTCAATGCAGGGGTTAAAACCAAGCTTTTGGATCTTACCTGCATAGCAGTGCCCACCTTGGCCGGGGCGATTTTTGTGATGTGGTATAACTACGCACGCTTTGGCAGCATTTTTGAGTTTGGCCATTTCATCCAAATTACCTTTAACAGAAATGGCGCAACCTTACCCTTTGATCTGCAAAACATCAGCAATTTCCTTTATCACGTCTATTTGGAGGCACCGACTTATTTAAAGGATTTTCCTTTCTTGGGTCAAAAGATCTTCGAGCATACAGGCTACGCCAATTACGGGACGTTCCTTTACGCTTTGATAGACGGAATGGGGCTGCTGAACTTTTCCATTGTCCTGTCCTTTGCTTTGCTCTTTTTCAAGCCCTTGCTGCGTGATAGAGATCTTCATAAGAGAGCCCTATACAAAAGCGCATTGGCAGTGATCGTCATCAGCCTGATGCTCTCATACCTTAACTTTAAGGTAACAGGTTTTGCAGCACGTTATTTTTATGAGCAGCTGTATGTCCTGATTTTGTTCTCTGTCATGATCGCAGCAACCTACATCAGATGGGACGGCACTTTGTACTCCAAAGTTTGCTTCATGATAGTGCTGTGGGCCATGGCCAAAACATTTATGCTCGGCGGGCTTATTACTTTTAAAGTCGGGACCTTGCATCAGGCCAATCCTGATTTCTACCTGTACCTGCGTGATCTGTTTTCGCCTTTTGCCTTTTAAAAAGGCGGCGGGGCGCTCATCTGACGCTCCGCCAAGGCGGCGCCCTATACGATATGCCCGCCGGGCCCGCTTGCATCAGGGCATGAGGCAAAATAATGGGCCGCGGCAAGCCATCCATAGCCTGCCGCTACTCATCCCGGTCCTCCTGTCCTTGCGCTTTTGACAATTGCTCGCGGTATTTTTGCTGCTCTTGGTTGTCTCTGACGGCGGCTTTGAGATCTGTGCTGCGGCTGCTTCTGTTTCTCTCGGCCCTGATTTTGCTGTCAAGTCTTTGGTACTTTTTAAGCGCACAGGCAGGACCTCGGAAGGCATAAATCAAGTGCGGATTGGCCTCGATGAATTTTAGGACAGCATCTTTTTTGATGCTTTTTAAAGCAGTGCAGGCCTGAGAGTAGAGGATCAGCTTGGCATTGTCATCAAGGCTGTCGTCTGCAAACTGCTCGTAACGCTCAAGATCTCTTAACAGAGCGCGGTTTTCTTTGAAGCCGAAGAAGTCTTTTAACACCACCTTGGAGATATTGTGCTTGTCAGGGGCCCTGAAATATTGCAGCTCTTTGCAAGAATGGCCGCGGTATTTGGTCTTCAACCTGATCTCATTTAAGGCCTGCTCATCGCAGCCTCGGATCTTAAAGGCAGGATCGGGCTTAAAGCTCAGCGTCCCTGATCTTAAAGATTGCATGATCTTCTCTTGATGGCCCTCTTTTGCATTAAAGGCGGCAAGCAGGCTTTTTGCTTTTAAGATGTCATCTTCATCAAGTCCTGCGTTTGGGGCAATGTCATGTGCGCAGCCTGTCTTCTCATCTGTCGGCCTCCTGCCCGAGCCTGCCTCGTCACGCCCGCAGCCCGGGCACCCGGTGCCGCTCTTGTTGTCTTTGCAGTTATCATCATTGCTTTTACTCTTGCTTTCAAGGTTTTTTGCCTGCCTTGTGCCGCATTCAGCCCCTGCGTCTGCTGTCAATCCCATCTTCAATTTTTGCAGCTTTAAAAGCACGCCTTTGGCCTCCTCAAGCTTTGCCATGGCCTCAACTCTTAACTTTAGCAGGGTTTTGGGATCGCAAAGCCTGATCCCGCTCCTGTCGGCACTAAGCAAGGTGCTCTGTGCCTGCCGATATGCCTGAAAAGCCTTTAAAGCCTCGGTGCGGGCCTTCATAAAGAGCTTGGCGTATTGCTCTTGAAGGGCAGAGGCAGGGGTACGCTCAAAGCTGTCGGCAAGATGGGATCTGTTATCTTCAACCGGGCTTTGGCCGGTACCGGCTTTATCAAAGCAGCAGCCTCCATCAGCTTTATCCTGCGATGCATCAAGGCTTTTTGCACCTTGAGGGGGGCTATCTTGGGGCAGGTTTCCATTTTCCTGTTGCAGGCTCTTGCAAGATGCGGCGCTGCCATTGTTTTTGACATCATCCTCGCCGTCCCCGGCCTCATCTTTATTGGCGCAACCTTGGCCATCTTCGCCTTTGGGGCAGATTTTGGAAACTGCGCCCTTTGTGCCGGTTTTGGCGTCGCTTACTGCCTGAGCAAGGCTGTTGTCATCAACCAAGCCTCGCTCAAGGCAATTTTCATCGACAGGCTTTTGAGCCTGATCTTCCTTAAAGAGCGGGCTTGCTTGAAATTGGCAGTTCCCGCGCTCAAGCCTATCCTTGCCGCAGGGCCCCTCCCTGCCTTCAAGGCCATCTTTGCACCCCTGGGCATTGCCTCCTTTTTGGCCCTCTTTGATTTCGTCTCCGCTCCCAAGAGAGGCTTTAGCGCTTTGGGCCTGCAAGGTATTATCAGAAGCTGCATCCCCCGCTGCGCTTTTTTGGGCACAAAGGTAGAGCTCATCCTCGGGCCCCAAGATCGCAATGCTTTCATCGGCGGCAATTTTATTGAAGATGCCGCTGCCCCCGCCTGCAAAGGCATAGGGCAGATCGTCTAAAGACAGGCTTTGCTTGAGGCTGCGGCTGTCATATGGCTCCAGCCTCAAATGAATGACTTTAACGATGACCAAGGATAAGCCCGTCTTTATCAGAGCATAGCTTAAGATGGCCGCAGCCCCAAACACCGAGCAAAGACCCATGGTGCCAAGATCGGCAGGGCAATTGCTGCCTGCATTGGCATGGGCAAGCTTTTTGTACAAAGAGGCAAAATCCTCGATAAGCTTGTCTCCCTCCCCAAGCAACAGGCAGCCCAAGGCCTTAAAGGAGAAACTTAAATCATCGTTAAAGCTGTATCTGCCCGATGAGGCCAAACTTAAAAGCTTGGCGTAGCATAAAACCTTAAAAGGATTGGCAAAGCCGTTGCGATAGGCCGGGCCCTCATTAAGACTCTCAGGCACCGAAGATAAGGCAGGGCGCATGGAGTTTTCCAAAACAGCTTTAAGATCGGCTTTTGCCGCGCTGCCGCCTTCATCCGCGTCAACCGCTCTTGCTTGAACGCAGGGCCCAAGGCCAAAAGAGGCTTTATCGCCAAGCCCTGCCGTCCCCTGCACAAGCTCTTCTTGGCCCGCGCTCCTCTCTTGCCTCTGCTGTCCCGTCCGGCGGTTTTGCTCCTGCCCGGGTTCAAGGACTTGAGCATGATGCGAGGCTTGCTCCTTTTTAAGGCTTTGATTGCAATTAGGGGCATTCCCTCCTTCCT
>CAZYXT010000128.1:4735-6280 GCA_964651505.1 uncultured Enterobacterales bacterium
GGCTCTTTTTTAAAGCCTGCGCCTGAGCCCGGGTGTTCTTCGTCATCGCAACGCGCTCCCCCGTCTTTCAAGCTTGCAGATCCTTTGACGCCTGCTCTTTGAGCCGATCTTTTTTCTTCTTGCGCTTGCTCTTGCACGGCTCTTGCACCCTCCGCAGCCTCAGCCATTGCAGCACCGAGGAATAGTGCTTCGTTGCCGCTCTTTGCCCAACCAACAGGGGCGGGCAGGCCATGTGGGTCTGACCGCCCGGGCTTTGTTTTTGTGCCGTCTTCGTTGCAGGGGCCTCGGCATTCTTTTTGGTGCCGTTTAAGCTTGGCAAACTTTTTTTGAGCCTCTCTTTTTAAAAGCTTTATAAGCATAAGCTTTGCCGCCTTGTCGCACTTAAGATCCTGCAATGGGGCAAAAAGCTCAGGGCTTTTGGCGCCGGCCTCAAACAGACAGATCCTTTTAAAGACCGCGGTCAGATTTTTAAGGGCTGTAAACATCGACTGTTTCATAAGTTTTCTCGCTATCTCTCTTACGGGCGTCTCTTTTTGTTTGTGATCTTTTTTTGTTGCAGGGAGGTGCTTCGTTTGGTTCTCAGTCCTTGCTTTGTCGGGGTCGCCGTCCCCGCCTTGTTGTGGTTGCCCCGGCTCATGTTTTTGCGAAGGCTTGCGATGTTTGCTTGGCCCCGGGCCCATGCCTGCGCTCTTTGCTTTATCCTTTTCAAAGGCAAAGGGCTCGCGCTTAAGGGGTGCCCCCATCAAAGCTCTGTCTTTCTCTCACCGCAAGCTTCCATCGCAAGCCCCGGGATCCCATCCTGCCCATGTGCAAGCCCCGGGATCCTGCCTGACTCTTTGCAAGCTTTCGAGCCTTGCCATTCTCTTTGCCCAGTCATCCTCTCTTACCTCTCCCAGCCTATAAATACGTAATGGGTCAGAGCCGTGAAGATAAAGCACCACAGGGCAAGCAGGGGAATGGTCAAAAAGGCTGAGGCAAAATAGGGCTGAAAGCTCAATAAGGATAAGAGCAAGGTCAAAGACCAAAAGCACAATTTAATCTTGGCTTTTTTGGGCTGCAAATTGATCCCAAGGCAGACTTGGTTTTCCTTTACAAGCTTCCAGTAATAAAACCCAAAAAGCGCTGCCCCCAAGAGCAAAGGCCAAGAGAGCCTTGCGCAGGCGATAAGACGCACTGTCATCAGCATCAATGAAAGCGACCAGGCCGACTGCACCGAAAAGTTTGGCAGGAGGGTTTTGACAAGATTGACGCTCAGATCTTCAATTGCCCGCGTCTCTTCCCCAAGCAACAGGGCCATATGTTCAAACTCGCGGGCAATAAGATCTTCAAAAGCCTCGGGGGTCTGTCCTTTTAAGGCAAAGTATCCTGCCATTAGTCCCAGCATGAAGTTTAAGATCAAAGGCATGATCAAGCCTAAGATAAATTTCATCGTTTAATCCTCAAAATCTTCTTTGCAAGGCTGCGTTTAAGACGCGGCAACGCCCTGCAAGAAAGGCTCGGCATATGCCCGGATCCTGCCTCTTTGTCTCTTGGCAGGGCAGCCAT
>CAZYXT010000129.1:0-6216 GCA_964651505.1 uncultured Enterobacterales bacterium
ACCAACAGCTGGCCGCCGCCATTAACAACCAAAGAGCCCGAAGAGCCATCATTAGAAACATCAACGGTATCGCCCGAGTTAATAATCAAAAAGGCAGTGGAAGAGGCGCCCGAAGAATACCCCGCCCCGCTGACGCCAATCGTCAAAGTCGAAGCGCTAACCTTCGCAGTGCCGCCGCCGCTTAAAATCAACGCACCGCTGGCAATGCTGATTTCATCCATCGTAAGCGACCCCGAAGTGCCAATCAACAGGCCTGAGCCGGACAAATTATCGCTGTTTTGGATATCGATGGTTAAAATACCGGAGCCGCTCAAGCTTGCAGCACTGGTACCGTTGCCGCTAATATAGTTTCCTGTGCTGTTTGCACTTCCGGACGTAATCAAAATTTTGCCGCTAAAGCCGGTTACATTCTGACCGCCTGAAATCTGCAGGCTCTCATATTGATAATAATCACTACCCAAATTGCCTTGTGCGTTGCTGCCAACAATTTTATAAGAAGAATCTGCTCCGCTGGCACTAATGCCGCCCGAATCCAGAGCTGTCGCATTCGCCTGTCCTGCGGCCAAACCTGCAGTCAACACAACCGCTGCAGCCAGACCTTTGACGTAAGCCTTTTTGAAGATAGCCTTATAATCGGCCAATAGGAAAGAGATAGCCCCTCTTGTGAGCTTCATATCTTGTGTCTCCCAAAAACATGCAACATCGACCTTTGACAGATACCCTTCTAAAAGAAACCCAAGGTATCCGGTCTTTGTTACGCCATTTTTCATTTAAGAAACTTTAGCACTTACATACAAAATCAGTATAAAAGACTAAAGTTAAACCCATTGAAGACCAACCAAAGATATAGAATCTGGATCGATCCCAATTTATAGACTATTTCGTAACAAGAAATAAAAAATGCAAGTCCAAAAAGTCCTAAATTGAGGTGAATATCAGTTTTGATAATAAACGAAAAGATTTATATTTCCAGGATCTCAAAAGCCCTGCTTGCAAAAGATCATCAATAAAGTGCAGGGCTATGGTCAGATATCTTACTCCAGCCAAAAAGCTCCAGACCTCTTTCCAAACATGCATGTTTTCCGCTATTGCCGCTGCCGGGATGACCCCGCTGCCCTAAGGCAATGGCCAATCTGCAAGCAACAACCGGGCGTTTCATAACGCCACTGTCTGCCGACATTAATTGGGCCCCGCCGCTAATCCTGCCTTTTTTGCAAGACCGCTCCTCAGATTCAAAAAGAGCTCTCGCCTCAAGCGAAAAGTAAGTTTAAGGCAGAACTATCGGTCTGCCGCGGCACCCGGAATCGATCTTTCGCCGCGCTTTGAATCGGTCCGTCGCCGTGCCGTGTAGAAAAACTTAGGCCGGGAGTTCATGAGTTTCACGCCTGTCTTCGGTGTTAAGTTTTCCTTTTCTTCAAGCCCCGATTTTACTTATCTTTCAAGTCTTCCTGGCACTCTCCGCTTCTGGCCGCCTGATCTTCCCCGCTCTCTTCGTCTCAGGCCGTCTGCTCTCCCTGTCCCCGGCTCTTAACCCGTCAACCTCTGCAGGCATCATCTGCCCATCTTTCATCGGGCATCTTCATCAATATCATAAGGCGCTCTTTCATGAGCAACGCCCGATTTGTCAAGCTTGATCCAGGCACAGGGAGTGGTTCCCGCCATCGAAGGTCCGGTGGCTGTCACCACCGAGGAAATAGGGCCTGATGATCTGACAACCACCAATGAGGTGATGGTGGATTTGATCTTGGGACCCACCAGATCAAGATCGATCTTTAAGATGGGATCTCCTTTTTTGACCGCATCGGCAGTCTTTCTTAAAGAATGCATGCCCAGCCCCTGCAGATCTACTGCTCCTATGCCGAAGGTCACATAGATCTCCAAGTTAAGATCGCACCTTAAGGCAAAGGCATGATTGGTAGACATCAGCCTTGAGATCACCCCGTCGCAGGGAGCCACTATGGTGTCGCTCTCGGGCATGATGGCCACCCCTTCTCCCACGATCTTCTCGGAGATCACAATATCTGGCACCTCCGACAATGGCAGCAAAGTTCCTGTCACCGGAGCATACAACACCAGATCGGCATCATCCTCATCGGGAGTCGAATGAAACAAATACGAGAACAGCGACATTTTTATATCTCCAAAGCTTTCAACACCGCATGAAATTTCATCATCAAGCCATGCCCTTTCAAAAACCTGCGCCAACCATCAGGCAAACCTGCACGCAGGAGCAGGTTTTGATGAAGGCATCCTCCTCCCCTCAGCCATGCCCTTTTGCAAGCAGGCGTTTGCCTGCCACAGCCAAACGCCCAAATCCCAGACCTGCCCCGGCCTTAAAGCAGGCTTTATCTCTTTGTCTCCTCGATAAAGGGCCTTTTTCCCTTTTCTTGGGTTTTTTGCTTGTAACTTGATCTTGGGCTTTTGTCTTCCTTACAAGCTCTGCCGTCAACACGATCAGGGCAGATCTCTTTCAAGGCCCGGGCTGCTTTACCCTCAAGACCGGGCCCGGCCTCAAAGCATTCCCAAACAGGTCTTGCAACCCTTGTTTTTGCCTTTTTCTTGCACCTCTCCTGCCAAACCTTGAGCTCTGAGCTGGCCCCTGCCTGCTCAAAGAGCTGCGCGATTTGCGCCAGGGTTGCCTCAGGCCCCGTGCTTTCCTCAAATGAAATTGAGATTGTTGATAAGAGAAGCAATCTCCTGCCCTGTAGCGGTGTTCATGATCTTTTGGTAAAAGTCCTCTTCATAGGCGCTTTTCAAACGGCCCCCCTCAAGGCAGCTTTTAAGCTTGGTCATCGAGTACGCATCGGTGCTGATATACGATACCCCAAGCTTCAAAAAGAAAGGCAAAAGCTCGGGCCTTTGGGCAAAGCGTCCTGCCGCCCCGACTTTAACCCCGCCTTCATATGCCCCCTTGCAGGCAATGGCTATCATCTTGGCCAAGGCAGGGGTAAAAGCCTGTCCCGGGGTGCGGGGAGCCGAGGCATACTCATCCAAAGATGAGGTGCCTATCAAAAACATCGAGGTGTGCTCGGTAAAGGCTCTCGCCGACAACACGGCAGCAGGAGTCTCGATCATGAGCACGGTCTTAAACTCGGCCCGCGCCTTCCCCTGTGCATCAAGCTCTTCGGCGCAGGTTGCCAAAAGATTGTTTAAGCATTTGGCCTCGGAGATCCTTGAGATTAAAGGAAAGACAACGGACAGCTCGCGGTTGGGGGCAGCTTTTAACAGGGCCTTAAGCTCCTTTTTTAAGAGGTCCGAGCTTACATGGGCCCCGTAACCTTGCAAGGGGCCCGATTCATCGAGCACCAAGGGAAAGACCGGGGTCTTGTCTCCTGCAAAATCAAAGGTCCTCGCGGCAATGGGGGCATGGGAGGGAACCTTGGAGAAGAGGGAGGCAAAGGTCTGGGTCATCTCATCCTCGGATGGCTCCTTTTTGGATCCCAAAAACAAAAACTCCGAGCGCAACAGCCCCAGCCCGTGCTTTAACAGATGAGAGCTTAAATCCAATTCCTTGGAGGCTCCGACGGAGGGGGCCAAGGTGATAGAAAGCGGCTCGTCGTCATCGACATCCTCATCGGTGACAGCCTGCCTTTCAAGCAAAAACGCCGCAGCCTCCGAAGGCGGCTCCACGATCACCGAGCCCTCGGAGCCGTCCACCAAGATCTGCTCGCCATTTTTGATGGCAGAGGCCCCCACCACCGAGAAGACGGCAGGAATTCTAAGCTCGCGCAAAACCGAGCCCAAATGCCCCGAGGACATCCCGCCCTCGAGCACCACGGCGCGCACCAGATCGGTTCTCAAACACAAAAAGTGCGCCGGGGTCAGATCCTTGGCGACAATGACCGAAGGCTCTTTTAGCTCGATGTGGTTAAACTCGGAGGGGGTTTGCGTGCTTAAGGTGGCAATAAACTCTTTGGCAAGGGCTGTTAACTCTCTGCCTTGGGCTTTAAGCTCGGGATCGTCAGAATCGGTAAAGACTTTTAAGTTATCCAAAAAGACCAACCGGCAGGCCCGGGCTGCGCTTTTGCCCTGGTAGATGAGATCGCCTATGATCTGCGCATTCTTGGGATCGGTTAAGTAGGCAGAGACGGCTCCGAACAGATCGCGCACGCTGTCGGGGGCGGCGGCAGATGTGACATGTCTTAACTTGGCTGCAAAGTCATGGCTTTTTTGGTGAAACTTGGAAAGCTCGTAGGCAGGATCCAAGATGCCGTCGACGGGCTCATCATCAAGGGGCTTTAACAAACTCTCATCGCTTAAAAGCGAGATCTTATCGGCAGCCGTGGTCAAGATCACCGCAGGGGCAGAAGCTGCCCCTTCCGAAATGGTAATGCCGCTTAACGAGTACATCTGTCCTCCTAATGAGTAGTGCTCAACTTAAGAGCAAACAAGATAAAAGGCAAAGCATGAACTTTTAAGATCTGCCCTTAAACATTTTGGGTTTATGCTCTTTTTGCGCTTGATGCAGTGTTTGTTTCATTAACTTTAGTTTAACTCAAACCACATCCCTTATGCCAAAGCAAGGGGGCAGGTGCACAAGTTAAAGCCTTGGCCGGGGCAGAGCGTCTTTCAAAGCTCTCTTCTTTGAATGATTACACCGTACAAGCTTTGCTTTGAAGGCTTTTTTAAGAGGCTTTCCTTTTTCCAAGGGAGTTTTCACAACAAGCTGTCATTGAGCAATTCATAGCGATGCAGGCTTTTGACATATTGTCTTTTTTGCACGGTCTTGGTTTTATGCTCATTCCAGGTGGCAGCATAGGCCCCCTGATGAAAGTACATGGGCACATAGATAATGGTCAGGTGGCTTGCCATCACAGCCTTGATGTTTTTGAGGTTATAGAGGCTCAGGGTTTTGCCTTTGCGTTTAAGGCAGGACAAGATCTGCTCTTTTAAGGCCCGCTTGGAATCAACCGCACAGGGGAAGGTGCCTTGCACGGGGCGCGATGCGAACTCTTCATAAGAGGGCTGCCACTTGCAGCCGCAGACAAAACACTGCTCTTTGAAGGTCGGATAAGCGATCCTGAAGATTTGTTGTCCGCACTGAGGACAAACGGTTTTGTACAGAAGGACTTTTTGAGTTGCCATGCTTGCATTTTTCCCTGTGATTTTACCTGACATGTTCGGATGCGTGCCTTGGGATCATTATATCGCAGCTTCAAAGGTGCAGATCTTGGCAGAATGGGGGCATCGCAAAGGGGTGTGAGACATAAGGGAGGGATGCGGCTTTGTCAATGGGGACTTTTGATGGCGAACCCTCCTGACGAAGCTTGGGGATCTTGATAATGACTGCTATTTTTAAAGGCTGCACGGCAGCTGCCGGAGGATGCCGGGATCTGTGCAGGCGCTGCCTTCGTGCAGTGTGAGGGCGGGACGCTGTTATTTAGGGAGCGCTGCAGGCTTTGACAGGGTATATTTGGCAGGTTTGAGCTGAGGGCAAATATCGCTTTTTCTTGGGTTTTGGCCCTAAATTTGCTTTCTTAATAGGCTTCATAGGTGATATTATGTGCGGGCATTTAAAGCGCCCTGCTTTAAATGCTAAAGAAGAGAAACCAAAAATACGGAACGACTCATGGAGAAAAATCGCTACCGCGGACATCGGCGTCTGACCGAAGCAGAGATCAAAGCCTTAAAAAAGAAGCGTACCATCAACGTGGTGGTATCTTTTATCGTATTTACCATTATCTTGTGCGTGGCCCTGGTGGTTTATCCATCGCCTGTTACCGTAGCTTTCAGCGTGGTGCTCATCGGCATGTTCTTTTGCATGGCAGCAAGTTACCAGCGCATGGTCACCCAAAGCCTGCTCTTGTGCCTGGGGTGTCTGGTCATCGTAGGGTGCCTGTATCTGATTATCTCCTACTGACAAAAGGTGCCCAAGGATAGGTGCATGCCCTGCGGCAGTGCCAATTTATCGGCATTTTGCCCCGCGCGGGCTTTCACGTCAAAAGCTTGGGAGTTTTAGGTTCTCGCGGCGCCGGGGGAGCCAAACCATCTTGCAGGCAGGCAGCAGGGGAAGACCAGGGATCCCGGGCACTGCACCCTGTTTGATGCGGCCGCATCTTAATTGAGAACTTGCTGCTCTTATCTTTCCTTTTGGGCCGCAGCCTCCTCCTCTGCTCTCATGCAGGCATCTTAAGCGCGGGCAATAAGATCTCTTAGCCGATTGGATGTTCCGATAATTCATTTTCATGAAATCCGGTAATTCGTTTACAATTTTTT
>CAZYXT010000130.1:0-6202 GCA_964651505.1 uncultured Enterobacterales bacterium
CGTCCCCTAGCTGCCACAATCCCTGCTCTTGCAAAAAGGCCACGGCATGGGCATGATCGCAGGCTGCCTCCTGCAGGCTCAAGGGTGCGGCAAACCCCGCATCTTCATAAGCAGTGCTCTCGTTATGGCTCTTATCGTCAAAGCGGCCTTGTTTTATCAGCCGCGCCTTGTTAAAGGAGCTTTGTAAGATCTGAGCCCTGCTCTGCGTGCGCCTTATCTGCATATTTAAGCCTTCTTTTGCTCGGAGAGCTTCTTCCAGGCCACCTCATTGCGAAGATAATAAGGCTGAGCCTGAGCGCAGTCCAAAGTCTCTCCTGCATGGGCCTTCATTGCGGCCACCCGCACCACGGCCGCAGCATGCGGATAGAGCACCAATTGCTCCGGCTTAAGATCAAGCCCTGCGCCCTTTAAGATCTCAATGCCCGTGCCGCAGGCAAGATATGTGCCGGTCGGGAAAATCTTTGTGATTGCATCGACCGCCTCTTTTGGCTTTAGCACCTTACACTCTGCGGCCTCTTTTAAAACCCCCTGCTCTTTTTTATAAAACCCAAGGTACACCTCGCCCATGCGCGCATCTATGGCCGACACTATCAGGCCGTCTGAAAGCCCGATGGAGGCCTCGTAGGCCATGGCCTCCAAGGACGTCACCTGAACAACCTTGCAGTCCAATCCCAAGGCCAGGCCTTGGGCTGCGGCCGTGGCAATGCGCACCCCGGTAAAAGATCCCGGGCCGCAGTCAAAGGCAATCAGGTCTATTTGAGAGCGATCAAGCTGCGCCTCCTGCAAGGTCTCGTCGACCATTTTGAGCAAAAGCTCGGCATGCCTGTGCATGACCGTCTCGCTGCGCCCGTACACCATGTCATGGGTATACAGGGCAACCGAGCAGTTTTCCGTGGCGGTGTCTAAAGCTAAAATGTTCACTTAAGCTCCTTTAAAAACTTTGCAAAAATTCAAGCAAAGCTTCCTTGGTATAGACAACGGGCATTTGCGGCAGGGAATTTCTGAAGATCTTGCCATAGGTCTTGGTGACGATCCTCGGATCGCAGATGATCAGGGCACCTTTGTCTGTTTCCTTGCGAATAAGGCGGCCGGCCCCCTGTCTTAAATCTATAACGGCATTGGGCAGGGTAAACTCAAAAAACGGCTTTCCCCCGCGTTTTTCAATGCGCTCGCACAGCGCTTTATTATAAGGATCTGTATTGGAAATAAAAGGCAGCTTGTCGATGATCACCAAGGAAAGCGCCCTGCCCGGCACATCCACCCCCTCCCAAAACGAGGAGGTGCCCACCAAGATGGCATTGCCGTCGCGCTTGAACATTTCGATAAGCTTATAGTTTGAATATTGATAACCTTGGCCGTAAACCGGACGCTTGCCATAAAACTTGCGGCGCAAAACGTGGTGGGCCCGTTGCAAGGCTTTGTGGGAGGTGGTCAAAAAGAAAATCCCGCCGCGGGTTTGATCCATCACCGCCTCAAGAGTGTCGATGAGCTCGTCGATTCGCTTGTCCCCATCCATCGCAGGATCGGGGAAGCGATCGGATAGCCAGATCCGCGCGCAATTTTGATAATCGAACACCGCAGGCACGATCAGGGTGTGCGGATTGAACTCTTGCAGGCCCAGCTCCCGCATGAACTTGGTAAATTTAAAATCGACGCTTAAAGTGGCCGAGGTCATGGCCACCCCGCAGCCAAAGCTTTTGATGTATTTGAGCTCCTCTGCAAAGGGCTTTGCAATATCCAAAGGCAGCAAATTGATCTCAATCTCATTGTGGGAGCCCAGGCTCAAGACTGCCACCTCATCGAAATCTTGCTTGAAGGTGCCGTCATCGTTGAGGTCAACCCTCATGCAGGCCACAAAGGTATTGATGAGCTCCCTAAAATACTCGCTTAAGTTTTCAAAGAGATCAGGATCCATCTCCTTGTGCTCCTCGATAAGCTTAAGCTCGGCATCAAGGCATTTGTAAAGGTTAATGCACAGTTTGCGAAATTGCGGGCAGATGAGGCGATGATGAGGATCGAGGTATTTAAGATCAAGCAAATTGACCTCGCAGCCTAACGCCTTGTTTTCAACATAGGCTCTGATGGCTTGGCAGGCTAAGTCTATTTGACCTCCCAGATCCGAAAATTGTCTTGCCAGGCTCTTAAGCTCTGAGGGCGGCTCCTCCTTGCCTTTTTGCTTGTTGTCATCCTTGCCAAAAGCTTTCTTTGGGTGCTCTTTTGACTTTAAGGTGCGGTACAGGGTGCGGTTGATGCCCTCGATGGAGTGTTGCGAGAAGCGGCGGCCGAAAGCATAACGGCCAAATTGGGTTAAGGCATGCGCCTCATCGAGGATAAGCCTGCTGTATTGGGGCAAAAGCCACGATTGGATCTGCACGGGCTCTCCGTCAGGATCGATGCGCGGGGTTATCTTTGAGGACAAAGAGCTGAAAAACAAGGCGTGATTTACCACCACCACTTCTGCCTGGCGGGCTTTGTCGCGGGCCATGAAGGGAAAGCACGAATTATCCTCGTAAAAAGGACAGGACTTTTTGGAGCAAAAGATGGGCTCGCAGGTGACCAAAGAGCGGATCTCAGGCCGCACCAAAGAGCTGACATCCCCAAAGGAGCTTGCATAAGGATCGATTAAAAGCTTCTCTTGCTCATCTGCCATCATCCGCTCCAAAAACTCGATGTCTTTGAGGGTCAGCGCGGCATAATCTTTGAGCCCGTTGCGACGGCCGGTGACGGCAATTTTAAAGTTTCTTTGGCACAAATAATTGGAAAAACCTTTGAGCACCATGCAGTGCGTGCCGTGCAGGTTAAACAGATCTATCAAAAAGGGCAGATCGGTGCGCACAATCTGATCTTGGAGGGCCTTGGAGGCCGTGGAGATCACCGTGGTGCCGCCTGACAACAGCGCAGGGGTCAGATAGGCAAAGGTCTTGCCGGTGCCGGTGCCTGCTTCGGCAATGATTACTTTATTGCCAAAAAAAGCCTCCTCACAGATCTTGGACAGCTCAACCTGGCTTAAGCGCACCTTGTAGCCTTGATAGGCCTTGGCAAAGATCCCATCTTGCTTGAAGATCTCATCAATATCGACCCTGCTGACATTGTAATTGTGCTCATCGGCCTCATCTGCGTTATTTTGCAAAGGGGACGACCCGGGCGCTTGCGCTTTAGCAGGCAAATTTTGGGCTTTAAAGGGAATGGATTGCAGGGACGGGCCTTTTGATCTTTGCTCCCCGTCAAGCTCGGATCTTTGCTCGCTGTATGGGATCGCATAGTCAAAAGATTCAGCCATGTGCCGCTCCCGGTTGCCGCTTGAGCAAGCGCATGCGGCAATGCTTGCAATCGCAGACAATGTCAAAAAAGTGTTTGCCTATTTTAAGCTTGAAACCTCTGATGCTGCCGCCATCTTTAAAGCATAAAGCCTCGGATTTGACTAAGCAATGCTTACAGGTTAAAACTGTCCTGCCCTCAAGGCTTTCATCCTTTGCAATTTTGACTCCGAGCTTTTGGTAAAACGCAGCCAAAAAAGAGCTTGTAACAAGGCGCCGGTCTATCGTGGCAAAAGGAGGCTTGGGCAGAGGATCAGGCAGCACAAAGCGGGTTTTGGGCTCTGCTTTGAGGCAGGCCTCTTCATAGCGCAGCTGGGCCTCTTTTCGCAATTGATTAAGCGCGCTTAATTTTAAATGAAGCTCAGGGAGGTTTTGGCATTTTAGGCTGTGCACCTTGGCAAAACCTAAGCTGCACTTTTGCAAAGTCTCTTTTATTTGATAGGCATCAAGTACCCCGCCCTCGTCACTTTCATGCTCTTTTAAATCATAAGGCATCTTCGCGCACCCCGTGCGTCCCCCCTGATCTTGGCAAGTGAGGATCAAAAAGCCGTCTTCGCAGGAGAAGATCTCATCGATGGGCACTATGCGGCAGGCGCTGTCCTCTCTTTTAAGCTGCTTTTCAAATTCGGCATCGGCATTGCGATACAAGGCGGTGCCGTATTTAAGCTCAAGAGGCTTTAAAAGCCTGACTGTGCTGTGTGGCCCTGCCACAACCACGCTGTTGATCCTAAAGCCTGCAAGATTGCCCTTATCGTCAAAAAAGGTCAGCCCGTCGCCATTGTGCAGAGGCTCTTCACACTTTACTTTAAGCGTGGTTTTAAAGCTTTCTGCAACCGTCCCTATCTTATTGCCCGTAAATTTGGGAGTTTGTCTGTTTAGAACATCGTCGTTTGAGCCTTGCAAAAAGGCGCTGCTAAAGCCTCGGTTGAAGGTTTTGCCAAGATCCGGTTTGAAGTTATGGCTGCAACTGCCCAAGCTTGAGCGCACAAGATCTTGCTTTTTGCAAATCTCATCAAGTTTTCCTGAGAAAAAGGCGGTTTGGTTTTTGACATAGACAAGATCTTTTAAGCGCCCTTCGATTTTAAAGGAGCTTACCCCGCACTTGACAAGCTGCGATAAAAACTTTGAGCGATCGTTGTCTTTGAGGTTTAACAGATGCCCCTGACTTATAAGAGTGCCGTCTTTGTAAAGCTGCATGGGCAGACGGCAGATTTGGGCGCAGCGGCCGCGGTTTGCGCTGCGGCCTGTCATAAACTGCGAGATATGGCAGATCCCCGACTGCCCTGCGCACAAGGCCCCGCCCACAAAGATCTCAAGGCGGATCTTCGGGCAATAGTCGTGAAATTCCCTTATCTCATCTAAGCTCAATTCGCGCGGCAAGACGGCCTGCTTGCAGCCAAGCTCCCAATAAAACTTGAGTTTTTCTTTGGTGTCGATATTGCACTGCGTGCTGGCGTGCACCTCCAAGGATGAGGGCATGTATTCAAGCACGCTTAAATCCTGCACGATGACGACGTCGGCCCCGATGCCGGCCAGATCTTCAAGCAAGGCGCGGGCGCGCCTGTGCTCATTATCATCTAGGAGGGTATTGAGCGCCACATGCAGCCTTGCCCCATAGCGGTGACAGCAGTCTGCCGCCTCCTTTAGATCGTCAAGGCTGTTGCCTGCCTCGTGGCGGGCCGAAAAATCGGGGCCTCCCATATAGACGGCATCGGCTCCGCAGCTTAAGGCTGCCTTGAGGGTGGCAAGATCGCGCGCGGGACTGAGCAGTTCCAAAGGGTGATGCATGGGTGTGCCTGCAAACAACAAAGGCAGGATCGCTCCTGCCTGTTGTGAAGATCTTAATCTTCAGGATTATTTTTTGTGCAGCTGCCTTGCGCCTTCGGCCGTGGAAATTACCAGATCCAAAGTGGTTTCATCATCCGAAGCTGCTTCCACGCCTGCGCCGACGGCACCTTCGAGCAAAGGAGCATCGGCAATGCGGACGCGCGATCTCAAAGGCTCATCGAGCATGGAAATGGCAGCCTGCGAGCTGATGACGCCTGAGCCCAAGTCGGCCAGGACCACCACGCCCTCGCCCTGATCGGCCTTTTTGATGGCCTCCAAGACTATTTGAGGATCGGTGCCCAAGCCGCCGTCAGCCCTGCCGCCTGCAGGGAAGATCGGCATCTTCTTGTCGCTGCCGGCAGAAATCTGTTGGACCATATCGCATATGCCCTCGGCTACCTTAGAGCTGTGAGAAACGACCACGATTCCAATCATTAGAAAACTCCTTCGTACCTTCGTACCTAATTATCTTTATCTTTAAATCAGCTAAAGCAATTATATGTGTAAATTTGTCAAAAGATCTTTGCAAAGGCAGATTTGGCAAAGATTTCTTTGTAAATAATCTGAATAATTAACCCGGGATCAGCTAAAAAACGCCTGACAACAAGGAGTTTTCACAATTGCCCGCCTTGCATGCATTCAAGGCAACAAGGCATTTTTTAATAGTTGAGGTCCGACCCCGTCGGGATCTTTAAAAATCAACCTATGGCTTGACACGCAGGCCGGGCTTTTTAATTTTTAAGGTTTTGGGTAAAACCTGCCAAATAACAAGCAAATATCCTCATCTGCCTGTGCCTGCTTGCAGTCTCAACGGGGACCGCCCGGGGCTCCTTGTGCAGCCAAGCCCTCTGCACAACGATTCTAACATATGCTCCTTTGAGCGTTCTTGCAAGATGTTCAAAACGTGATCAAAGCAAAGTAACAAGGCAGAGCCTCTCTTTGATTTTGCATGCGCCCAAAGTTAAAGATCCGAGGCTCTCAGGCCTTAAAATCCATCCCCTTGCGGCAACGGCTTCTTCGTGCTGTCAAGCGTGCAAAACGACGGCTATCTGACGAGC
>CAZYXT010000131.1:0-1063 GCA_964651505.1 uncultured Enterobacterales bacterium
AGCCCCTCTTGTGAGCTTCATATCTTGTGTCTCCCAAAAACCGATTTCCTGCACCTCTGTTGCCCTCCAAAAGAACAACAAAACAAACAGAAAATCAAAACAACTAAATCAATAGATGACTTGGAACACGGATAATTCCATGCAATCAAGTCGCCGGAGCTAAAAACATATAACTCCATCCATTTAGGAAAAAGACTACTCAAACAAAAAAAAAAAAAGCAAGCACTTTAAGAAAAAATAGAAAAAACTAAACACAAAAAGACGCCAAACCATAAAACACCCATAAAAGTACGACCGATATAATCAATGAACTAAAGCTAAAACCTAGAAACAAAACCCAAGTAAAAAGCAACAAAACCACAAAACCCATAAACGAAAACGTGTAAAAAATAACAGATGACAAAAGAGGGAAAATTTAGTATTCAGTAAAACAGGGGATCCCTATATTTCCCCCGGCCCCAAGAAATCATGCCGAATATGATAGTTTTGTTTCAAAACTAACCAAGACCGCCTTTCAGGCGAGCAAAGAAAGAGCACATCCTAAAACGAATCCAAAGCATAACCCCCTGAATAACAATAAGTTAATGTGTTTTTTCTCTTACAAGGAAGATCAAGAGCACACATAGGCCCCCCCAATATAATAAATGAAAAGCTTTATAAGCTGATGATAAAAAACTACCAAAAAAGATCTAAAAGATGAGATCAATTCAGCGCGCCAAAATAGGGCAAAGGCATGTGTTGCCTCACAAATTTAAAAAGTCATTTATTGAGAATATGAACGTAAAGAACTTGTTCAGGCCGGCAATATGCACCTGGTTTTTGCAGGCTTCTCAAAGATATTTGCACTATTTATGTCATGCAAAAGAGTTTTTTATGAAATGAGCTTTTCACCGATCAGACCCCTAAGATCTTGCGCCCGGCACCTTATCTTAAGTGCCCTGCCCACCCGGGTTTAAAAATGTAAGCCGGGACTTGCTCCTGACTGCCAAAAACACTTCATGAAAAGATTTATGAATTGCCTTTGCAGCTCATGCATGCGCCTCGTTTTTGCCTTTGCCTCTTT
>CAZYXT010000131.1:1163-5775 GCA_964651505.1 uncultured Enterobacterales bacterium
CTCTCATCGAGGGTGTAGGGATAGTTCAGAATAAGCATGCCCGAGCCAATCATCCCCATTTCATCTGATTGCTCTTTTACTCTTAACTCTGCCTGCAACAAAGGCTTGCCCAGATCTTTAAGATCTTCTATGAGCCCTGCCGAATGATCTTGTCCTCTGCCCAACACCGGGTACCACAAAGCATAGATCCCCCGTTCAAACTTCCTTACGGCCTTTTTTAAGGCTGTGACGACTTCTTGGTAATCGCTCTTTATTTCATAAGAAGGGTCAATAAAGATAAGTCCCCTTTTAATCACACGAGGAGGCAAAAGGGCATTTAAAGCTTTTAACCCGTCGGTCTTTTCAACTTTGACTCTCTTATCAAAGCCAAACCTTTCTAAAAGCTTTTGATGCTCGTCAGGGTGCAGATCGATTAAGGTTAATCTGTCCTGCTTTCTTAAAAGATGGTAACTGATATAAGGAGATCCTGGGTACAGCTTAAGATTGTCCCCCGCAGCCTTTGCCGCAGATCTGCTCTCCCCAAGAGTGCCTGTCTGAGCCTCAACAGTGCGCCTTCTGCGATCAAGATCTCTTCGACCTGCCAAGGGATCTCTGCTCCCCTCACCCTGCACTCTCTTCCTTTCCCCGGGGCCTCTTTGGTCTGCACCAATCTTTGCAGGTTCTCGTCTGTCCGCCGCCTGCCTTGCAATCTCATCTGCACGACCTGGGCTGTTGGGATCTCTGCTTTTTTGGCTGTTGGGATCTCGATTGCAGGGGGCATCCTTTCTTAAGGCCTTGTCCTGACCGTGATCGAGCCTTGCTCTCCCTTGGTCGCCTGCATCTTCTTGCAATTTATCAAGCACATCATGCACGCGCTCAGGCTTAAGTTTAGCCCTAAGCTTAGCCTCAAGCTTAGCCCGGTGCTTTTCCTTAAGGCTCTGCCCATGCTTTAGGCCGTCTTCTCCTTTCAAAGCTTTGCCTGATGCACGAGAGAGGCTGTGACCATTTCTTGGGCCCGCGCCTCTTTTAAGGTTTGTGTTCCCTTTTCTTTGTTCTTCTTGTTGCGGCTCTCTTTCTTCTTGTTCTTGCGCTTGTTCTTTTTGTTGTGATCTTTGCTCTTCTTTTTGCTCTTGTCCTTGTTCTCGCTCTTTTTCTTGTCGCTCTTTTCGTGCTTGCTCTTGTGCTTTTTCTTGTTGTTCTGCCTCTTTTTCTTGTTGCCCTTGCTCTTTTACTTGTCGCTCTTTTACTTGTCCCAATCTTTGCTCTTTGCTCATGCCCCGCACCTGCTCAGGCCTGTCCTCATCTTCAAAGCCGCCCCCGGCGTTCAAAGCTTCGATGGCCTCATAGTACTCGGGCACCAGGGAGTGCAGCGCAGGATCATTTAAGATCTTCATGATCCCTGTTTGAAACTCCCGGTTTTTAAGGGCAAAGCCTTCTTTTAGGCTGTAATACCCGCCGCCGCTGTGGGTGTCGATGACAAAGAAGGGTTTGTCCTTTTTAAGAAGAGTTCTTAAGATCAGACACAAGGTCAGATGCTTTAAGGCATCGGCATGATTGCCTGCATGAAAGCCGTGACGATAACTTAACATCTCACCTCACCTCAATTCCTCTTGTTGTTTTGCACGCTCTTCATCAAGCAGGGCAGATTTTAAAAGCCACCTCTCTTCAAGATCATCAAGCGAATTTTGCAAGGATGCCCTGTGCACCAAAAGCTTTTCAAGCTTTCCTTTTCTTTTGCCGTCTTGGTAGAGGGTTTGATCGGCTAAGATCTCATCGGTCTTCGTGATTTCACCTTTGACCTCATCCATCTTCTTTTCAAGCTTTTCTATCTCAAGCTTTAAAGGCCGCAAAGCTGCCCGGTGTTGCGCCTCAAGCCTTTTTCTGTCTTTGCTAAGCTTGGCGCTGCGTGCTGCGCGAGCCGATCCTGCCTGCGCCCCTTCAGGCTCGCCTTTAAGATCTGACGATGCAAAACCATCAGCTCCCGCCCGGGCAAATCCCGCCGCTGCCGTCCCGTAAGACTCTCTTGCACCTCCTAGGGTACTTGCATCTGAAGCCTTGGTGTCCTCTCCTGCCAAGAGTGTGGCCGCTCCTTCTTTAAAGCTTGCGTCAACACAAGCTTGGTCGTTTGTCTTTTTATGATCTTGGCGGTTTTTGTTTAAAAGATCTGTGCTGTCTTTAAGGCCTGCTGCATGTTCTTGGGATGGGCCTTTGCCTTTTTCGCCTTTGCCTTCACATCCCGCATCTGCGCCTGCACCGCCTTTTTTGCCTTCACATCCTGCGCCTGCTTTGCCTTCTTCATCTGTCCCTGCTCCGCCTGCTCCCCCTTTGCCTCCTGCTGCACTTGCGCTTGCTGCGCCTTCATCCGCACCGTCTGCCCCTCCTGCTGCATCCGCTGCGTCTATGCCTGCGCCATGTTGAGAGCTCACAGGCATCTGCCCTTTTGTTTTGTTTGCTCCATCTGCTGTGTTTGCTGTGTTTTCTTGGTTTGCTTTGTCTGCCGCCTTGGCCTTGCCATCTTTGATGCTGCCGTCTCCTTTTTGCATCAGGGCTCCCCTCAAAGCACCCCTGGCATGCATTCTTGTTTGCTTTTGCAAGAGCACGGCATAATCATCAAGGCTGCCTTCAAACTCGCGCACGGTGCCGTCATTGACCAGCCACAATTTGTCGGCGACGGCTTGCAAAAGGTGTCTGTCGTGGGAGACTGCAATCAAGGCTCCGTTGTAGGAGGCCAAAGCCAAGGCCAAAGCTTCGCGCATGGCAAGGTCAAGGTGATTGGCAGGCTCATCCAAGACCAGCAAGTTTGGCTTTTGATAGGCAATCAATGCCAAAGCAAGCCTGGCCTGCTCGCCTCCCGATAATGATTTGACCTCATGGAACACCATGTCCCCTGTAAAGGCAAAGGTGCCCAAAAATTGCCTCAAATCCCCTTCGCGCGCTTTGGGATCAAGCATGCAAAAGTGCTGCAACACGGTTTGCCCGGGGCTGAGCATCTCAAGCTCGTGCTGGGCAAAGTAGCCCAAGACCAAATCTTTGCCCAAGGTAATGGTGCCTGTTTTGGGCTTGATGATGCCGCACAGGCCTTTGATGAGGGTGCTCTTGCCTTGTCCGTTGCGGCCCAAAAGCCCGATCCTGTCGCCGCGCAAGATCTGAAGGTTGAGATCATGCAAGACTTGAGTCTTGGCATCATAGCCCAAGGCTGCCTTGTCAAAGGAGGCTATCACTTCTGCGGTGCGCGAGGGGTCAGGGAAGGCAAAGGAGAAGGGAGACTCTTCTGCGGTCACCGCCGTAAGCTTCATCTTCTCCATGGCCTTGATGAGGCTTTGGGCCTGTTTGGCCTTGGTTGCCTTATAGCGAAAGCGATCTACAAAAGACTGCATATGGGAGAGCAGGGCCTCTTCTTTTTTGCGCGCTGCCTTTTGCGCTTTGATCTTCTCGGCCCTCAATCTTTCATAGGATGAGTAATTGCCCTTATAGGTTGAAAGTTTCCCGCCCTCAAAGCTTATGATGTGAGTGCAAAAAGAGTCCAAAAAATCCCTGTCATGGGAGATGCACATTAAGGTCCCAGGGTATTTTTTAAGATAGTCTTGCACATACAAGATGGTGTCAAGATCCAGGTGATTGGTAGGCTCGTCAAGCAAAAGCAAGTCTGAGGGCGCAATCAAAGCCTGCCCCAAATTAAGCCTCATTCTCATGCCGCCTGAAAAGTCTTTGACGGGCTTTAAAAACTCGTCATCTGCAAAGCCCAAGCCGTGCAAGAGCTGCTCGGCCCTTGCATTAATGGTCCAGGCCCCTGCAATGCCCAGTTTGTCTTCGATTAAGGCAATTCTCTCCCCGTCATTGTCCTTTAGGGCCTGCTCTTTTTGCGCATAAAGCTTCATAAGCTTAAAATCGCCTGCCATCACGTAATCTATGGCACTCATCGGCAAAGCCGGGGTTTGCTGCTTTAACACAGAGATCTTAAGGCTCTTGGGCAGGCTTACGGTGCCCTTTTGCACGCTCAGCTCCCCTAAGATGGCTTGAAACAAGGATGACTTGCCGCAGCCGTTGCGGCCTATGATCCCTGCCTTTTGTTTTTCATGGACGGACAAGGAGGCATCGTCGAGCAAATACTTGGTCCCCCGCATCAGGGTGACTGAGGATAAGGTGATCATAGGGCTTTCCACACGCAAGAGATGGCCTTTGCACACAGCAAAGAGAGGCCATGGCACAAATTTAGGTTTGATTTTTAAAAACAGCCGCAAAAGGGGATTGTAGCAATTTTAAGGCTCTTTCTTGCACCCGTTTTGTCAAAAACGCGCTTGAGCTTGGGCTTATCTCCAAGCCTGCGCCCAAGGTGGCGGCCGGGCAGTCGTCGCTCGTGCCCGCTTGCTGCTAAGGAGTCGGGGCTCACCTTTTCGTTGCAGCAGCGCTAAAAGAAAGACAGTCATCACCGTGATCTTTTCATTGGCCGCAGATTGCAATCTTATTTGCATGGCGCACTTTGCGTAAGATACGTCGCCCTTGATATGAAACGGCCCGTCAAACTCTTTGGGTGCATTTTCCGAGCGTCTTTGATGCCGCGCTTTTTGATGGTTTGAGCTTTTTTGGTGGTCGGCGCCTTTTTTAATGGATTGAGCCTTTTTAAGGCTTTCAC
>CAZYXT010000132.1:0-5646 GCA_964651505.1 uncultured Enterobacterales bacterium
CGGGCGGCCCCGCCGGGGGATGGGCGGCGCTCTTGCATCTTTTCTTTTATCTTTTTCTTTTTATGATGGCAGGGCTTTGCAAGGTCGAGCTTCTTTGAGTGCTCCTTTTAATGAAGATCTTTGCGCAGGAGTGTTGCCTCTGCGAGGCTGTCTAAAAAAACGTATCTGTTCTATAATGGCGTGCATTGCCGTTTTGTCCACAAAATTGTCAACAAGATAACTACAGAAGCTTATGTTTATATCAGCGTTGGTTACCAAGATCATAGGTAGCAGCAATCAGAGAACTATTCGCAAGTTAAGCAAGATAGTAAGGCAGATCAATGCCTTGGAGCCCCAATTTGAGGCTTTGAAAGATGAAGAATTCAAAGAGCTGACAGTCAAGTACAAAGAGCGTTTGAGCGCAGGCGAGACTTTGGAGCAGCTGCTGCCTGAAGTATTTGCCGCCGTGCGCGAGGCGGCCAGGCGCACCCTGGGGCTGAGGCCTTTTGACGTGCAGCTGATGGGCGGCATGGTGTTAAACAGCAATCAAATAGCCGAAATGAAGACCGGCGAAGGCAAAACCTTAACGGCGCTTTTGCCCTGCTACCTCAATGCCCTGACAGAACAGGGCGTTCACGTGGTTACCGTCAACGATTATCTGGCAAGACGCGACGCCGAGTGGTCGCGGCCCTTCTACTCTTTTATGGGCATGACGGTGGGCTGCAATATCCCGGGGCTGGATCCTGAGGCCAAACGGGCCGCTTACGCCTGCGATGTCACCTACGGCACCAACAACGAATTTGGTTTTGACTATCTGCGCGATAATATGGCTTACGCCAAAGAGCAGCGCGTGCAGAGAGCCTTGAACTATGCCTTGGTTGACGAGGTGGACTCGGTTTTGATCGACGAGGCGCGCACCCCTCTCATCATCTCGGGCGCTGCCGAAGACAGCTCGGCCTTGTATAAGACCATCGACAAGATCATTCCTAATTTGCAGCTGCAAGATAAGGAAGATACCGAAGAGTGGCACGGCGACGGCCATTACACGGTAGATCTCAAGTTAAGGCAGGCTTATCTTACCGAGCGGGGGCAGCTTTATGTCGAAGAACTTTTGCGCAAGCAGGGTCTGCTGCGCGAGGGCGATTCGCTGTTCTCCTCGCAAAACATCGTGCTTTTGCACCACGTGATGGCTGCGCTGAGGGCTCACGCCTTATTCAAGCGCGACGTCGACTATGTGATAGACAAGGGCGAGGTCGTCATCATCGACGAGCACTCGGGGCGCAAGATGGAAGGGCGCAGATGGTCTGACGGACTCCATCAGGCCGTGGAAGCCAAAGAGGGCGTCAAGATCAAGTCAGAAAACCAGACCTTAGCCTCCATCACCTTCCAAAACTACTTTAGGATGTACAAGAAGCTTGCCGGCATGACCGGCACGGCCGACACCGAAGCTTACGAATTTCAGCAGATCTACGGGCTCATCACCGTGGTGCTGCCGACCAACAAGCCCATGATCCGTCAAGATCTGCCCGATCTCATTTATCTGACCGAGCAGGAGAAGTTCAAGGCCATCATCGAGGACATCAAAGAGCAGGTCAAAAAAGGCCGCCCGGTTTTGGCAGGCACCATTTCCATCGAAAACTCCGAGAAGCTCTCAAGGCTGCTTGACAAGGAGAAGATCCCCCATCAGGTCTTAAATGCCAAGTTCCACGAGCAAGAAGCCCAAATAGTGGCCCAGGCAGGCCGCCCCGGCACCGTCACCATCGCCACCAACATGGCAGGCCGCGGCACCGACATTCTGTTGGGCGGCAATTACAAGCCCGACATCGATGCCTTGGGGCCTGATCCGGATCCCAATAAAGTCAAGGAGATCATGGATGAGTGGCAAAAACTCCATGAGGCCGTGGTAGCCGCAGGAGGCCTGCACATCATTGGCTCCGAGCGTCACGAGTCCAGGCGCATCGACAATCAGCTGCGCGGCAGATCAGGCCGTCAGGGCGATCCCGGCTCTTCGCGTTTCTATCTGTCCATGGATGACAACCTCATGAAGCTGTTTGGCTCGGAGAAGCTTAAGACCTTTATGAGGCGCATGGGCATGGAGGAGGGGCAGCCTTTGGAGCACAAGCTGGTGACCCGCGCCATCGAGTCGGCCCAGCGCAAGGTCGAGACGCGCAACTTTGACATCAGAAAGAGCCTTTTGGAATTTGACGACGTTGCCAATCAGCAGCGCAAGGTCATCTACGAAGAGCGCAATGCCCTGCTTGACGGCGAGGATATCAGGGAGACCATCACCAATATTCGCGAGGATGTCTTCAACAGCATCATAGACGAGTACATCGAGCCCAACTCTTTAAGCGAAACCTGGAAGCTTGCGGATCTTGAACAAAGGCTCAAAGAGGAGTTTGCCGTACAATGCCCCATCGAACAATGGGTCAATGAAGACAGCAGCGTGGTTGAAAGCGTCATTCGCCAAAGAGTGGTTGCGCAGGCTCAGCAGATCTACGACAAAAAGTGCGAGCTCATGGGCCCCGAACGCAGAGACAGACTTGAAAAGGGCATCATGCTCCAATGCATGGATGTGTTGTGGAAAGAGCATTTGGCAGCCATGGACTATATGCGTCAGGGCATCGGCCTGCAAGGCTATGCTCAGCGCAATCCCAAGAACGAATATAAGATCCAATCTTACAATTTGTTCACCAAGATGCTTGAGAACCTCAAATATCAGGTCGTAAGAGCTCTGTCGCGCATTCAGCTTCAGGTGCAACCAAACCTGACGCCCGAGCAGTTAGAGCAGCTTGAAAGACTGCGCAAAGAGCATGAGGCGTTGCAGGCAGTGCCTGCCGGGCACGTGGGACGCAATGAACCCTGTCCGTGCGGCTCAGGCAAAAAATACAAAGATTGCCACGGCAAGGCCCAATAAAGCTGAATAACTTCGGCTTTCGCAATTAAAAGCCCCGCTCAAATCCCCTTGATGGAGCGGGTTTGAACGAAGTTTCTTAATCCGAGAGTCGAGACAATCTGAGAACAGCCTTTTTGTGATTTAAATTACATTTTTATGGCTTGCTGCCGGGCGCAAATGTGCACAAGCTCAAAATTTCACATTTCTTCAAATCAAGTCTTTAAAGCTGCAAATATAATACTCCCGATCGTTAAGCGTGTTTTGATACATTGCGTTGACGGTTTTTGTTTAAAGTTACCGGAGATCATTGTATGAAGAGATTCTCAATCATGACAGCGGTGCTCGCAGTTGCAGCAACGGCCGTGATGGGTGCGACTTGCGCAACAGCAGCCGATACCGTTGAGCTGCGCCTTGCAAATGTGACCACCCAGACCTCCAAGGATGCTGCAGAGATTTTTGTAAAAGTTGCTGCCGAAGAATCAGGCGGACGCCTTATCATCCATCATTTCCCTGACAATATGCTTGGTGATGACCGCGTCGCAACCGAATCCACCATGTTAGGCGACATTGATATGGTGGTAACCGTAGCATCAGTGCTTTCAGCCATGATCCCGGACCTTTATGTATGGGATGCTCCGTTTATTTTCAACACCGTCGATGACGCCTTCAGATGCATTGACAGCGAGCTTGGTCATGCAATCAACGATCAGGTTGAGAGGAAGGGCTTAAAATACATGGGCGCCCTTGAAAATGGTTTCCGCCACTACACCAACAGCAAAACTGCCGTGAAGCTCCCAGCAGATGTGTCAGGTCATAAGGTAAGGGTTCTTGAAACCGATGTGCAGATAGCCTTGTGGCGTGCCTTTGGAGCCAACCCCACTCCCATGGCCTTTGCCGAGGTATTAAGCGGCTTGCAGCAAGGAACCATCGATGCCCAGGAGAATCCTCTTGCCATTATCGATGCCAACAAATTCTATGAAATTCAGCACTACATATCCTTAACCGGGCACGTATTCACCCCCCACTACCTGTATATGAACAAAGCCCGCTATGATTCCTTGGATCCTGAGCTGCAACAGGCCCTGGACAAGGCAGTGGCTGCTTTCCAATCTTCACAGCGTCAGTTTGCGACAGAACTTAATAACAGGGCAGTGCAGACCTTCAGGGATGCAGGCTGTGAGGTTATTGAGCTTACCGATGAAGACAAGCAGGTCTGGCGCAAGGCTGCAGTTGACGGCGGCGTTTACGACCTTATCAGCTCCAAGATGGAACATCCTGAATATCTTGAGCGCATCTTAAAAGGCGAATATTAAGCGCTTGACTGTAGGATTAAAGAGCCGATCAAATCCCCTTGAGGGAGCGGGTTTGAACGAGTTTTTCTTAATCTTAAAGTCAAAGTCAGGAATATAACCTTTGCGCGGCATTGCATCCTTCTCTTTTTGGTTTGTTAAATACATGAGGATATTGTGCGACGCCGCGCACCCTGAAACAAGAGGAAAAGGAAAAATAACGCGCTCTTATGAGATATCTCTCATAAACTTGACCTGATGTGCTTGCTGCCTTTTGCTTTCCAAGAAAACCCATCAATTTTGCTTTGCCGCTCTTTGCAACAAAGAATGACGCATTTATATCATCTTCGCTGAGAAGAACTGATAGAAACGCCAAAGAACCAATAATCATCAAACTGCTTTTAGGAACATTTGCCTCCTCCCGGGGTTGCCCCGAGAAGATCATTGTTCCTAAAATCTTAGATCATCTTAGGCAATATGAGTGCCCTAAAACCCATCCCCGATTAGGGCGCTTTTGCGATGCTTGAGCCGTTTGCGGCTGTTTTTAAATTCCTCTGCTCCTCTAACCATTCTCTTTTGCCGACCCACCCCCACATAGCGCAGGATCGCTGCCGGCATCCCGGAGCATGCAGAGCCGGTCTTAATCTTTTTATGGGGCAGGGGGGCATGTCTTTAAGGCAGGGGTGAAGATAAGTTAAATCGATCCAAGAAGACGGGTGGAAAATGCAATTGCGATAATTAAAGATGGGAAAAATAGGATCAGATCATCACAAAATGAGGGGCAAGATCGAGTCCGGCTCGCCTCAGATCAGGGTAAGATGGGTTTAGGGCACGCATTATCAAAGGCTTAGCCTCTGCAGTGGTTCTGACTGCAGGTTTGGCCGCAGGACAGGCGAATGCTGTTTCGGTGACGAGTGCAAATCAGCTTTCGGGGTCTGAAACCATTTCTGTGGGAAGCGAAGAAAATTTCCGGGTTAGGTTTTCGGGAAGTCATTCCTTTGCCAGCGATGTGATCATCAATGGTCTGTCCGGAAATGGTTATATCGGATTCTCGGGCGGTGATAGTGCTAATCCTTCTTTAACCGGCACCGGCTCGTTGATTATTAATGGCACGAGCAACGCTGAAGGAACCAGTCGTTCTTTGATCATCGGGCCGAGGGGGTCTAATGTCAGCTCGGGTACGTTGGACATTAGCGAGATTAGGATTAACAGCGGCAGCGTTACGATTCAGAGCGCGAGAGGCAATTATTCGGGCAACATTACTGTTGAGGCCGATACGTTTACTGTTGGCTCGGGATATAGCAATGCCAAGAGCGGGGATGCTCAGTTAGAGATCACCAGTTCTTCGGGATCTGTGATCATTGACAGTGATGTATTTAGCATTCAAAAGGGCGGCTCGGTAAGCATTAATTCGTCGGGCACTTCTACAGCAGGACAGATCACTTTCCAGGGCGGGGCCTTTAATATTGATGACGGCTCGTT
>CAZYXT010000133.1:0-5314 GCA_964651505.1 uncultured Enterobacterales bacterium
AAAAACGGCCCATCCGCCACCGAGTTTGACAGCGTCATGATTTAACAAACAATAAAAAACCGCATAAGAATGCAGTCTTCAGGCAAACGCGCCGCGGGAATTACCCTAGTACACAATACCCCGTGGCATTTGGGAGGCAGGATCTGAGAGCGAGGCTTTGAGGGAAGAGGGAGGGAAAACACAATGACCCTTGAGGGTCATTGTCCGAATGAAGTTTGGTTGAATCAATAGCCGATGTGCAACAAGGCGCGGGCCTCGGCGGGGGTCATGACTTCTTTGTCCATGGCCTCAATGAGGGCTTTGGCCTTGGCCACCAGAGGAGCATTGCTTTGAACCACGGTGTCCTCGTCAAGGTAATTGCTGTCTTCAAAGCCCACCCGCACGGTTTGGGCGCCCATGCCCAAGGCTGCGGCAATAATGTCAAAATTCTTGCGGTGAGCGTGGGTGATGCCCCAGATGCCGTCTTGCGGGATCATGGAGATCATGGCAGCAAGAGCCTGCGGCGTGGCCGGGGCTTCTCCGTCGTGGCCCAGCACTATGCTGAAGAGCACCGGGCGCACCATGGGAAACTGCTCCATCAAAAGCTTGGCCGTATGGCTGTGGCCGATCTCAAAGGTCTCAATTTCAGGGATCTTATGGTGCTCAAGCAGCTGTTGCACGCAATAGCGAACATCTTGAGGGGCATTGATGTAGACGGCATTGCCCAAATTGGTCGAGCCTACGTTCAAAGAGCACGCTTCAACCAGTTCCAAAGGGACCGGAGCGCAGCGCTCCTGTATGGTCATATCGGAGACGCCGCCTGTTGACACCTCGATGATGATGTCCGATTGGGCGCGAATGAGCTTTAAGGTTTTTTCCAAAAGGGCAGTGTCGGCTGTAAGAGAGCCGTCTTCTGCGCGCACATGCAGGTGCACCATGGCAGCTCCTGCTTTGTAGCAATCGTATACGTCCGCGGCAATAGCCTCAGGATCAATCTGCCGGCAGCTGCCTGCCACCGGAGCGACGTTAATCAGTACTTTTTGTTTCATGAAATAAAGCGCCCCGCAGGGCGCCCTCCTTTTTTATCAGCCGAGTCTTGCTTAAATCAAGCACAAGGACAAGGCGGGAATAAAGGTTACCAGCATCAAGGCAACGAGCGAGACCAAGAGCAGCGGGGTGACGCCGTGAATGATCTTCTCAAACTTAACCTTGGCAATATCGGCGGCCACGTAAAGGTTGGGGCCGACAGGCGGGGTAACCTGGCCGATGGACAGATTGAGCACCAAAACAACGCCCAAATGGACCATGTTGATGTCCAAAGCCTTGGCAATGGGCATGATGATGGGCACCAAGATGAACAGGGCCGAAGTGTTGTCCATTACGCAGCCTGCGCACAAGAACACCACGTTGATGATGAGCAGCATGACTATCTTGTCTTGGGTCAGCGACAGGGCAAACTCGGTGAGGCGTGCGGCAATTCCTTGCTCGGTCAATACCCAGGAGAAAATGCCTGCGTTCATGATGATGAGCAGAATGATGCCGGTGGTCTTGGCGGTGGCAAACAGCGATGTCATCAGGTTCTTAAACTTGATCTCTTTGTAGACGAACACGCCGACCAAGAAAGAGTAGACCACGGCCACGGCAGCCGACTCGGTGGGAGTGAGGATGCCCGAGTAAATGCCGCCGAGCACAATGATGGGGGAGAACAAGCCCCACAAGGCATCGATGAAGCACTTGAAGATCTCAGAGCCCGAGGCCACCTTGCCGTGCCCGCCCCAATCCTTTTTCTTGGAGAGGAAGTAGGTGTAAACGCACAAGATTAAGCCAAATATCATGCCGGGGACAATGCCTGCAAAGAACAGGTCGCCGATGGACTCGCCTGTGATCATGCCGTAGATAATGAAGGTGATCGAAGGGGGGATCACGGTGCCAAGCGAGCCTGAAACGGCCGACAGGCCCGAGGAGAACCCGGGGTCATAGCCCTCCTTGATCATGGCCGGGATCAGGATGGAGCCGATGGCCGCCACGGTGGCGGTGCCTGAGCCTGAGATGGCCGCAAAGAACATGGCCGCGATTACGGCTACGATGCCCATGCCGCCTTTGACGCCGCCAAAGAAGCAGTTGGCCAGATTAATAAGGCGCTTTGAAATGCCGCCGCAGTCCATCAGGGCACCTGCCAGAATGAACAGGGGAATGGTCAAAAGCGTAAACTTCTGCACGGTAGCCTGCATCATCGAGGGAACGACGCCCAAAGGATCGCCCGTGTACAGCAGGGTGAAAATGCTGGCCAGACCCAAAGAGATGGCGATGGGGATATTGATGAATATCATCAGCGCCAGGCTGCCAAAAAGAATAATTTCAATCATGTGTCGCTCTCCTAGATGCTCTCAATCGGAGTTTCAGGCTTGTCTTTGGCTAAGGTGTACTGCCACAATCTGAAGATGGACAGCACGGCTGAGACGGGAATGGCAATGCCGATCAACCAAATGGGCATCTCCAGCACTCCCGTGAGCATGTTGTAATGGGCCTGACGGTAAACCATGTCGATGCCCCAGATGAGCCAAATGATGTAGTTAAAGGTGATTAAAGTCGCGCGCAGCCAGGTGTGAACCTTTTTGGTCGTGCCTTCAAGCTTATCGGTCAGATAAGCAAAGCCCATGTGGCTGTTGGTCTTAAAGGCCGCGGCCGCTGCCAGACAGCAGACCCAGACGAACATGGTGGTAACCAGCTCCTGCGTAAACGACATGTTGAAGCTTTCGATTTTGCGCGAGAACACGTTCATAAACGTCACCAGGGCCATGATGACCAGGGCGATTGCGCACAAATACTCTTCAAAATATTTCCAAAAGTGCTTCATGCTTTAGTCCTCCAAATAACCCTTGGTGAACAGCTCAATGACATCGGCGCCGATGGTATCCTTGTATTGATCGTAGATGCCTGCGGCCTGATCGCGGAAGGCATTCTTCTGCTCGGGGCTAAGATAAGTGAAGATGACTCCTTTGGTCTTGAGATTTTCGATGATGCTATCCTCGGCGGCTGCCAGATAATCATTGCCCCACTGCAAGGCCTTCACGGCAGATTCGCGCACGATGCGCTCCTGCTCGGGGGTCAGGCGCTCCAAGGTCTTGGAGCTCATTACCCAGATGGTGGTGTCGCGCACGCCGTCCCATAAGGTTACGTACTTTTGCACTTCGTCAAACTTGGATGAAGCATAGACGGCGATGGGATTTTCCTGCCCGTCGATGGCGCCCTGTTGCAAGGAGGTGTAGACCTCCGAGAAGTCCATGGCCGTGGGGTTGGCCCCGTAGTAATCGCGGTAGAGGCTGATGAAGACATTGGCACCCGGGACGCGGATGTTCATGCCGTGCAGATCTTCGGGAGTCCTAAGCTCCTTTTTGGAATTTGAGATCTGGCGCGATCCGGCGTTATTGATGCCCAGCATTTCCATTTCGATGGCATTGCACCACTTGTTGACCTCTTTTTGGACCTTCTCTGAGCTGCAAAACTTCAAGAGGCTTTCCTGGTCGGGGAACAGGAAGGGCAGCCAGAAGGCATAGAATCTGGGATCATAGTTGGCAATATTGGCAGGAGCACAAGAGTGAATGTCGATGTTGCCCGTCTGCGTCAGCTCCAAAGCCTTGGTCAGATCGCTGCCTGAGAGGCCGCAGTTTGAGAAAATGTCCACCCTCAAAGTGCCGCCTGAGGCTTCTTCGACGTACTTTTTAAACTCCATGGCTGCCAGATCTGAGACCGAGCCCGGGCTTTGGGTGTGGGAAAACTTGATGACCCGAACCTCGCGGGCACTGTCACAGCCTGATGAGAACATGACGGCCGCCGCCAGCAGCGAGGCTGCCAGCACCGCGGTTCCTTTTAACTTACGCATATTCACTCCCTCTTAAATGAGACCTTTAACCTGCAAGGCCCGCTTAAGCGCAATGGCGCCGAAGCGGGGGCTTGAGAGCACGATTTTGCCCGTGGCCTTGGCGATGGTTTCTTCGGCATAGGCCATGGAGCCTTGGGCAAAGAGGATGACGTCGACCCGGTCTGCAACGGAGGTTGCGTACTTGGTCATCAGCTCTTTAAATTGGGCCTGATCCATGCCAAAACCGCCTTCGACCAGCACGTCCACCAGTTCCACGCGCTTTCCTGCCTCTTGTGCAACTCTCAAGATGGTGTTCTTGGTGGGATTTAAGGTGCTTTGCAAGGTGGCCATGACGCCGATGCGCGCGCCTTTGCGCACTGCTTCGCGGCACATTTCCTCGTCAATGCGAACGATGGGGATGCCGATGAGCTTGCCCAGATCCCGGCAGGCATCTGCCACGTCGCCGACGGAGGAGCAGATATTGTAGATGACATCGACCCCGGCATTGGCCGCTTCCATATACATGGTGACCAGGCGGGCCGCGCAAGGGGCGGTCACATAGTTGGCCTTGACCACGTCTGAAATGATGGTTGGATCTTTGTAGGTGACAAACTCGACTGTTCCCAGCTGTTTTGTGATCTCCTCTTCAACGTTGGCGGTAAGCTCCGGGGTTACTCCCGTATAGACCAAACCGATTTTCATATTAAAGCTCCTCCTTGTTATCAGGATCTTGTCTGATAAAGCATCTGGTAAGGTAAGGCAGGCAGGTTCACTGTTAAAAATAGTGATACAGGCCGTCCATAATCACTATTTATACCAAGAATAAACATCTGTTTTAAAACAAAACATAAAAGGCTTGCTGTAGATCACGATCTTATTGCGTTATTTTTGCGTGCGGTGTAATAAAACGCCTCTATGCCTTGATCTTACATAAGATTATCTTATTTTTACCCCTTTTTTGTGTCCAAAAAAGCCCCGTTTGCGGGCAATTTTGCATGGCAAAATCCCGCCAAAAAAAGATTTGGCACAGGCAGTTTTGGGCTTTTTGATCTTTTAAGTTTGTGATTTTTTGATAATCGGAGTCCTCATGCCTGACCATGACAGGAGGGCAGCGGGCGCTCTTTTCTCAAAAGTCAGGTGTTCTTAGGTTTAAGGTTACCCTGCCTTAAAAAGAGCAGGCAGCAGCCATTCCCGACAATCAATTGCGCTCTCAAAAAGCCAGGGTTGCTTCCTGCCTTTAGAGCCGAGCCTTTTTCTTTGCGGTGCAGGCAGCTTTCGGGGCGCAGCTTAAAGATGAGGCGCCGTATCTTTATATGCATATCACCGGGCGCGAGGGCCCTTTTGAGCTTTTAAAAAGACAAGTCTTGCAGCGATTGAAGACAAGCTTCCTCTTCATCAAACCCAGGCTTTGCGAACAATTGCCATGCATCTTTGTGCGGCGGGGAAAAACCACGGCTTTTAGAAGGACAGGAG
>CAZYXT010000134.1:0-5272 GCA_964651505.1 uncultured Enterobacterales bacterium
CATGCCCATGCCGTGGCCTTTTTGCAAGAGCAGGGATTGTGGCAGCTAGGGGACGTGTCGTGGTCTAACTTAAAGTGACAAAACACAAGCGTTTGAGTTTAATTGTTTTAGCAATTTTAAATAGTTTTGGTTTATTATTTTGTCACCGGATTTTTCTACCTCAAGCGGCTGCAAACCATACCAGATGTCGTTGCCTTGGGCATCTATCCCTTTCACGCAGGGCTCCATCATGTTGACAATCCCCCAGCTGTACGCTATCTCAAGCGCATTGCCGCAATCGGGGCAATACCTCAGAAACTGCCATGAGCATTTGACGTAACCGTCTTGCAGTTTTCTGCGTCTTTGCTTCATGCAGCAGGGGCAATACCTGATGCTCTTAAAATCGATATTAGTCAGTCCTCGCAATATGGTGAAGCGCTCGCTTAGCATTCTGCCAATGTGGACGGTGCGCCTTGCCGTCAAATAGTCGTAGTAGCGTCCGGCCCAATTCTTAAACTGTTTGCAGGCAATTTTCCTGTTGTACGGGGTAAAATCTTCGTTGACCCTCGGCAGCAGGCGGCCGACCACGGTGTGCCCCATAAACAGCTGCTCGCAGTTCAGATGAGCTTTAAGCCTGTCTGCGATGAAATTGAACATGAACAGGCAGTCATCATACAGCTTATACTTCAGCGGGCCGCTTGAGTTCATTATTGAGGCCAAGTCCTTATTGGTTAAAGAATAATGAAGCATATAGCGGGCTAAAGTGCTGCACAAAAGCTCATCTTCAAACGGACGGGGAAACTCCATGCTGCTATCCTCCGATCAATTGCCCGGGATCTAATTTGGGCTCCAAATGCTCATCTTGAGGCTGCATCTCAATGCGGTCTTGCTCCCAGATCTTGGCCATCGCAATGATCTTATTGGCAGTCTGCTCGATGGTGGCAGGGGAAATATGATCATTGCGCATGACCATATCTATGAGATTTTCCATGTTGGCCCCGCACATGCCGTCATTGAGCGACTTGACTGCGTCCACAATCTGCCGGCGCATGGAATCTTTGGCCAGCTCTTCTTCGGGGATGAAGCTGCCTGAATAGGCTCCATCCTCGATCTTGGTCATCATGCGCCTGAACTCGCTGCTGCCTATCCCCAGATCTTGATAGGAGGCTATGGTTGCCGCATCGCCTTTCCTGAGTGCTTCAATGAGCGGATGCACATTCATGAAATATTCATCGTAGGTCGTTTTTATGATCTCTTTGTCAAGCTCTTTGCATTGGCAGATCAAGGCCCTCATTTGGCTTAAGATGAAAAGCTTGATGATAAGATCTGTGATGCCCTGCGTGCACGAGTACAGGGTTTCTTTGACCTCCGCGCTGAGCTCCCCGGTGCCGCCGACCACGTTAAATTTGTTGAGGCGGGCAATAAAGTTTTCCCACAGGGGGGTGTCATGTTTAAAGCGATCCCAATAAATGAGCGCGACTGAGCCGAAACGGCGGGCGATCCTGACATCGGAGGTCAGCAAAGACAAAGCTCTGGGGGTGCCGATGTAGAGCATGGGGACACCCAGAGTATTGCTCAGCGAGGTGAAGAAGTTTAACAACATCTTCTTTTCGGTGCCGCTGTCGATAATATTTTGGATCTCGTCAATGACCAAAATGCCGACGCTGTACAAAGCCAGCAGTCTGCACACCTCGGATTTAATTTTATAGGTCGAATGATCTTTGAGCAAAACGGCATAGCCGCGGTCGGGCTCGATGAGCTTAAGATCGATTAAGACTTTGTCTATCTCAGAGAGGATGGCCAGGCACACGGCCTTGATGCCTCCGCTTTGAGGGCATTCAAAGGTCAAATGGACAATTTGATAGATAGGATCGCGCCTGAGCCTCGAGTGACGGAACACCTTGGGATAAAGGCTTAAGATTTTCTGCACCGAGCGGCTTTTCCCTGCCCCCGAGCAGCCAATCAGGGCGATGGAAACGCCAAATTGGTAACCGTCGTCATAGGTTTGGGGGATGTCCCCCTCGGGGCCTTGCTCTTCCTTTGTCTGATTGCAGGGCGATGCGGCCGTCTCTTGCAGATTGATATTCCCGCCTGCGTCTGTTTTTCTCAAATCCTCCATAAAATCCAAGTCTTCTTGAGTAAGCGGGCTGCGCTTGAGATAACCGTGGCGGATCACCGCGTCGATAAATTCTTGCAGCTCAATATGCCTTTTGGAGCAGACAAACATCTCCAATGACAGATCTATAAGCCATTGGATCTTTTGACGCCTGGTGCTCTCCTGATGCAGATTGAAAGTCGTCTTCTCCAGCGACTGCTGTATGGCCTCGGGGCGGCAGGTATACAGCCTCGGCAGGCATTCGACTAAGGGATTGCCCTCGTAGACGGGCAAAATTCCTGCGTAATATTTGGCTTCTTTTGCTGTGATCATGATAGTCAGTCCGGTAGTGAGGCGATATCGTCGGGAAAACTGTACTTGTTGTCCGCGCTTTCCTGCAAAGTCTGTGGTTTGATTTGTTGGGGTTTGTTTTTAACATCAGGGCCAAAGCGCGGATTGGCTGCTGCCTGCTCTGCCTGCTCGCGTTTTTTGGCACTGACGGCATTGCCCTTTTTTACCTGAGCGGCTGTAAGCGAGGAGCGCTTTTGAGCTTCTTTGGCTGTCTGCTCTTGCACTTTGCTAAGCTTGGCAGCCCTGAAATCGGCCTCCCGGTTGGCAGCGGCATTGGCTTGTTTGCGCCCTGAGAGGATTTGCTCGGCATGCTCGAGCGCAAGCCCCTCCAACATCCCATGATTGGCAATAAGAGTGCAGGGCCAGTAGAGCTCGGGCTTGCCGGCCAAATCGGGCAGCAAAAAGGCATCGTTGATATTGTCAGGATTGATGACCATGAGCATCTCTTGCGGTTTTTTGAGTTTGGTGTAGTGATCCAAATAGCCGCACTCGGCAGCCTTTTGACAAAAATATAAAAACGGCAGATCTTTTGCTTTGATGCCCTCATCGGTAAAGACTGCCTTGTAATGCTTGAGCAAAGCTATCCTGTAGCGGACAGGATCGTAAGAGCGCTGCAAAAACAGGCGGTGGTGTCTTTTGGCAAATTGGTAGATGGCATAAGGAGTGCTCGGCGCATCGGCATCCAATCCGCGGGGGCTGTTGTAGTTGGGCCTGCTGTTGATTTTTATTGTCGCGATAATGATGAGCCTCTGATATTCTTTGAGGGTAAGCTTAGCATGGACGCGGTTGTCTTTGGCTCCGGCCTTGCGCAGGGTAATGTCGTCGGGAAAGGCTTTGGCAAGAAACTCATGGACATCTTGCTGCAGCGAGCCGATGGCGCGCTCCACCTTGGCTTTGAGATCGGGCCTGCCTGCAGGACTGTTGCACATGGTGATGCCGACAGCGCGGGTTAGGAACTCTATCTGATAATGGGCAAGCTCTCCGTTGTCCGCCTTAATCTGATGGGGCAGTCCCCGAATGGGCCAGTCGCTTGGCAGGTATTCGACCCCGTGCTCTTCTACCCAGGCGCGCTTGTCCGAGGAGGCCAAAAACAAGACGTCGGCGGCCGTCTGATAGCGGGCGTTGGCTGCCGAGGCCACGGCAGCAATGATATAACCCGTGTAAACATCGGTCACGACATACAGGACAGGCCGGTACGGCGCGTCGTTTTCTTTTTCCGGACGGACGTAAACATCGGCCACGGTGGAATCTATTTCAAAAATATGCCCGGGGCCCCTGACATGATCATAAATATTGCCATGCCCGGGCAGAATGTCTTTATCCAAGATGCAAGAGCGGGCTCTGAGCCGCGTGCGCTCGGCGGGTGGGAAGTTTTGGTAGTAATAGTACTTAAACTGGCTGAAGGTCGGGCAGTTGTCTTTGGTGCAGTCCGGGTGCTTGTCCGTATACTCTCTTAAGGCTCCGATAAAGCCTTGGCGGATGGAGTTTCCCTCGGGGGTCAACACAATCTTGCGGCAGGCTCGCGCAAAGATGTCCTTGATTTCATCGGTGACGATGATGCCTTGTGTATGATCGGCCCTCTTGCGCCCCGGCTTGTTTTTATAGACATTGCCTTTCCATTTGCGCAGCACGGCGCCCGGCAGCAGGGCATTGAAGAACTGCCCCCGCTCCCACCAGGTATTGAGCAGACGGTAAATTTTGCGCTCGATGGTGACATTGCCTTGGGCTTTGTCTTGAATGAGCCTTGCGCGCAGGGTTTTGTCAAAAAGATAGTCGGGGTTGGAAACTATGGATTGGATGAGCTCGTGATTTTTGGCGGCCTTTTGGCTGGCTTTGCTGTCCTGAGGCCGCCGCATCAGGCGCAGCACCTCATATGGATCATCTGTAATCTTGCACCCTTCATTCTCCGTGCGCTGCACGAAATCATCATAGGGCATGCTGTTAAGCCCGGCCTTTTCCTTGCCTCCCGGGAAGGCATAGTACACCACCTTGTCATATCCTGCTGCCAAGACTCTGAATTTGCCCTGTGCATCTTCAAAAACCAGGTTTTCTGCAATCTGCGTCATGCCGCCTCCTTCGATGCCGGCGCAAAGTCTGCCAGGATGCTTGAATCAAAACTCTTGTCTGCGATGGGGAAGGCGATCTTTTTGGCCGCCGTCAGGCACAGCAGGAGCTCATGGCAGCTCAAGCCGATTTGCTCTTGGGTAAAGAATGAGCATTGCCCGCATTCGACCCAGGTCAGCTTTGGATCGCATGTGCCGCGCAGCTCATTATAGACGGCCATCGCCTTGTCCAAATAAGAGTCGGCATATTTTTGGCGCCGATAAACAAAAAGCTGCAAGAGATTGTCAATCAAAAGCTTGGGAAGCTCTTGGGCATAGATAACGCTAAAGAGCGCGCCCAATCTTTGCCAATAGGCCTGCTCAAGCCTGATTTTTTCTTTTTCCCGTCTTGTGAGCTTTTCCCTGCTGTATTTGACCTGTATGGCCCACAGATTGGCTCCATTGACTTCATGATGCAGTCTTGCCACCAAGTCGGTGGTCATGATCACAGGATGGCCTTTATGGCTTGGGTGTTTAATCTTAAGGCTTTGGGACAAGGGGTAGGTTACCTGAATGTCTAAAGGGTATTGGGTGTAAATCTTAAAGACATTGTCGTTCCAATCGAGCATCAGAAAGGCGTGGTACTCGCCGCTTGAGAACAAAGGGGCAATCTGATTGTCGGTTTTAGGAGAAACTGCGCGGTACTTGTTGGAATGCAGGGAAACATAGTGGGTGGTTAGGTAAGGTCTGTACCCGAGTTTGACAGCGTCATGATTTAACAAACAATAAAAAACCGCATAAGAAT
>CAZYXT010000135.1:0-5252 GCA_964651505.1 uncultured Enterobacterales bacterium
CCTCCTCTGCCAAGAGCTCTGCCTTTTTGCCCAAAGCTTGTCGGCCTCATCTTTGCTCCGCCTCTTAAAAGGGATTTAAAAGAGCCGTCATCCTGTGAAACCCGGGGTCAAGTAAGCTTAAGCTAACCTGTGAGCTTTTTGCCCAAGCTTCGGTCTTTTAACCAACCTGCGCTTTGACTATAATCTTTTTAAACGGAGGAACGAACAAGTTGACCAACATAATCATCAAAAATGAAGAACAAATACAAAAGATGAGGGTGGCAGGCTCCCTTGCAGCCGATGTGCTGACCATGATCGAGCCTTATGTCAAACCCGGCGTCTCCACCTTGGAGCTTGACAATATCTGCCAAGATTACATCGAAAACACCCAACACGCCATCAGCGCCTGCCTAGGCTACAAAGGCTACCCCAGGTGCACCTGCATCAGCGTCAACGAAGAGATTTGCCACGGCATCCCGGGGCACAAAAAACTGCGTGCAGGGGACATCGTCAACATCGATGTCACCGTCATCAAAGACGGTTTCCACGGCGACACCTCCATGATGTTTATCGCAGGAGGCAAGACCTTCGAGCGCAGCAGGCTTTTGTGCGAGTGTGCCCAAAAATCCTTGTACGAGGCCATCAAGATCGTGCGCCCTGGCATCAACCTCACCGAAATTGGCAAGACCATCGAAAAAGTGGTGCGCCCTTACGGATTTTCCATCGTGCGCGATTATTGCGGACACGGCATCGGCCGGGGCTTTCATGAAGATCCGCAGGTATTGCACTATGTCAACAAAAACAATCTTATCTTGCAAAAGGGCATGACCTTCACCATCGAGCCCATGATCAATGCCGGCACCTGCAAGAGCAAGGTCAACCGCAAGAACGGCTGGACCGTCACCACCGCCGACAATCAGCCCTCGGCACAGTACGAGCACACCATTGCCGTCACCGCCGACGGGTGCGAGGTGTTAACCCTGCGTCAAGACGAGAATTTTGAGCGCATCATTCATCACTGATCAGACCATGTACGAAGCCATCACCGTCCCGCAATTAATCCACGACAAAGATCCTCAAAAAGAAGATCCCTTTGATTGCAAGCTTAACGCCATCACCGTCAAAGACGGGCGGGCCTATTTGAAGGCCTTTGACGAGCATCTGATGAAGCTCTTTGAGGACGGTTACAGCGTGGACAAGCTCATCTTGCTGCGCTCGCGCTTCATCGATGATCTGTTAACCTCCGTTTTTTATCACTTTAATTTGGGCTCCTATCCTGCCATCTCCCTGATTGCAGTGGGCGGCTACGGGCGCGCGGAGCTTTTTTTGCGCTCTGACATCGACATATTGCTTTTGACCGAGGATGAGCCCGCTCCTGCGGCGCAAAACGACATCGGATCATTTATCAGCTTTTTGTGGGACTTGAAGCTTGACATCGGATCTTCAGTGCGCTCCATCCCGCAGACGGTCATGGAAAGCCGCCAGGATCTGACCATCATCACCAATCTTTTGGAGCGCAGGCTCGTTTGCGGCTCCAAGATCTCTTTTGAAAAGCTCGCACAAGCCCTCGATAAGGACACCTTTTGGGATCCCAAAAAGTTTTTGCGCCAAAAACTAAAAGAGCAGATTGAGCGTCACCACTCCTACAAGGACACCTCTTTTTTGTTGGAGCCTGACATCAAAAATAACCCAGGGGGCATTCGCGACATTCAGGTCATGCAGTGGATTGCCAATTTCCACTTTAAGGCCAAGGCCCTCGAGGACATGTTTCATTTGGGCCTGCTCTCCCAAAGCGAATACGAAGAGCTGACCGCCTGCCGCAATTTTTTGTTCTCGGCCCGCTACGCCCTGCACTGCTCCATCAAAAAAGAAGACAACCGCCTCACCTTGGACACCCAAAAGAATGTGGCAAAGCTCTTAGGCTACGGGACGGATGGCAACCGGCCTGTCGAAAAGCTCATGCGCGCCTTTTTCCGCACGGTGCGCAGAGTGCGCGAGCTTAACTCCATGACCTTGCAGCTTGAGACTTTGCGCATCACGGGCCATTTGGGCGAAGATGACGATCCGCGCTTTATAAGCTCCTATTTTGTCAAACGCGGTCCTTTGATAGACATTGCCGATCCCGATCTCTTTTTTAACGAGCCCTACAGGATGCTTGAGATCTTCTTTTTGCTAAACAAGCATCAGGATATTTTGGGGCTGCATGTCAACTGCCTGCGCATCCTGCGCGAGGCGCGGCGCTCGTTGAACTTTTACCTCATCGAGATGCCGCAGTGCCGCAAAATCTTCAAGGAGATCTTGTCAAATCCCGACTCTTTGACCACCACCTTGCCCTTGATGCACGAGCATCGCATGCTCTCATCTTACATGCATCAGTGGGAGCAGATTGAAGGGCTCACGCAGTTTGACATGTTTCACACCTATACGGTGGACGAACACACCATCAGGGTGTTAAAGAACATTGCCATCTTCAACTCCTCATCCTTGCGCGAGCACAATTTGTTCAAAAATGTGTTCAGGCAGCTAAGCGATCCCGAGCTCTTGACGGCCGCAGCCTTTTTGCACGACATTGCCAAGGGGCGCGGGGGGCATCATGCGGAACTTGGGGCAAGGGAGGCCACCTACTTTTGCCAGCTGCACGGCTACAGCCAGTATCAGTGCCGCATGGTAAGCTGGCTTGTGCAAAACCATCTTCTGATGTCCCACACCGCCTTGCGCCGCGACATCAACGATCATTCGGTGGTTGTCGACTTTGCCGGGACCGTGCAGGATGAAGAGAGATTGAATCTGCTTTATTGCCTGTCGGTGGCCGACATTGCCGCCACCAACGACACCGAATGGAACTCCTGGAAGGACAGCATCTTCAGGCAGCTGTACTTTGCAGCCCGCCAGGCCTTAAGACAGGGACTGGAGGCCCCCCAAGATCTCAAGCTGCACGTCAAGGAAAACCAGGAGATGGTGATGCGCCTGTTAAAAGATCTGCCCCCCGGGATGGCTCACACCATTTGGCAGGACTTTGCCGAAACCTACTTTATTCAGTACACTCCTGCCGAAATCGCCTGGCACACCCGCAACATCTTAAGCCACGCAGGGCACGATGCGCCCCTGATCCTTTTTGCCCAGCATCAAAACCTGGGCACGGAAGCTTTCATCTATACGGCAGAATCGCCCTTTAAGTTTGCGCAGGCTGCCTGCGTGATGGCCCAAAAGAACCTTAACGTGCAAAGCGCCAAGATCATGCAGACCAAGCACAAAAAGTCCCTGTGCACCATCAACTTTCAAACCCGCAAGGGCCAGATGCTCGATCACGATAGGCTGCACAGTCTGCGCAAATCCTTGCTGCAGGCCTTCAAGAGCGTCCCCAAATTGGTGCAGCAGCCCATCAAGACGCAGAAGATCTTCAGCCTCCCCACCATCATCACCTTTTTGGAAGAAAACAGGCAGGATCTCACTTCCCTTGAGATCTCCACCCTTGACACCCCGGGCTTATTGGCTAAGATAGGCATCATTTTGAGCGAGTGCGGCATGCACATTACGGCAGCGCGCATCACCACCACGGGCGAAAGAGCCGATGACTTCTTCTTGATCGTAAACAACAAAGGAGAGCCTTTAACCTCCGAGGAAAAAACCGCGGTGCAATCGGCCCTTGAAGAGGCTTTGAGGCTCAGAGCCTAAGACAACCGACGCACCAAAAAAAGCGCAAGAATGAAGTTTGCAATCTTAAGGCTTAAGGCCTGACTTAAAGAGAGCTCAAGAAGGCGCGGCAAAGCGGCAGCAAGAGCGCCCCTGAGGAAAAGGCACCAACGCGGCACTGCTGATGCCAAAGAAGTCTCAGGCAAGAGCGCAACCGGGCAAAGAGCCGGCAGGACACAGCCCCGGGAGCGAGGTTTCTCTTCGGGAGAACGGCTTCTCTTAAGATTAAAGAGAGTTTGGATTAAAGAAAGTTTGGCGCTGCCTCTTGCCCTCAAGGGATGGGCCCATTAAAGGATCGGGCAGGCCCAAGGCCCCTGCAGCAAAGCCTTGCTTGCGCAGATTTGAAGGCGGTGCAGGAATTTTTGGTTTTAAAAGAGCACGATAAGATCAAAGCTTGCCGGGGACAAAGATTGAGCCTGTGCGCGTTTCATTTTAAAGGCTTGGCCCCTTGTAAAGTTGCTGCCAACAGTTTTTGAATTTTAAGCCGGGGATAAAGACCGGCACCTGACACAGGAGACATAAATGTCTGACCAAAAGTTAATTTCCATTATCGAAAGCGCCTTTGACAATCGCGCTGCCATCAGTGCTGCCAATGTCGACCCTTCGGTTAAGGATGCCATCGAGGATGTGATCAAGGGCCTTGATGAGGGCACCTTGCGCGTGGCCCAAAAGGTTGACGGGGAATGGCAGGTCAATCAATGGGTCAAAAAGGCCGTGCTTTTGTCCTTTAAGATCCAAAACAATTTCTTGACTGAGGTGCCGGGCGGCGCTTATTACGACAAGGTCCCTTTGAAGTTTGAGGGCTACACCGCAGAGCGCTTTGCAAAAGAGGGGCTGAGGGCCGTTCCCGGGGCCGTGGTACGCCGCGGCAGCCACATCGAGCCCAATGTCGTGCTCATGCCCTCCTTTGTCAACATCGGCGCCTATGTAGGCTCGGGCACCATGGTTGATACTTGGGCCACCGTGGGCTCTTGCGCGCAGGTTGGCAAAAACGTGCACCTCTCAGGCGGTGCCGGCATCGGCGGCGTGCTTGAACCCGTACAGGCAGGCCCCACCATCATTGAGGACAATTGCTTTATCGGGGCGCGCTCTGAGATCGTAGAAGGCGTCATCGTGGGCGAAGGCTCGGTTGTCTCCATGGGCGTATTCATCGGCAAATCCACCCGCATCTACGACAGAACCACAGGCGAGATCATGTACGGCAGGGTGCCTCCCCGCTCGGTGGTGGTTTCAGGCTCGCTGCTCTCCAAGGATGGCAAATACTCGTTGTATGCTGCCATCATCGTCAAGAGAGTCGATGACAAGACCCTCTCCAAGATAGGCCTCAACGAGCTTCTGCGTCAGGCCCAGGACGAGGCTGACAAGGGGCTTTAAAAATAAACAAACCCTGATAAAAGGCCGGGGGCAAACCCGGCCTTGCGGGCAAAAAGTCCGGGGGTCAAAGCTTTTTGATGCAAAATGCGCCAAGGCCCCCTCAGGCTGCGCCGTACAACAAAGGAAATTGCCTCCTTTGAAGTTCTCGGTGTTTTTTCACTGACTGTCTCTTGAGAGTGTCTGTTTTAGGTGGCAGAATTAATCAA
>CAZYXT010000136.1:0-5187 GCA_964651505.1 uncultured Enterobacterales bacterium
AAGGCGAGCGATGGATATTGAGGAAGGCTGTTACCAAGAATCAAAAAGAGCTGGCTCGAATGCTGGGGCTGCCCTTGGACTATTAAGGTCAGCCATACAGACTTGACGCGCAAAAATCATTCGGCAATACTGCTCCGATGCCCCCGCTTTTGATACAAGAATTTATAGCGGGGATTTAGGTTAAAAAAGCACTCTTTTTATCAATCTTCATCAAAGAAAAAGAGCCTGGGTTCCTGCGGCCTTGAGGCAAACGCGGCGCCTGCTTTAATCTTGTCTTTTTTGAGGTTAGAATTACCCTATTCAAACTTAATTCAAGGTTTTGACATGCGTTTTAAATCATTAGCTATGATAGCGGGCCTGTGCGCCCTGACCATCTCAGGCTGTGCCTACCGGGCCGATTTAGTTCAAGGCAACTTTGTCGAGCAGGAGGCTGTGGATCAATTGCGCTACGGCATGAGCGCCGAGCAGGTGCGCTTTATTTTAGGCACCCCCATGCTCATCGATCCTTTTGACAGCAGCCGCTGGTACTATGTCCATTATTTGCGCGAAGGCTGGGGCGATCCTCAGATCAAAAATCTCATCGTGCTGTTCAGCGGCTCCACCTTAATTGACCTGACGGGCGATTTTGACAAGCCCTTGATGTTTGACAGCGGCATCAACAATTTCAGCAAGCTCTCGATGGGAGACGATCCGACCGAGCCTTACGGGGCACAAAATGGCAATGAGACCCCCGCGAGCGCTCTTTCTGATGAGCCTTTGACCTTTGATGAACCTGATGCCCTGCCTCAAGAGGCTGCAACAGGCGATCTATAGACTCAAGGCAAAAAGGACGCAGGATGAAAGCTTTTAAAATCTCTCTTGCGTGCGCTGCCTTATGCGCATGCGGTTTGGTGTGCACATCCTGCTCGCTTGAGGATGAAGAGAACCTTGAGCTTATCGACACCTCAAGGCATTTTGAAGAATTCGTCTATGCCCCGGGATCTTTGGAGCGGCAATTTGTCGATGATGCCAATCTGTGCACGCAAGGCGATCTAAGCGTGTTGGACAGCCTTGTCGAGCGCTATATTTCAACCTCCCGCCCCGAGTCCGAGCACTACCTTTTATATCAGCAATACGGCGTCAACCGCAGCTTTGAAAAGTGCGCCCAAAAGGTCATGCAGACTGATCGCAGCTTTTTGGGCAAACTCATCAACGATCCCGTCATCTCCGCGCTGATTGCCCGCGATTTTTATCTGCAAGGCAACCTGACCGACGGGGCCTACTGGCTGCAAAGGGTCATCAACTCCCAAGGACAGGCCATGGGCTATACCACCGCAGGACGCGTCTTTTTGATGAAAAGCCAAACCATGAAAATGGGAGCGTATATGTTGCAGGCGGGAGCGCGCCTGGGCAGCAAGGCAGCAGAAGAGATCCTGATGGGCAGCATCGATCCCAACTCGCAGCATTACCAAAACGTAACTCAGATGCTTGCCCGCGAGTACCGTCAAAAACTCCAATCAGAAGGCAAAGAGCTTGTCATCCCCGAAAGCGCCAACCTCCCTACTTTGCATGACAGCAACGACAATCCTTGATTTTGCGTGTATCTTTGGCTCTCTGAGACCCCCTCTGCGGGGGCTTTTGCATTGAAGATCAGGGGTAAGGGGCGGCCGCGACGGCCTGATAGACCCTGTAGATCATGTAGATGTAACAAAGAGGCACCAGCAGGTAGCCTATCAGGAACAGGCATAAAAACGAGCAAAAAGTCAGGGCGATCACAAAGATCAAAGAATAAATAAAACTGGTAAGAAACCCGAACTTGGCAAAGATCCAAAAGCAAAAGAAGGCGCCAAGGGGGCCAAAGAAAATGGTGATGATCACAGATACGATGGCGTTGGAATTGCCCGTTCTTGCGCCGCCTGCTTGCTCCTGCCCTCCGCCTGAGAAGGTGCTTTTTGCCGTCTGCTCAAAGGTTTTGAGGGATTTTTCGATATTGCGCTCTAACTCGTCCATAGATGTCTGCAACCTTATTTGTTTACACCAATCCTATTAAACCAAAATTGCGCCCATGAAAAAAGCCTCCGCATGAAGGCTTTTTTCTTAACAAGCAAAAGCTTATACGCTTTGCGATTGGATCTTCAAGGAAGCGCGGGCCTTCTCCGGACGCACTGCCAAGTAAACAATCACGGCCAGCACTGCCAGGGCAAAGATGGTGCCCGGGCCGAAAGCTACGGTGCCCGTTACCAGGCCGCCCAGCTGATAGATGATGAGAGCCATGGCATAAGCCCAGCACAGCATGTAGACGACGGCAAAGCTAAACAGCCTGCCTGAGGCCAGCTGTCTTTTCATCGCACCCAAAGCGGCAATGCAGGGGGTGGAGAACAGATTGAAGGCCAGGAAAGACAAAGCGGCAGCCGAGGTTGAAAACTCCCCGTGCAAAGCCATGCCCAAGGTGGCATCGTCTTCGGCAACTTCGCCCAAGCCAAGCAGCACGGCCAAAGTGCCCACTACATTCTCCTTGGCCAAAAGGCCGGTGAAGATAGCCACGGCGCACTGCCAAGAGGCAAAACCCAGAGGAATGAAGATGAAGGCGATGGCCGAGCCGATGACGGCCAGAATCGAATCGCCCACCTCAACCATGCCAAAACCATCTTCGCCAAAGCCGAAGCTTGACAAGAACCAGACGGCAACCACGGTAGTGAAGATGATGGTGCCTGCCTTGATGACAAAGGCGCGGCAGCGCATGTAGGTCGAGTGCAGCACGCCCGAGAGCTTGGGCATGTGATAATCGGGCAGCTCCAGCACGAAGGGCGATACATCTTCCTTGAAAGCGGCCTGTTTCTTTAAGATGAAGGCGGTCACAAAGATGGAGATGATGGCCAGAAGATAGACGGCAGGGGCCACAAAGGTCGACTCGGGGAAGAAGGCTGCGGCAATCATGGCCAAAATGGGCAGCTTGGCCGAGCAAGGCACAAAGGTGGTGGTCACCAAAGTGATGCGTCTTTCATTGATGTTGTCGATGCTCTTGGCCGTCATCAGGGCGGGCACGCCGCAGCCTGAGGCTACAACCATGGGGATGAAGCAGCGGCCTGACAGACCGAAGTGACGGAAGATCCTGTCAAGCACAAAAGCCACGCGGGTCATGTAGCCGCATTGCTCCAAGAAGGCTAAGAGGATAAAGAACACGATCATCTGCGGGACAAAGCCCAAGACAGCGCCCACGCCGCCGATGATGCCGTCAATGACCAGACCTGACAGCCATTCGGGGGCATCGGCTCCGCTCAACACGCCTTCTGCGGCATTGGTGGCCCACTCACCGAAGACCACGTCGTTGGCATAATCGGTGGCAGCCGTGCCCACGGTGCTGACGGCCAGATAGTAAACCACGTAGACTACGGCAAGGAAAATGGGGATGGCAAGATACGTATTGGTGACAATGTCGTCAATGCGCGAAGAAATAGACTTCTTGCCTGTGCTCTTGGGTTTTTGCACCGCAGCTTTGATGATCCCGTCGACATAATCGTAGCGGGCTTTGGCAATGGCGCTTTCCACGTCATCGTCAAGCTCGCGCTCTACATTGCTGCGCTCTTTGACAAGCTCGATTTTAAGGGCTTCGCCGTTGTATTGCTGCTCGTAAACGCGGTCGCGCTGCAACAAAGAAGCGGCCACAAAGGCCTTGTTAGAAACCCCGTCCAACAAAGAGGCAATGTTGTTGACGGCAGTGTCCAGCACCTTGGGGAAAATCTTGGGAGCTGCGGCGTTTTGGGCGTGCTCGACAGCCTCGCACAATTCGTCGATGCCGCGCCCTGATGATGCGATGATGGGAACTACCTTGCAGCCCAACTCTTGCTCCAAGGCGCCTGCATTGATCTGTATGCCTTGCTCGGCGGCCAGATCCATCATATTGAGGGCCACCACCATGGGACGTTCAAAGGAGGTCAGCTCCAAGGTCAAAGACAGGCTGCGCTCAAGGTGAGTGGCATCGATCACATTGACAATCACGTCATACTTGCCGTCTAAAAGATAATTGCGGCTGACAATCTCTTCGGCAGAATACGGCGAGAGCGCATATAAGCCTGGCAGGTCAACCATGGACCAGTCGCGATTGCGCACCTTGCCCACCACGCGGTCGACGGTGACGCCCGGCCAGTTGCCCACGTATTGATTGGCACCTGTGAGGGCATTGAATAAAGTAGTCTTGCCTGAATTTTGATTGCCTAATAAAGCTATGGTCTTGCCGGTCATTTAGAGCACCTCAATAAACTTTGCATCATCTTTTCTGATGGTTAAAGAATAGCCGCGCACATTAAGCTCCATGGGATCTCCAAGGGGAGCAACGCGGGTGACGCTGACGGCGGTGCCGCGGGTCAGCCCCATATCCAAAAGACGACGGCGCAAGGAGGTGTTTTGGCCGTGAACCACTTTGACGGACGTGGATTGGCCGGTTTGGACTTGATCTAAAGTTTTCATAAAAAATCACTTTACGGTATGCATAAACGCAATCGGGCACAGGCAAAATGCAATTAGTTTCAAATAACTAACGTTATCTTGGTTTAACTTAAGTTAGCCCGATCTAACCCGTGCTAAGAATATGACAGTTGAGAACTTTTTGCAACAAAATATTAAACCGCGCTTACGCGATTAGAAATCACAATCAAATCCCTATCCTTTGAGGTTGAATCTCTTTAAAAACCTATGTTGATTTTATCGCCCTATCAGGCATTGACAGCAGATCTCATCATCATAAGGGCACCAAACGGCTTTGGCTGATGTCGCGTTAAGATCACAATCATGATAACCATCGACAAAGGTCGAGGACGCAACTTCACGCAAGAGTCCGGTAAACTTTACATGTTTTCTCTCTGCGGCGGTGGCTCAAGTGTTTTCACCGCAGTTTTGCCTTAGCGCAGTCAAAGAGAACTGTGTACCGCCCAAAATCAAATTTTCATCAAACTCTCAAAGAGCTTATAAAGGCCCGGGCAAAGCGCGCCAATGATCCTGCCCTGCGGTGTCGTTTTTGGAGCTTTAAATGAGAACTTTAAAAATTCAGGCGTCACAGATTAAAAATACTAATTTAAATGTCGGAAGATTTGTTATATATCACACATCTAAATATCCAAAATCTCTCATTTTACCGGCCTGAAAACCCCGCCAAACCCATAAAAAGCCCTGAATAACAAACAGATGGCTGTCTTCATGTTTTATTGATTT
>CAZYXT010000137.1:0-3155 GCA_964651505.1 uncultured Enterobacterales bacterium
GTAACTGGTAAGTGCTTTCACCCTACTCAACTCAACCTTATTTAAGGAAAATGGACCCATCGTTCAGCTGCTACACAGGAGGTGAAGATGGGAGTGTTAAACCTTGAATACAGCACGTCTCCCAAGTTTAAAATCGCAGCCAAGTTATTGGATAAATCTACTTTGCCGGTAAGCCAGATTGCCCGCATCTCAGGCGTCAGCGAAAGGACCGTCTATCGGTGGGCAACAGGAGCGGGCGGTCCCATGTATCTTAAAGAGCGCGACGCAAAGCTTGCCCTCAATGATCTAAATAATCTTGGCAAGGATGACAAAGAGCTTATTGCAGACAGCCTCTTGCCCGATGACGCACTTGATGATGCGGTCATGATTGTGGACTGTCCCGTCGATGATTTGGAGAGCGCACAAACTCAAGAGATCGAGCCCCCTGAGGTCAAACAGCTGCCTGCGCAGGCAGCAGATCTGACCGAAGAACTACATGATCTGCAGCCTGATGCCGTAAAAGCGGTCGCACAATGCTTTGAGGCTATGGAAAGGCTCTATCAATCAAAGAAGGTTGTGTCGATGGCAGCAGTGAGGCGTGCACTGCCTGACGTAAGCAGTTACCATGCGCATGCCGGCGCAATAGCCTTTTATGCAGTTTACGGCGTCAGACCGCTTTCCGACAGGGTCAAGAATATTCTCGTGTACATTTGCAACCATTTTGAGCAGTTCCATAAACTTCCCAATTTTACTGACTGCATGAATGTCTCGACCGTATGTGAGTCAGTAGTTACAAGGATCCGCATGGCATTTCGTTTTCTTAAGCTGCGCGATCCAAATTGGAAATATGACATGCAAAAATTGTCTTCAACACACGATGAGTTCAAACCCAATCTGATGGCGGCTCCAAAAGCTCCGGCCCTGCCCAAGAGCAAGTCTTCTTGCAGCGACGGCCGCATGCTCACGCTCAAGGCCGGAAGTTTGGAGATTTGCATGGCGCAAGAGTCATTATCGGACGTCATCAGGGTGCTTAAAGAGGAGTGCATAATATGAGTTGCAGCAGCGCGCTTTTTGTAAGCGGAGATATTTACCTTATCAAACATCCCGTTCCGGGAAATGTCGGCATTCATGGTCTTTTTAACAAAGTTGCATCAGGCGAATTTGGTTTTGAATTTAATTTGGAAAAACCTCGCGAGATCTGGGTGGTGACGCTTAACAAGCGTCGGCGCAGGCTATCCATTTTGCACATCGATGACTGGGGTTATGAGCAGATAATCAGATATCTGTTTTCAAGCTCTCCCATTTCGCTGTTTTTTGACAATGATGCCGATTTTGTCAAACTAACCCGCGGCCAATTGCGCAGGCTGGTGATAGACGGCTCGGTGGAGGGAGGATTTAACAATGCTTTTGTGCAGGCCCATCAAAAGGAGCTGAGCATAAGCGAAGAGGATTAGGTTTAATGTCATCGCGGGCAGAGAGTTTTTTATTCTCTGCCCCTGTCTTCCTTTTGGTCTCGTTTTTGAGTTTCAAGTCTTCTCCCCCAACTCAACCTCTCCAATCTTTTTGGATCCGGCTGCCGGATTTTTTCTAAAAAAAATTTAAATAATTGTTAAAAAAGCTTTGAAAAGTTCTTTTAAATGTTGTATAACTACCCACAAGATCGTATAGAGGCATTTTAAACCATGAACAGCTCAAACCCGCTTCCTCTCCCGTCAGACATAGCGGGATTTCCTTTTGATAACCCTGATGCCCGCATCACCCGCAAGAACGGCAATATCTTGTATGTGGTAGTGCGCAAAAACCTCATCATCGATGGCAAGAAGATCAGGCGCGAAATTATTTTGGGCCGCATCATTGATGGCACATATTACCCCATGGATGAATATCACAGGCTTTTTCATCGAACAGGCAGAAAGATAAACGATATAGAGACGCCTCAACCTGTGAAACCCGGCAAGAAAAACCCTTCCCGCGGCAAGCGCAGAGACGGCACTCTCATGCCGCAGCCTCAAGATATTGAAAACTTTCCCTTTGAAATTGAGGGGGCCAGACCTCTGGTGGTCAGCGGAAATTTATATGTGGTGACAAGCAGGTTTTATAAAACAGCCGACGGCAAGCGCAAAGAAGAGCGTCATTATTTGGGTCGCGTCATTGAAGGCCGCTACTACAGCCGCGACGAATACCGTGCAACCTTTGACCGTTACGGCCAAAGAAGAAACATTGACCTCTGAGGAGAAAAACAGTCATGAGGTCGCAGGTTTTTAATTGGCAGCAGATGTCGCAAGATGAAATTCTGGCGGCCATCAGCCAAATGCCCCCTGAAAATACGGCAGGGCATATATCCATGCTGGTTAAAACCTGCACCGCTTGCAAAGAGCAGGCGAGCATCAGCGAGAATAAACTCAAAGCAGCCGCCATCAAAATAAAACATCTCCAAGAAGAGCTTGAAAAAGCACGAAATGCCGCCGCCAAAAACATCAAAAGCGCCCTGGCCTCCCGGGTTGAAGAGCGCAATGCCCAAACCTCGCTGATGCAGACGGCCTCCGTCTGCATCAAGTGGCTTGACAAACAGCGTTTGCACGATACACCCCTGCTCTCCCCAACAGAGCTGCCCGATCCCAATGATGAAGATGCCGTCTGCCTGTGGTTTCAAAGAGTATGCCAAACCCTGGCGGGCAATTCCAATAAGCTGCGGTATCTTAAAAAGCTGAGCTTTGCCTCCACCTTAAGCGAGAAGCGCAATCGCATGAACAAAGTCAAAGACTTGTCAAACTCCCAAGGCGAAGAGGATGATGCAAGGGAGGCCGCCGATGCTCCGTCTTCGCCTGCTCCCAAACCTGAAGACAAGAGCAAACACAAGCCCACCCTCGATGAGCAGATTGAGAAGTGCAAAAATAACATCCTGCGCAACGAGCGGCTTGCAGACAGACATTGGGAGCAGTGCGAAGAGCATATCCAAAAGAGCAACGAGCACCTGGAAAAAGCCAAAAACCATGCCGATCAGGGCGAAAAGTACAACGGGTGCATTAAAACAGGAAATGAGCGATTAACAAGCCTCACCGAGAAAAAGGAAAAAGCCGAGCAAGAAGCTCAAGAGAGCAAAGACTGCGCCCAAGATGATGATCTGCAGCCCTCTGACATCTCTGACATCTCTGACATCTCTGACATCTCTGACA
>CAZYXT010000137.1:3255-5128 GCA_964651505.1 uncultured Enterobacterales bacterium
CTCTGACATCTCTGACATCTCTGACATCTCTGACATCTCTGACAATAGCGACAATAGCGACAATAGCGACAATAGCGACAATAGCGACAATAGCGACAGCGGAGCCGATCCTGCGACCGATAATCCAAACAACGGCGCCGAAGACATGAGCGCAGACGAGGCTTTATCGGGGCTTGACAAAGAAAAGCCGCGCTCAACTCCCAAAGAGCCCGGGCGCTCTATTGAAGAAGACGATGATGCTGCTGCTGCAAAAGAAGACGACGATGATGATGCTGCAAAAGAAGACGATGGAGCAGATGACAGGAAAAATAAAGACTCGAAGTCCAATCGACTGCGCGGCAGGGACTCTATACGGGAGTTATTGAAAGGCGGCTATGCCGTAACAGCCAATACAAGCGCTGTTTGCGACTGCATGCTTTGCAAGGCTCGCGACAGCATTAATATCAAGGCCCCGCAGATGCGCATAGTATCGCTGACAGGACAGGGCATGCTTTTATCGGCGCAGATTAAAAGCATAGCAGCCACCGCCGCATGCAACAAATGCGGTCAAAGCTATGAACTGCACCCGGCAACCACTTCGTCCGTGTCGCTGGTCGATTCTAATCTGGAGCATGTGGCCGAGCTTAACAGCAAAAACCCCGCGGAAACGGCAGGGCAGTTTACCGGTCAAACGGTGAGGCCAAGCTCATTTCCCATGGACGCAAAGCAAAAAGAGGCTTTGGATAGGCTTGCCCGGCAATACGGCTATTGCAAAGAACTGCAATCTCTTTTGATTATGGCTGACGGCGCTGCCGTGTATGATCCTTATCTCTTCAGGGAGAGTGCCGCCCCCGTGCTGTACGGCGCGCGGCCGATGTTTGCCGGATGTGCCAAGAGTCAGGCCGAAACCGCTCTGCTGCTTGAATTTTTCAGCACAGGCAAGAGCTCCAAATCCACCTCGATAAAGCTTGAAAATAATTTGATGTCTCCCCTTGATAAGGTCTTTACGCGCCAGTCGGACATCATCTGCATAAATAAAAGCGGACGCATGTTTTTCAAAGGCGGGGCAAAACAGATCTTATGGAACATCCTGACCTCATGCAGGATCGTGCAGCTTGACGAGACCCCGATCAGGATAGCCGAATGTCCCAATGAGGTAAATTATTGCTTTGTGATCTCCTCAGGCCCCAACGAGCCCTATCAGGGCACCGTCTATATTGCCTGCAATGATCGCAGTCATGAGAATATTCTGCGCATCTTAAGCGGCAAGACCGATATGTTCGAAGGCTGGGAGCTGTCTGAAAAGCTGGCGGTAAAGTACATAGTATGCGATTGCTTTGGCGGTTATCAAACTGCTGCCGGCAAGATTGGGGAGCAAGGCCGCTTTGAACTGCGCCTCGCCTTCTGCCTGCAGCATGCCAACCGCAACATCATCAATGCCTTGGACGGCATGGGCTTGAACGGTTTCTATTTAAACCTGACGCAAAAGAACTTTCCCAAGGCTTTGAACAGTCTGGATGAGCAGGCCCAAAAGGCAGGTCTTAAGCTTGATGAAATCGACAAGGCCATGCTCGAAATAAGATATTTCATCGAGGCCATGTATCGCGTCGACCGCCTGTTGGAGCCTGATGCCTTTAATAGTCCCGAGCGCTATTTCAAAGAGAAAACCGGCCGCTTCAAATGGATTTTGAACAGATTGTTTAAAACCTGCAAAAAAGCCGTCTCTCATGCCATGGGGCTTAAGGTTAGTCAAAAGAACGGTCATTTTTATTACTCATGCCCGCAAGCCCCGGCCGGCTCTTGGATAAGATCGGTCATTTACCTGCTAAATCATGAGCATGGATTTTGGTCTGCGGCGGAAGATTTGAATGTGCCGCTAACTAACAATTTGAGC
>CAZYXT010000138.1:0-5066 GCA_964651505.1 uncultured Enterobacterales bacterium
GAAAAGTCGTTCATCTTGACCCTTGACGGCACAAGGCACAGAGGGCAATACAATCCCTTTAAGAAGGGGAAGAGGCAAGCAAATGACAACGAGAGCCGCAGGTCTGCATGATCTCCTGGGCAGTTCCCGTAAGACAATCAGACGCTGATGAAGAGGTGTCTATCATGTTTCACATCATTTCTTACAAGACCCAAAAATTGCGGCCTTGGACTTTGAGCCCCATTTCTTTTTGCGTCAGGTTTCTTTTTGCGTAAGAAAAGCTGCTTGAACCATCTTACGGGGCTTAAGCAAGCTTGGGAGGACGGCCCGGCCCGGTTTTATCTTGGGCCCCGGCGGCATTTGCAAAGATCAGCTTATCTCAAGTTCACCCTGGCTTTTGATGAGGTCGTCAAGCTCTTTTATCTGCTGCAAGAAAGGTTTGAGCAATCTTAAAGGCAGAGCCGAAGGGCCGTCGCATTTGGCCTCATCAGGATTGGGATGGGTTTCAATAAAGAGCCCTGCAATCTTTAAGGACACTCCTGCCTTGGACAGGTCGAGCACCTGCGAGCGTCTGCCGCCTGAGGCTTGGGCATTTTGCTTTCGGCATTGCAAAGAGTGGGTGGCATCAAAGATGATGGGGGCATTGTTCGTAACCTTCTTCATCACCCCAAAGCCGAGCATATCCACCACCAAATTGTCGTAACCAAATTGCGCGCCTCTTTCGCAACACAAAATTTGATCGTTGCCTGCTTCATGAAATTTCACCATAACGTTTTTCATTTGGGCAGGGGCCATGAATTGGGGCTTTTTGACATTGACGGGCTTGCCCGTTTTAGCAAGGGCGGTGACCAAGTCGGTTTGCCTGGCCAAAAAGGCAGGCAGCTGCAAGATATCGACGTGAGGTGCGACCAAATCGCACTGATAAGGCTCGTGCACATCGGTGATGATGGGCACGTCATCAAAGTTCTCTTTGAGCTTATCAAAGATCTGCATGCCCTTTTCCAATCCGACCCCGCGGTAGGAGAACAAGGATGAGCGATTGGCTTTGTCAAAGCTTGCCTTAAAGACGTACGGCATCTTAAGCTCGTCTGTGACCTTTAAAAAGTGCTCGCATACTCTGGCAGCCAGATCATAATCTTCCAAAACATTTAAGCCGCCGATAACGGCCAAGGGCAAATCATTGCTTAACTTGACCTTGCCTGCGCTGACAACTTGTGCCTTCATGCTAAAAACTCCCCGCAGTGTGTCTGAATAAAAAAGGCAGGCCCAAAGATAGGGCCGCTTTTGATTGTAGAGCATTTAACCGTGCCCCGCCACAGTTCAAAATCAAGCTCAAAAGGATTGAACTTATAAAGCCAGGGGGCACTCTTGGCAATGGGCGCTTTTAAAAAGAAGGCTCCGGCCCAAGCTTTTAAAGCCGCCGCCGCAGACCTCCATTGCCGAGGATGCCGCTAAAGGATGTGACGGGAGATTTGGAGTATCATGGCACCGTGCCTCAAGCCTGACCTTACAGTCTTCACAAAGCAAAGAAGGCATCGCAGACAACAAAGAGATCCGTCATCTTTATTGCCGCCTGATTTTAAGAGCACTGACTGACATGAGCCAAGTTCCAATCTTAAATTTCAAGCACCGCGACCGCATCGTGACGGCCCGGGTTTTAAAAGCCTCAAAGCAGGCTCCGACGGCCTTGGTGCTGTGCCATGAGGCAAGAACCCAAGAGTTTTTGGCAAAAGAGCATGCAAAAGGCCCGCTTGGCGCCGTCAACCTCGTCTTGCTGTCAGGTTTTGATTGGAACGACGACCTGAGCCCCTGCCCGCAAGAGCCTCTTTTCAAAGGCGAGGCAGGCTTTGGCGGCGGAGGGGCGCAATTTTTAAAGCGCATAGAAAATGAGATCATGCCTGAAACTTTAGGCGTCTTAAGCTTGGAAAATCGTGCCCCCTTGATTATTGCAGGCTATTCTCTTGCAGGCTTGTTTGCCCTTTATGCCCTGCACCAAAGCGCCCTTTTTGACTGTGCCTGCGCCGTGTCGGCTTCTTTTTGGTACGGCCGGTTCGTCGATTTTGCCAAGAGCACGGGCTTTGTCAAAAAGCCTCGTTGCATCATCCTAAGCATCGGGGGCAAGGAGAAGAAAACGCGCCATCCGCTTTTAAAAACGGGACAGGATAGGATGGAGGAGCTTGCCTCCTTTTACGGGCAGCTTGGCATCGAGACTTTGACAAGGGTCGATGAGGGCAATCACTTTTTTGAATCCGATCAAAGGCTTTTGCGCAGCCTAAAGCAGTGCCTTGCATCATTGCAGGGGCAAAAGACACAAACAGACTGAAGCCGTGCCAAGGCCAGGCTTCCTCAAAAGAGTTCTTAACCGCCTCAAGCCTGCTTTACGGCATCGGGGGCTTTAAGATCGATGCCTTCGCCCTGCTCTTTCTTGGAAGCCGCGGCCTCTTCCAACAAAGCCCCGTCATCTTTGAGATCCTCTTGGGCCTTAAATTGGGACAGATACAAGGCTGCGTAAGCCCCCTGCTGCTTTAACAGCTCTTCGTGGGTGCCGCGCTCGACAATCAGGCCGTCATTGACCACCAAGATGAGATCGGAGTCGCGAATGGTAGACAGCCGGTGGGCAATCACGATGGTGGTGCGCCCCTTCATCAAAGAGTCCAAAGCCTTTTGCACCACTTTTTCTGATTTGTTGTCCAAAGCCGAAGTGGCCTCATCGAGGATCACCAGAGGGGCATTTTTGATGATGGCCCTGGCAATGGCCATGCGCTGCTTTTGACCGCCCGACAAGGTGACGCCGCGCTCGCCGAGCATGGTGTCAAGACCGTCAGGCAGCGAGGAGATAAATTCGTCCAAATATGCGCTCTTGATTGCCGTTTGAATTTCCTCTTCGGTCGCATCCGGCTTGGCGCAGATGATATTGTTCCTGATGGTATCTTGGAACAAGAACGAGTCTTGAAAGACCATGGCAATTTGCGATCGCAAAGACTCCAAGGTGACGCCGGTGATGTCGATGCCGTCAATCAAGATCTGCCCGCGGTCTGCCTCATAGAGCCTTGGGATCAAGGAGCACACCGTGGTCTTGCCGCCGCCTGAGTTGCCCACCAGCGCAATCTTCTTGCCCGCAGGCACCTTAAAGGAAACGCCCTTTAAGATCTCTCTGTCGTCGGTGTAAGAAAAGTGCACGTCCTTAAACTCGATGCTCTTCTTGATGCCGGTCAAGATCTTATCGCCCTCGTTTAAGCCGTCCTCAAAGGTGCGCGACTCCAAAAGCTCGTAGATGCGGTCAAGAGCCAAGAGGGCCTGCTGCACCTTTATGTAATTGTTGCCGATGCTCTTTAAAGGGGTGTAGAGCATGATGAAGGCTGCAAGAAAGCTTACGAAGGCGCCCGAGGTGATGACCCCGGTCAAGATAAGATGCACGCCGTAATAAAGCACGCCTGCCACGCCGATGGCCGAGACCAGGTGCATGACAGGAGAGAGCCATTCGGTGTCGCGGGTCAGTTTGAAGCCTATCCTGAACAGATAGTCGGCCTTGTCGCTGAAAACCTGCCTCATCCTTTCTTTTAAATTAAAGACCTTGATGACGCGGTTGCCGACGGTGGTCTCGTTGTACAGGGTAATGATCACCGTGCTGCCTGACACGCTGCGGGTGATGATCTGCTTGATCCTCTTTCTGACAATCTTCAAGGGCACCACCAAGATGACCAGGACGCCCAAGGCCAGCACCGTCAATTGCCAGGAGTTGTACAAGAGCACGCACACCAATGAGACCGAGGAGAAAAACTTGGTCAAAAACAATCTGATGTTGGAGATGAGGCCTGAGGAGGCCGACTCGGCATCGTTGAAAAACCTGAATATAACCGATCCTGAGTTATTGACATCATAAAAGCGCGAGTCAAAGGACAGAAGCTTGTCGTACAAAGCCGTGCGGATGGAAAAATTAAGTTTGCCTCCCACATAGCCGTTGACCAGGGCGGCAAGATAGATGAGCAGTCCCTGCACCACGGTAAAGGCAATGATGAAAACAGGCACATATTGAGCAAAGGATTGCTCCTGCGCAATCATCACATCATCCATGAAAGGCTTTAAAAAGTAAGCCACCACGGCATCGAGGGCGCCGACGGGAATGGACAGAAAAATGCCCAAAGACGCCAGGGGCAAATAGGGGCGCAAAAATGGCCAAAACTGCCTGTAGCCTCGCAAAAAACTGGTGGCTTTTTGATCTTGGGTGTTGCTAAGGACTATAGGATGTTTTAAATAATCAGGCTTGGCCTTGCCATCGTAGGTCTGCTGCTGCAAAGTGCGCTCCCGCTTTTAAAATTAACGTGAAGCTCATGATAGCACGTTTGCAGGGGCGCCCTGCAAAAATCGTCCCCGCAATCCCTGCCCTCATTGCCCTTTGCGCCCCATCATGACGCGGCCATCAGGCGTCGCAATATCTGAAGCTCAAGTCGATGACAAATCCCAACCCCTCTCCTGCATAAGCCTTGGGGTCACTTTCATTAAAACTTGGGCTGACGCTTTCAATGCAGCCCTCTTTTAAGCTTTGCCCCTCACCCTCTGCGCAGCGACAAAGGCCGCCATTAAAAGCATGGGGGCAAGAGCGATCATCTGTCCAAAAATTACAGATCCTCATTTTATGAGAGGATGGCCAAGACTTTTGGCACAGGTCATTTTCTCTTTGGCGCAGGGCAAAGCGTGCGCAATAAAAACAAGGATGGCAATCATAGATGCGATCATCAAAACAAAAAGGAATGGACATGGCGTTTGAAAAAGCATGCATCTCTAAAACCTCATATTTTTTGCCCGGGAGCGCAGTTTAACCATTGACGCTTCTCTTTGTTTGACAGCCCCGGGGCACGGGAGCTATTGTGCCCGCTTTAAAAGCTCTTGAGCCGTCAAACCGGGCACAGGAGGCGCGTTTTTGCAAAATCTTAAGCAAGATCAATAAGTTACGCCCAAGCAAAATGTGATCTAGATCACATTTTTTAGGGTTTGCCCGGCTGAGCGCCCGCCCAGCATGTGCGCAGGATTTATTGGGTCTTGTCAGAAATGATGTGAAACATGCCGGACACCTCTTCATCAGCGTC
>CAZYXT010000139.1:0-5064 GCA_964651505.1 uncultured Enterobacterales bacterium
GCAAAATGCTTGACTTTCTTTAATTTTTAAAACTTTTTGGTGCGTAAGCCCTGCAAATCTTGGCAGGACGCCTCATTTTGCTATAATGTCGCCTCGCAGTTGATTATTTTTCATGAGGTTTTGCCATGAATGACAGATCCGCATCAGGCCTGCAAGTTGCGGCCGCCCCTCTCATGTACAGGCTCGGGCTTGCCGCCGCCATGCTCCTGTTTGGGCTCTTGGGCTTTGTCCTGCATATTGCGGGCAATCTGGTGCTTGGGATCTTGCGCCTGTTAAGTTTCAGATCCGCCAAAATCTTGGCCGTGGCAGCCTGCGCCGTTTTGGCCGTTTGGTTCTCAAACTTCTACATCTGATACGTCTGATGCATATGAGCCCGGGGCAGAGCATCGGGGCACGATTATCTTGTGCAGCAATTCCCCCTGCATAAGGCAAGATAGAAAGACTGTATATAAAGGCTGTAAGAACGCCCCCGTCAATCATCGCAGGCTCAAAGACTTTTGATATTTATGGCCAGTAAAGCCTGCTTTGACCAAAACTCCCTAAGATGCTCATAAGTCTCATCCCCAATGCCATCTTTATTGCCTGCAATCTTTCTTTTTTATCTTGTCTTAGAAGATTGTCCGAGGACTGACAAAATCCCATTTTTGCAAAAGACGGGCATATAATATACGCCGCTTTAAGACCAATACCGGGGCCGTGTCCCGCGTGCAGCTATAGGATGTTTAAATGCGCACCAGTCACTATCTTCTATCTACTTTAAAAGAAACCCCTGCCGAGGCCGTGGTCGACAGCCACCGCCTGATGCTCAGAGCAGGCCTGATCCGTCAAGCAGCCTCGGGCATCTACACCTGGCTGCCCACGGGATTGAGAGTTCTGCATAAGGTTGAGCAGATCATCCGCGAAGAGATGAACAACAAGGGCGCCGTCGAGCTTTCCATGCCCTATGTTCAGCCTGCCGATCTGTGGCGCGAATCGGGGCGCTACGAAAAGTACGGCCCCGAGCTGTGCCGCCTCAAAGACCGCAAGGAAAACGAATTTGTGCTGGGCCCCACCCACGAAGAGGTCATCACCGCTTTGGCCAAGCGCGAGATCAAGTCGGTAAAGCAGCTGCCTTTAAATCTTTATCAAATCCAGCTTAAGTTTCGCGACGAGATGCGCCCGCGCTTTGGCGTGATGCGCGGCCGCGAATTTTTGATGAAGGATGGCTACTCCTTCCACTTGACCCAAGAGTCGCTGCAGCAAACTTACGATGACATGTACGATGCCTACTCGCGCATCTTTACGAGGCTGGGGCTGAACTTCCGCCCGGTCAGGGCCGACAACGGCTCCATCGGCGGCAGCAGCTCACATGAATTTCAGGTGCTCGCAGACGCAGGCGAGGACACCATCGTCTTCTCGGACGGCTCAGATTACGCAGCCAACATCGAGATGGCAGAATGCCTGCCCCCGCAGGGCAAGCGTCCCCAACCTCTGGGCGACTGCACCCCTGCCCCGACCCCGGGCTGCCACACCGTCGATGAAGCCGCCGCCGCTTTGGGCATTGACAGCAATATGGTGTTAAAGAGCCTCATCGTGCGCTCCGAGCCTGACGAAGATGGGCATTACGAACTTGTCATGATCTGCCTTAAGGGCAATCAGGAGCTCAACGAGGTTAAGGCCTCCAAGATCCAAGGCCTCTCCAATCCTCTGGTGTTTGCAACCCCCGAGGAGATTGCCCAAGCTGTCGGCGCCAACACGGGATCGCTTGGTCCCGTAGGTTTTAAGGGCAGGATCTTGGTTGACCGCGATGCAGCCTTGATGGGCAACTTTGCCTGCGGGGCCAACCGCGACGGTTACCACCTGGCATCGGTCAACTGGGATAAGGACGTACCCTCTTACGAAGTGCACGATCTGCGCAATGTGCAAGAGGGGGATTTGAGCCCCGACGGCAAGGGCACGCTGCATCTTCGCAAAGGCATTGAGGTTGGGCAGGTATTCATGCTCGGCACCAAGTACTCAGAGGCCATGGGCTGCACCGTCACCGACGCCCAAGGCAACGATGTGCCCCTGATCATGGGCTGCTACGGCATCGGCGTCACCCGCGTCATTGCCGCGGCCATCGAGCAAAATCACGACGAGCACGGCATCGTCTGGCCCGATCCCATGGCCCCCTTCAAAGCTGCCATCATCGGCCTCAAGTTAAACCGCAACCCTCAGGTCAAAGAGATATGCGAAAAGCTCTACAAGGAGCTCTCCGAGCGCGGCATCGAAGTGCTGTTTGACGATCGCGACGAGCGCCCCGGGGTCATGTTTGCAGACATGGAACTCATCGGCATTCCCCACATGATCACGGTGGGCGACAAGACCCTCTCCCAAGGCACAATCGAGTACAAAAACCGCCGCACGGGCATAAAGGAAAACCTGCCGCTGGAAACGGCCTTGCAGGCCATCTTGGAAAAGATTGCTTAAACGAGTTTGTTTCCTCTATGCAAAAAGGCCCCTCGGGGCCTTTTTGCTGCCAATGATCCGACAAATGCCGGAAATTTTGCGCCAATTTTAAGATTGTTTTGCATGCTCTCTTAGAAAGTTGCAAGCTTTATGCGCGGCAATGATTGCCGTCTTGCCCCGCGCAGGCGCAAGCTTAGGCCCGATGCCATCAGATCTTGCCTGCGACGGGAGACGCAATCTCTCCTTTTGAGGCATCCTTGGTTGAAAATTTGGCATGCTTTTTTCATATCTACTGCAGCAAGGCAAATATTTGCCTTGCTGCAGGGGCCGGTGGCCAAGGAGAGAAACAAATATGGCTTTATATTTAAATACAAACATTCAATCATTGGTGGCTCAGCGCAATTTGCGCAGGATCACCGATGACTTGGACTTATCTTATGAACGCCTGTCCACCGGTCTTCGCATTAATTCTGCCAAGGATGATCCTGCAGGCGTGCAGATTGCAGACCGTTTAACCTCGCAGATTGATCACCTTGCCCAAGGCAATCGCAATGCCCAGGACTGCATCTCTTATGCCCAGACGGCAGAAGGAGCATTTGAGGAAATCACCAACATGCTCCAGCGCATCCGCACCATTGCCATCGAAGCTGCCAACGGCACTTTCACCGCTGCCGATCGCCAGGCTTTGCAGCAGGAAGTTGATCAGTTAAATGCCGAAATTTGCCGCATTGCCGAAGACACCACCTTTGCAGGGCAAGATCTGCTCAACGGCAAAGCAGGCGTGGTTTACTTCCAGGTAGGAGCCGATCCCAATTCGGTGGTCTCCATCGACATGTCCATGGGCTTTGCCACATCTTCCATCGCAGCCTACGCAGCCAAGCTCAGCGGCAGCAGCTTCACCGTCGATGCCAATGAGGTCACGGCAGGCGGCACTTACTATTATGAAAATCTTTTTACCAGCGGCGAAGGCGGCATCGACGTGTCGACCTCCAGCAGCGCTCAGCTGGTCCTCGCAGGCATCGATGCTCTGATCAGCGCCGTGGACACCAAACGCGCCGAGCTTGGCGCCATTCAAACCCGCATGGAAGCGACCATCCGCAATCAGTCCAATGTCTCCGAGAATGTGCAGTCGTCCCGCTCCATCATTCGCGACACCGATTGGGCCGAGGAAGTCTCCAAGATGACCCAAAACCAGGTTTTGCAGGAGGCCACCGCCACCATCCTCACTCAGGCCAACACCCGCCCTCAAATTGCCTTGCAGCTTTTAAGCACAGGCTACGATTCATAAGGGCGGCAGCCTTGAGAGGTGATCCTAACCTTGGCACCCTGAGGATCACGCAAGACTTAAAGCCGGGCAAGACAGCCCGGCACACAGATCAAAAAACAAGTTATAAAGCTTGAGCCTCAGGCAGCTCAAATAAGTCAAGATTTGCTCCCAAAACGCCCCCCAAAGGATTGCCGTTAATATCTGCGGGTTTGGCTCCCTGTTCAATTAAAAGCAGATTACCGATGTTCTCTTGAGGTTGCGGATAGTAAATCCAAATCTCATCGCCTCTTTTAAGCCCGTCAAGAGCCCCCGACCAAGTCCCGCCGCCGCGACTGCTTTGGGCCACGTAGATCTTCTGTGACAGCCCGTAAATATACGCGTTGCGCGCCATTGCATAGCCGACATTCCAGCGCGCCTTGGAATCAAAAGCACTGATGACGAGCAACCTGCCGCTGTTTATAAACTTGCAGTACTTTTTGAAACCGCAACTAAAAGTTTCAATGCCCTGAGGCAAGACAATGATGCTTGATCCCCCGCACTCCAAAGCAGCATCCAATGCCTTCCTGTCCACTCCCCGGGCATAGCCGCTTACTACCGCAAATCCATCTGAAACTGCTTTTTGGGCAATATTTTGAGTAAAAATCATTGAAGCATCGTTGGCATCGCGAGAGCCGACAATTGCTATGCATCTGCCCTTTAAAAGCTCTTTATTGCCCTTGGCATACAGCATGACGGGACTTTTAAACCCAAGCTTCTTTTTGAGGCGCCGCGGATACTCATCGCAGTGGATGGGGATGAGGCTGTATCCGAGGCTTTGCAGCTCATTTACTTTAATGGCGCAGTTATTAAGCTCTTGATGCGCAGCCTGCAAAAGAGCGATATCGGTGCTGTTCAATCCGAGGATCTCGGGAACTTTGGGATCTTCAAACAAATCGATAATGCCAAAGCGCGGATCGTGCTTGTAGCATTGAACATAAATTTGATTTTTCCTCGCCGCAGCAGGCTTTTTCATGCCGGCAAAGCACAACCAATAGGCAAGCTCTTCTTTTCTCATCGGTATTTCCTATTACTTTGGCATCTGTTTGACATGCGCCGGCTTTTGTGGAGGCTGAGGCGCATGGCACAGGGGGGTCTTTTGCAAAACCTGCCAAGGCTGCCTTTAAAACAGCCCAAAGCGGGATCTCTTTAGATCTTCCTTTGATCTTGTCATAAACAGGCACCCTTTGAATGCATAAAGCAGTCCAATCAACCCCCAAGGCCCCTGATGCGTTTGTCATATCTTGATCTGCCAAGAGCCGCCGCGCTCTTTTTAAACTATGGCAATTTCAAATACCGCATAAGATCACAAATTTAGAAATTGGCATTTTTGG
>CAZYXT010000140.1:0-5054 GCA_964651505.1 uncultured Enterobacterales bacterium
ACGACTTTTCTTAACGGCCTGCGGCCTGAAAAGTCGCCCTTGACGGCGGCACAGGGACAATGCTTGTTGCTCGCTAAGAGGGGAAGGGGCAAATGGGGACGTTTCTATTCCTGCTGACACGTTAATTTCAAATCAGAAGATTCACACTATTTTGACAAGAGCTAAAAATTGTCTACTTTGGATCCATAAATTTGTCTTTGGAAGAGGCGGTAAAGCTGGCCAAAGAGCATCATGCCGACTTCATCGTTTTTCAAATCGTTGAAAGACTAGTTCTCTCCTGTGCGCACGAAAGGCATCTTTCGAAATAAGCACCCGGCATCACCGCCTCGGACAAGGCGGCAGGCTCTTGTCCGAGGCCGAGAGACAACCGCCAACCGGAAGCTTCCCCGCCCTGCCGCATCATGGCATCAGCTGTCAGTCCCAGCCGCTCAGCCCGTCACCCCATCCACACCCCGCAGGTGACCCGATCGTTGCCACCCAGATCTTTAACGGTTTTTACCTCGGCAAAGGAGGCATTTAAAAAGAGCTTGCGCACCTTCAAGCCCTGATTGTAACCATGCTCTGCCATCAAATGCCCGCCGGAGTTTAAATAGCGGGGCGCCTCTTTAATGATGATCCTAAGATCATCTAACCCATCGGCACCTGAGGTTAAAGCCGATTGGGGCTCGAAATTTAAGCCGTTTTTGTTTAAATGAGGATCACTTTCTTCAATGTAAGGCGGGTTGGAGACAATCAGATCAAACTTTAAAGGCACGGATCCTGCCTGCTTAACAGCAGAGAGTTTGCATGGCTCCCCTCCCGGCACCTTATCGGGTTTGGCCTCTCTTAAAGCATCGCCGCCTAAAGCCTTCCTGTCCAAAGCCTCAAACCATGCTCCCTGCAAAAAGGTTATATACAAGTTGAGTCTCTTTGCATTGTCTTTGGCAACCTCCAAGGCCTCTGCGCTCAGATCTGAAGCATAGGCCGCGGCCGAGGGCAGCTCTTTTTTTAAGGCTAAGATGATGGCCCCTGATCCCGTTCCAAGATCCAGCATGGTTTTGGGAGGAGGATTCAGCTTTAAGGCCTCTTCAACCAAGATCTCGGTATCGGATCTTGGGATCAGGACATGCTCGTTGACTTTTAAGCTGAAACTCCAAAAGTCTTTAAAGCCTGTGATGTAGGCAAGAGGGTAGGAGCTTGAGCGCTTTTTGACAAGCTCAAGAAACGCTGCTGCCTGCTCTTGGGCAATCTCATCGTTGTCATGGGCGATAAGAAAAGCCTTGTTCTTTTTGAGGAGGTGGCACAATAAAAGTTGCGCCTCCAAGGAGGCGCTTTCGATGTGATGCTCTTTTAGGCAGTCTGTGCCTTGTTTTAACAGCACTTTTAGGAGCACTAGAGTGCTCCTTGGCGGGCCATTTCGGAGAGCTGCTCGGCCCGGTACTCTTCGATAACGGGCTTTAAGATAAGATCAAGCTGACCTTCCATCACTTCGCTCAAACGGTATAAGGTCAAATTGATGCGGTGATCGGTAACGCGGCTTTGGGGGAAGTTGTAGGTTCTGATCCTATCTGACCTGTCGCCACTGCTTAAAATGCTGTGACGGGCGGCAGTCTGCTCGGCCTCGCGCTTGTCCTCTTCAAGCTTGGCAAGGCGCGAGAGCAAGACTTCCATGGCCCGCTCGCGATTGCGGTGCTGCGATCTTTCATCCTGGCACTCCACCACGATGCCGGTGGGCAGGTGGGTGATGCGGATGGCGCTGTCGGTTTTGTTGATGTGCTGGCCGCCTGCGCCTGAGGCGCGAAAGGTGTCGATCCTAAGATCGGAGGGATTGACCTCGGGGGCTTTGGACGGAGGGATCTCGGGGAGCACCATCACCGTGCAGGCTGAGGTGTGCACGCGGCCCTGAGCCTCGGTGGCAGGAACTCTTTGCACCCGGTGTCCGCCCGATTCAAACTTCATGTAACCGTAAGCGCCCTCGCCTGAGAGCTTGGCGATGATCTCTTTGAAGCCGCCCACTTCGCCTTCGCTTTGGGAAACCACCTCAAGCTGCCAGCCTTTGGATTCGACGTACTTGGCGTACAAACGGTACAGCTCTCCTGCAAACAAGGCTGCCTCATCGCCGCCCGTGCCTGCTCTGATCTCCAAAAAGCAGTTGCAATCGTCCCTCTCGTCATGAGGCAGCAGGAGCAGTTGCAGCTCGTGCTCAAGCCTTGCGCTCTTTACCCTGGTTTGCTCTATCTCATCGCCTGCCATGGCCTTGAGCTCTTCGTCATCGCCCTCGAGCATCAGCTGCATTTCCTCCAAGTCAGAGGAGGCGGTTTTGTAATCTGAGAACACCTGCACCAAATGCTCAAGGCGCGAGTATTCGCGATTGAGATCGCGAAATTTTTCTTGATCTGAAATGATGTCAGGCTGGGCCAATAATTGCTCAACCTCCTGATGACGCTCCGCCAGCGCCTCAAGCTTGCGTAATATACTTTCTTGCATCATGGATTTACTAAGGCCTGTGCCTGTCTTTAAGATGTTCGGGGTTAAACAAGAGCCTTTAACCCCCATCATGAATATCTTGCCGCATGTCGCATCCAAGTCCGAGATCAGGCATGCGATGCATTGGCTGCGTGTGCTGTTTAACCGCCGCTAATTTTAGCAAATTACAACTCGTTTAAAAAATCCTTATCAAGCTTTTGCAAGCCCTCGCTTAGGACCGCGCTCAAATCTGCCATGACCGGCTCTTGCACCCCTTCTTTTTGCAGCTTTTGACACACATGCTCATAAAAAAGCTTAAGCTTGGGATTAAGCTTGGTTGAAGCCCTCTTGCCTGCCCAATAATAGCCTTGCAGGGGAATAAAGAGCAAAAAGAGGATGCAGGCAACGCTCAAAGGCCAGTTGGTCTTTTGCGTGTACAAAAAGTCTATGCCCTGCAAACCTCCGCCCTGAATAAAATTCCATGCCAAAATAAAGAAGATAAACGGCGGGATCAGTCTGCGTCCCCACATTAAGGCATATTTGACGCGATTTTCGGGAAAGACGGCCCCCAAGATGGGATCGTCAGGCCACAGGTCTATGTATTTGGCCCCCTCTTTGATGGTTTTAAATAACATCCTCTGCCCTTGCTTTGGTTTTGGCTGCGGTTAATGTGTGCATGATCTTAATCTTTAGATTGTAAAATGAAGACTTTCTGCGCTCAAGAACAAGAGACGGCAGACGCTCTTGATAACACTGTCTTTGTAACAAAGAGCCCGGTTTGAAGCTGCGCGCTGACTGTGTGCTCGCCATCTTGATTTGATGTCGACACGACAGGGGGCCTCTTCATTTTCAAAGATCCCGCATCCTCCTTGGCCAAGAACTTTGCGGCAGCAGCCTTGGTGCGTAAGGCGGCTTGATCTTTGATCCCGGGCTCATGCATGCGTGTCCTGCCCGCTCTTCACTGCTGCTTGTTATCCTTCATTGGTGCAGATCGGGGTACAGGCTTTGCGACCCCCGGGGCATTTTTGCGCGGCTTGAGTTTGATGCAAAGTATCAGCCGCGTTTTTGCACTGTTTTTGATAATAACTCTCAATAATGGTGCCTTTTAAACTTTTATTGCGCCCCCTACAATACCCTCATGAATAGGTTGGGGCTTTGCTCCTTGGTGCTTGTTCTTCTCTTTTGCGGTGATGTATGGGTGCCCGAAAGTACTACGCAGCGTTGATCTTGACTACCATTATCTGGGGGGCTACTCCTGCCTGCGGCAAACTGGTGGTAGGGGTCATGTCTCCTTTGATGATCACAGGCTTGCGCTTTGGCGGCGTGGCCTTGCTGCTCATCGCCTTTTTGGCGGTGACCGGGCAGATCAAGAGTCTGCGCACAGATCTGCACAATTTTAAGATCATGGTGCTGCTCGGCCTTACGGGAGTGTTGGTGCACAACGGTCTTCTCTTTTTGGGCCTTACCTATACCACGGCCACCAACACGGCTTTGATTGAAAGCTGCGGGCCGACCATCACCACGGTTTTGGCCTTCATCTTCATCGGCGAGCACCTCACCAAAAGCGGGTGGCTTGGGATCTTGATCTCTTGCGTCGGAGCCGTGCTCATTGTCACCAGGGGCTCTCTTGAAATACTTTTGACTTTGTCTTTTAACATAGGCGACATCATCGTGCTCTTTGCCGAAGCGGCCTGGTCGGTATATGCCATCATCGGCACCAGGTTAAATGGCAGCCCCCATCCTTTGGCGGTGACTGCCTATATGGCGGCCATAGGCTCTGCAAGCTGCTTTTTGGCAGGAGGGCTGACAGGCTCATTGCACATGGGAACGCTGACCCCTGCCGTTTTGGGCTCTTATGCCTATTTGGTAGTGTTCTCGGGCATTGCCGCTTTTGTGATGTGGAATTGGGCCGTCGGGGGCGTGGGCCCCAGCAAGGCAGGCGCTTTTGTTTATTTGGTGCCTCTTTCAGGAGCAATCATCGGCGTGGTCTTTTTGGACGAGCCCATTGCCTTGGGACAGATTGCAGGAGGCTTTTTGATAGTCTTTGGCATGATAGTCACCATGAAGGCCAAGGTATCTTACAAAGACTCGCTTGCCCTCAATCGTCCCCAAACAAACGATCTCTTGCAGCGCTTCCCCAATTTGGCAGAGGAGCACAATTTGAAGCTTAAAAAGATGCACCAAGAAGTATCACAGAAGAACGCCGGAAGTCTTGGCGCAAGCAAAAATTTCGAAGAAAACCTTCCCATCGGCTTGGGCATGTGAGCGGCAAGATTAAGTTGCAATGCAGGGCCCGACAAAGATAAGCACCGGTGGCAGGCGCAGGAGCAAGCTTGATGGTCATAAGCTCTCTTCGCGGCCCTGCTCTTGGCATAAGACAGGCTATAAGCAGTCATGACAAACTATATTTGATTTTATGACCATCTTTATCAGCCATGGTCGCCACAGCCTGAGGATGCGCTTTTTTTGAAGATGCCCCTAGATGACGGGCATCAACAAATAACAGGCAAACTCCGATTGCATCAGTATACCCAAGGGTCAAACAGGCTTTTGACATACAAAAATGCCTGCGGGTGCAGAAGCTCAAGGTAATTGCCCGTGCCCATCAG
>CAZYXT010000141.1:0-4995 GCA_964651505.1 uncultured Enterobacterales bacterium
ACGGCTCAGGCATCGCAAAAGCGCCCTAATCGGGGATGGGTTTTAGGGCACTCATCATTCAAAGCATGGCCCCAAAGCCCCTGCGCGACTTAAATTTAAAGAGGCTCTTTGACACGGCCTGCCTTAAGGCGGCGCAAAAACCCAAGACCAAGCAGTCTTGCACTCAAGCTTAAGACTTAAGCCTCAAGAGGCAAGGCCCCGGGGTTTGAAAAATAAGCTTGAACTTAAGCCTCCCCCGGGCAGGAGCGCCCTGGGGAGGCTTTTATCACGCGAGGAAATCACGATAGGCAGGATTGGAACTTACCTCGGTTACGGGGTAGCCCAAACGCTTGATAAAGTCCTCCAATCCTTCTGCCTGCTCATTCTTGTCAACGTTAAAGCCGCACAAGACCGAGCAAAACTCCAAGTCGGCAATTCGAAAGTGGAACAAGGTGATGGAGTACATGTCCCCGAGGGTGGTCAGGAAGTTTATCAGAGCATGTTTGGTATTGGGAAACTCAAACAAGAAGAGTTTCTCGTTGATGCTCTTCATGGGGTGGCCGCCCACCATGTAACGCACGTGATCTTTGGTGATGACATCATCGGTAAGATCGGTGACGTTATAAGAAGCATTGCGCAAGGCGCACACGATTTCATCCATCTCGGTGCGCCCGCCCGAAAGTTCGACGGAAGCGAGCACCCGCGCTTTTTGATCATGACAGATGCGGTAGCTGAACTCGGTGACATGGCGCTCGCCGATGGCATTGCAAAACTTCAAGAATGAACCCTTGGTTTCGGGGATCTCCACCGAGAGCATGCCCTCAGTCATCTCTCCCACATCGCAGCGCTCGGCGACCATGCGCAAAGTCCTGAACTTGACGTTGGCCCCCGACATGATCGCAATCTGATTGCCGGCAAGATTATGCTCGCGCACATGCTTTTTAAGGCCAGCAAGGGACAATGCCCCCGAAGGCTCGGCGATGGCACGGGTGTCATCGTAGATGTCCTTCATGGCAGCGCAGATCTCATCGTTGGAGCAGGTGACGATGTCGTCCAAGAACATCGAGCACAGCCTGTAGGTCTCATCGCCTGCGCGGCAAACGGCCACGCCGTCTGCAAAGTGCGAAACAAAGCCGATGTCGCAGGGGCTGTGAGCCTTTAAGGCTGCCAGCATGCACGCCGAGCCCTCGGCCTCCACGCCGATGACGCGCACCTTGGGCAGCAATGATTTGATGTACACGCTCATGCCTGCGGCCAGACCGCCGCCGCCGACCGGAATGTAGACGGTGTCGATGTTGTCGCACTGGCCGATAATCTCATGGGCGATGGTGCCCTGCCCTGCAATTACGTCAGGATCGTCGTAAGGGGGGATCAGGGTCATGTTTTGGGTCAAGGCAAGATTGATTGCGTAATCGTAGGCATCATTGAAGCTCTCCCCGTGCAACACGACCTCGCCTCCGAGCCTGCGCACCGCATCGATCTTCAAATCGGGGGTGGTCTCGGGCATGACGATCACGGCCCTGCACTTTAAGCGCGAGGCCGACAAGGCCACGCCCTGGGCATGGTTGCCTGCCGAGGCGGCGATGACGCCTCTTTGGCGCTGCTCCTCGGTGAGGTTTTTCATCTTGAAATAAGCGCCGCGGATCTTAAAAGAGTGGATCTTCTGATAATCCTCTCTTTTTAAAAGCACGTCGCACTTTAAGCGCTCCGATAAAGTCTCAAGCTTTTGCAACGGGGTGACCCGCACCACGTCGTAGATGCGCGAGAGCAAAATCTTGCGAACGTAGTCTTGAGCGGTCAAATTGGTGGCATTGCTCATCTAAAGACCCTCAAGCTTGCTCTTGTCGCGCACGCCGCCTTGGTCGGCAGAAGAGGCCAGGGCCGCATAAGCCTTTAAGGCAAAGGAGATCTCGCGCTTTCGGCTCTTTGGCTGCCAGGCCTTGGCGCCGAGGCTTTGCATCTGATTGCGGCGCTCTTCAAGCTCCTCGTCGGTAACGCCCATGTGAATGGTGCGGCCCGGGATGTCGATTGAGATGAGATCATTTTCCTTTAAAAGCCCGATGTTGCCGCCGCCTGCAGCCTCAGGGGAGACGTGGCCGATGGAAAGGCCCGAGGTGCCGCCGGAGAAACGCCCGTCGGTGATGAGGGCGCAAGCCTTGCCCAGACCCACGGATTTTAAGTAAGAGGTAGGATAGAGCATTTCCTGCATGCCCGGGCCCCCTCTTGGGCCTTCGTAGCGAATGATGACCACATCGCCTGCCTTGACCGAGCCTCCCAAGATGCCGTCCACGGCGTCTTCTTGGCTTTCAAAAATGCGGGCAGGGCCTGCAAACTTCAAGATGGACTCGTCCACGCCTGCGGTCTTGACGATGCAGCCTTTGAGGGCAAGATTGCCGTACAGCACGGCCAGGCCTCCATCTTGCGAGTAGGCATGGGCCTTGTCGCGAATGCAGCCTTTTTCTCTGTCCAAATCGGCCTCTTGGTAGTAATTATCCTGAGAATAGGCCTTAAGATTGCGCTTGCCGCCCGGCGCTGCCAAATACATCTTTTTGATGTCATCTGACGGATTGCGCTTTAAGGCATACTCGTTGATGATGCTGCCCATGGTGCAGCCGAGCACGTGGCCTGCCTTGGGGTCAAGCAGTCCTGCCTCTTCAAGCTCGCATAAAATGCTCATGATGCCGCCTGCGCGGTGCACGTCTTGCACGTGATAAAGGTTGGTCGAAGGGGCTACCTTGCACAGACAAGGAACCTTGCGCGAGAGGCGATCGATGTCCTGCATGGTAAAGTCGACTCCTGCCTCCTGAGCCACGGCCAGCAGGTGCAAAACGGTGTTGGTCGAGCCGCCCATGGCAATGTCCAAGGACATGGCATTTTCAAAAGAGGCCTTGGCGGCAATGCTGCGGGGCAAAACAGAGGCATCGTCATGCTCGTAATAAGCCTTGGCCATCTGCACTATCCTATGGGCAGCCTTAACGAACAGATTGCGTCTTTGGGCGTGGGTGGCCAAGAGCGTCCCGTTGCCGGGCAGCGAGAGGCCCAAAGCTTCGGTAAGACAGTTCATCGAGTTGGCCGTAAACATGCCCGAGCAAGAGCCGCAGGTGGGGCAGCTTGCCTCTTCGACCTCGGCTACCAATTTATCGTCGACATCGGGTTTGGCCGCAATGACCATCGCATCGATGAGATCGAGCTTCTGATTTAAGGTTTTGCTTTTGCCTGCCTCCATGGGGCCGCCTGAGACAAAGATGGCGGGGATATTAAGGCGCATCGCGGCCATCAGCATGCCCGGGGTGACCTTGTCGCAGTTTGAGATGCAGACCATGGCATCGGCCTTGTGGGCATTGACCATGTACTCGATGCTGTCTGCGATGATGTCGCGCGAGGGCAGCGAGTAGAGCATGCCCGAATGGCCCATGGCGATGCCGTCGTCAATGGCAATGGTGTTCATTTCCTTGGCGATGCCGCCTGCCTTTTCAATCTCTTCTGCCACCAACTGCCCTGCTTCGTGCAAATGCACGTGCCCTGGCACAAACTGGGTGAACGAATTGACCACGGCGATGATGGGCTTGCCAAAATCGCCTTCTTTTACGCCGGTTGCGCGCCACAATGCGCGGGCGCCGGCCATCACTTTACCTTCATAGGTAACTGCTGAACGGTACTTGGGCATTTTCTATCCCTTTGTCTTGTGTTATGTGTTCGTTGTACGTCTTGGAACTAAAAAGCCCATCCATGGCGTGACGGGCTTTTCTTATCAACTCTGCATATAAGGTTAAATCTTACTTGTTGCAGGGAGTAAGCCAGCCCCACTTATCTTCGATCTCGCCCTTGACGAGCTTAAAGAAGGTGTCCTGAATGTTCTTGGTAATGGGGCCGCGGCAGCCTGCGCCCACGGGGACGCCGTCGACGCATGAAATGGGAGTGATCTCCGCTGCGGTGCCGGTGAAGAACATCTCGTCTGCAAGGTATACCATCTCGCGAGGGATGCGCTCTTCGCGAATTTCATAGCCCAATACTTCCTTGGCCAGGGTCATGATGGTGTGACGGGTGATGCCCGGCAGCAGGCCGCAGGTCAGAGGGGCGGTGTACAAAACGCCATCCTTGATCAAGAATACGTTTTCGCCCGAGCCTTCTGCGATGTAGCCGTTGACATCCAAAGCAATCGCTTCGGTGTAGCCGTTTTGGTTGCACTCGTTGGCAATCAGGATGGAGGACAGGTAGTTGCCTGCAGCCTTGGCGACGGTGGGGATGGTGTTGGGGGCCAGACGGTTCCAGGAAGAAACGCCGACGCTGACGCCCTTTTGCAATCCTTCTTCGCCCAAATAGGCACCCCACGGGATGGCGCCCACCATGACTTCGGCCTTGGCGCCTGCAGGAACGCGCACGCCCAAGCCCACGTTGCCGATGAAGACCAAAGGACGGATGTAGCCTGAATCCAGGCCGTTTTCGACGATGACGCGGCAGCAGGCGTCCTTTACTTCATCCTTGGTAAAAGGAATGGGGAAACGGTAAATCTTGGCCGAATTGAACAGGCGGTCGATGTGCTCGTTGAGCCTGAACACGCAAGGGCCCTTAGGGGTATTGTAAGCACGAATGCCCTCAAACACGGAGGAGCCATAGTGCAGGGCGTGTGACATGACATGAACGGTGGCTTTCTCCCACTCAACCATCTCGCCGTTAAACCAAATATACTTTGTGGTATTGGTATTGGACATATGAATTGAACCCCATATGATGTTTAAAACTTTTCTTTAAGCAGGGCACAGGCACCATGGCCCATTCTTAACCCTCTGCATCAAGGTGCATTGTATCACGCCGGGGGCGTGCAAACTGAGTTTGCCGTGCAATTAAATAGACCTCGATAAGGTTAGTTTTTATATGCAGGCAATTTTTGCCGGCAACTTGGCCCTAACCGCGGCAAATGTTAGATTTAAATTGTCCAACCGGGGGGCATTGCGTGATCTGCATTTTTGATAATTTTAATTTTCGATAGCTGCAATGCACTGCATTAGTGCATTA
>CAZYXT010000142.1:0-4896 GCA_964651505.1 uncultured Enterobacterales bacterium
TGTACATGGCCAATAAAGATTGTCATAAAATCAAATAAAGTTTGTCATGGCAATTAAACATTGTCATGACGGCTTGTCGCCCGGCTTCTCTTTTTGATCTCTTTGCTCGATTTTATTTTCGACATCATCCATGGCGTCTGCGAGGGTGTAGTCAGGATCGTCAATGAGCTTTTTAATAAAGAGTTCGTGCAAATCATCAAGCTCCTCCTCGGTAAGCTCATAAGTGCTCATCCTCAGATGATCTGTAAAGGCCCGGGCCAACTTCACGGCGGCGGCAGAGTATTCCAGATCGACCTGCTGCTCGATGGTGAGCTTTGGATCGGGCTCTTCCTCATCGGGCTCGACGTTTTCGTCCAGGCAGATGTCTGTCACCAGATTGGCCATGTCTTCCTTTGAGAGGGCCAGATCGGGATATCTTTCCAATTTTTCAAGCTTGCCGTCCTTTAAGGCAGACATAATCGAATTTAACTTTGAGAAGTGCTTTTCAAAGACGGTGACGATGGCATCGGCATTAAAAGGACATCTGTAGTGCAGACACTCTATCTGAGAGAGCGTATACAGTTGGACCAAAACATCGATGACGCCCTGACTTTTGTCATAGAGGACTTGGCGCACCATCGGGCTGAGCTCCTTTTCTTGATCTGCCAGATTGTAGAGGCTCAGGCTGTTGCAGAACACATCAAAGCCGGAGACTTCGTTCCTGTTTGCAAGCGCATCCTTTTTCTTGGCGGCAGGCGCGGGGACGTACAGTCTGCTCCACTTGAAATACCCCATCGAGCCAAAACGCCTTAAAATCCTGAAGTCCCTGTTCAAGAATGATTCTATCTTGGGGGTGCCCACAAACAAGAGCGAGGTTTGCAGGGTGTTGGACAGCTCCACGATAAAGTTGAAAAAGCTTTCCTGATGGGCCTGACTGATGAAATTTTGGATCTCGTCGATAACGAGCAGTCCCACGCAGTACTTCTTTAAAGTCCGCACCGTAACGTTCTTGACATGGGTCAGGCTTAAGCCGTGCGTTATTTGATTGCGATAATGGGTATGGGCCGCATCATCCAAAGCCTGCAGGATGTTGGCGCACAGCTCGATGGCCGACAGTTTGGGAGGGCAGACCACCTTGAGCCACACCACCTGATAAAAGTGCTCGTTGATGGGAGTCTGAGGGTGCTCGATGATTTGAGGGAAAAAGGACAAAATATGCTCGCACGAGCAGGTCTTGCCCAGGCCCGACCAGCCAATCACGCACATGGCAGGAGTGGTTGTGGCAACAGCCCGATGAGATGACGTGCCGTTGCCTATGAGGCCGTATTTGTCGTCATTCTCGTCAAAAGGAACGTATTCATAGCCTGCCGGTTCTTCTTGCTCCTGCTGCTCTTGAGACTGCGAGCTCTTGGCAGGGAAGATTTTGCCAAAATCGATTTTCTTGCGCCTTAGGTAACCCAAGCGCAACAGGCTGTCGATGGCGCGGAACAGTCTCAGATGGTCGGGCAGGCAGACAAATACGTTGCTGAAAATGGTGCTCAGAAATGAAATCTTCTCTTCTAAGGTCATTTCCTCAGGCTCGGGAGGCATGGGATTGCGCGAGCACAAAATCTCTTTTAGGCGCCGCTCCGACATCATGTCATAGGGAGGCAGAGCCTCAATGAGCACATTGTTTTTATAAAAGGGATTGCTTGCAGGCGTGAGCCTTGCTATGGCCGCGATGCCTTTTGGTTTGTCTGTCATTGCCTAATCGCTCTTTATTCGTTAAACAGATCCAAAACATCCTGAGGTTGCCCCCACATCGGATGCTCAGGATTGGTCTTCTCTATGCCGTCGGCAGGGCCCGCCGAAGCCGGAGCCTTGTCATTGAGGGCAGAGGCCGGAGCCCGGCCGATGGCGCGCTCTTTTAAATCCTGCTCTCTTTGTTCGATCCTGCTTTGAGCAGTTTGAGCAAGTCTTTGCTTGTCGCTCAATTGCGTGGTTGCCTGCCTTGTCTTGGCACAAGCTTCTTCTATTATGCCCTCCATGAGCTTTTGATTCTCGGAGCGAACGCTATGCTGATGTTTTTTCGTGGCGCTGCGGGCGGCCGCTGCATCTTCAAGCAGCAATTGCGCTTCGTAAAATGTGCAGCCGTCAAAATATGCATAATCATCGCACAGGCGGCAGGCGTAAAAGACGTCGGGCTTATGGTCAAAATCCGGGAATATCCAGGCGTTGGCCACATTGCCCTGATCTATGACCATCCTGGCAGCTGTGCTTCTATGGCCAAAATGATCTCTGTCGAACATCCCCTGCTCTTTGAGGGCTTTGCAATCATAATGAAGCTTTTGGCACTTGATGCCCTCTCTGGATATGGCAGCCGGGTAAGAAGGCAGCAGACTGATCCTGACGGAAAGCAGATCGGTGGTTTTTAAGTGCTCGCTGCGATTGGTCGCCGCTGCCCAATTCCAAATGTCGGCAGGCGATCTCTTGCCGCGGGAAGGGAAGGACGGGGGTCTGTTTTTTGTATATCTGCTGTTGATGATCTCGATGGCTCTGACGACCAATGCCCGGTATTCGTTGAGGGTGAGGACGCCATTGAGTCTGTTGTCGCGGGCACCCTCCTTTTTGAGATCTCTTCTGTCCGTGTTGCACGAATATCTGCTGAGCATAAAGGCAACCTCTTTTTGCACCTGGCCGATGGCAGATTCCACGTTGCCTTTTTGATGGGGACAAAAGGGGGCGGTATTGATTTGATTTACCGTGTAGCGCCTGGCACAAAGCTCGATCTGTCTGCCCTCAAGCTCGGCATTGTCCGAGCAGACATGCGCGGGCAGATCTTGGGCAACCCAGTTGGTTTTGATGCCGTAGTTTTCTTCAAAATAGCTCTTTTTGTTGCTGATTGCGCAAAACAAGGCATCGGCTGCGGCCGAGTATTTGGCATGTTCAAGTCCGACATAACAGCCCGTGATCAGTCCGCTGTAGCGATCTGTCACCAGATATAAGACAGGCCTGCCGACGCTGACGGTCCTGTCGTACGCTGCCACCAAATAGACATTGTCGATGGTCGAGTCGATTTCATAGACGTCGCCGATGCCTTTGGCTGTGGAGGCGGCAGAGCCGTTTCTGCAAAAGATGTCCTTGTTGGCCGTAATGGCGTCGCAGCGCGACTGATTGCGCCTGCGGCGATCATAATTGGAGTAATAAAAATAGCGAAGCTGCCCCAAAGTCGGCAAATCGGTTGCGCCGGGGTTGGAGTCTTTATAGAGGTTCAAGAGCGCTGCGTAGGCCTTTTCAAGCGACATGCCGTTTTCGACCAAGACTCTTTGTTTGATGATCTTATCCATCATCAGCTTGAGCTTGTCGTCGCACACCGCAGCCTTGGAGCCGTCGGCGCTTTTGCGCCCGGGAGGCCTGGTGTATTGTTTGTTCTTCCCCACCTTGCGATAATCGGGCAGCAGGGCATTGATGCTCTGTCCCCTTTGAAAATAGCGGGACAACAGTCGGTACAGTTTGCGCAGGAGCGAGGCATCGCCGTTTGCGATCTCTTTGAGCTTTAAGGTGCACAAGGCAGGGCTGTGCAAGACATTTGGATCTTCAAGAGCGGGAGCCAGCAGATTGTAGGCGGCCATAGCCTTGCTTAAGTCTTGGCTCTTGGGCGTTTTTTGCACCAGCGGTGCATACGGATCGCTTATCTTTTTGCACGAGCCGCGCAGCTCTTCTTGGCAAAGGCTTTCAAGCTTGGCAAACGAGTAGCTGATTTTGCCTTGATCTGCATCCTCGAGGCTGAACAGGGCGGCCTTGCCGTCATCTATGAACAAGATCCTAAACATCTTTTGATCGCGGCTGATAACTTCATTGCCGATAAACATTCGCTGCTCCTTTAACCAACTGCCCGAGCCTGCACTGCGGAAGGTCAATCTTGTTGATCGGAAACGCCAGGTACTCGTGGGCAAGCAAGATCTTGACTAATTGCGCCATGTCAAATTCAAAGTTGTCTATTCTGAATACCCTGTCGCAGCCAAAGCGCTCAAAGCCCAGGAATTCGGACTGACAGGAAGCCCACTGCTCAAAGATGTCGTACATCTGTTTAAGACTGCCGTCGGTGAGCCCAAGCTGCCTGAAGCGGTAGATTCTGTCCAAATTGCGCGTCAATATCGCGTTAAGCTCGTCTGAGAAGACTAACTTAAAGTTAACGCCTTTTTGCTCCCAATAAGCCTGCTCAATCTTGATTTTTTCCCGGCATCTATTGGTCAGAGCCTGTCTTGACTGCTTTACCTGTATGGCGGTGTGACAAAGAGAGCCGTCGTCTGCCCAATGGGTGATCAAAAAGTCCGAGGTCATGATCTGTCCGTGGAAGGTGTAGCCCGGGTGGTTGATGTCAAACTGCCTGCACAGACGCAAGGTGACTTTTGGATCTAAGGGGAACTGCTCTCTGATGTCCTTTACCCATCTGTTGGATTCCAATCTCAGAAAGACCATCTTTTCTCCGTTGCTCATCAGCTGCAACAGCCTGTTTGCCTTAGCCGAATAAATCCTGTAGCGCGGGGCTTGGGAGTGGAAATTGCGGATGTTGATCCAGGGCTTGTAGTTTTCATGCTCGCCTTGTCCGAGCTTGAGCCTTAATCCCCGCTCCCAATTCTCGTTGAGTTTATAGAGGTCTAGATTATTGTTAAACATAAATTGTCATGGCTGCTTAAAATAGATTATCATGACTGTAATGATAATCTATTTTAGATATAATGACAGTCTATAATTGACAAAAGGTGACCTCAATCACACAAACGCCCGATAAAACAAGGCTTGGCGGGGGATGATGTGATTTTATAAGGCGGCTTTTGGGGGCAGAAACAGACCGAAGAAAGGTGGCAATGTCATTCTTTATTAGAAATGACAATCTATTTTAGATTACATGACAATCTTTATTGACCATGTACA
>CAZYXT010000143.1:0-4748 GCA_964651505.1 uncultured Enterobacterales bacterium
TGGCCGTGCCCCGCTTGCAGCGCCTGCGTGCCATCGTGGATGAAATGATGGCCAAGCGCAGCTGACATCCTGAGGATGCCAAGGAGGAATCATGAAGTTTGTAAACTTAAAACCTGCCCAAAACGGCGGTTTTGAGATCTATTTTCAAGGAAGATTGCTCTTATCTCATTGTCCTTGCAAGCCCATGTTGAGCATAGGGCGCGGCGATGCGGACATACAGATGTTCCACGGCAATTTCTCCATCACCGAAAAAATCATCGAAAAAGTCGGCCTGACCCAGGCAAAGGTTACCGAGGGCGAAGATAAGATCACCATTGACCTTATGCGCGGGGAGGATTTTAAGGCTCAGGCTGTTTTGCGCATGGAGAAAGAGCGATTGGTGCTTGAGATCAAAAACTGCAGCGCCGTTTACAATCGCACGCATCTTAGGCTTTGCGCAGAGCCTTGCGATCACATCTACGGGTGCGGCGAGCAATTTTCCTATTTTGATCTGCGCGGAAAACCTTTTCCGCTTTGGACTTCAGAGCAAGGGGTGGGACGCAACAAAAAATCCCGCGTCACCTTTGAGGCCGACTGCAACGATAACGCGGGGGGCGATTATTATTGGACTTTCTTCCCCGAGCCTACCTTTGTCAGCACGCAAAAGTATTATTGCCACAGCACTGCTTCTTGCTACATGAATTTTGACTTTAGCGATCCGCACTGCCATGTATTGTCATTTTGGCAAGATGAAGCCACCCTCATCTTCGAGTGTGCCGACACCTACGCAGGATTGCTTGAAAAGCTCACTGCTCTTCTTGGCAGACAGCAGCCTCTGCCCGATTTTGTCTACAACGGCATCATCCTGGGCATTCAGGGCGGCTCTGAGGTTTGCTCTGCCAAGGTCAAAGCAATGCAGGATGCCGGAGTCAAAGTTTGCGGCATCTGGGCTCAAGACTGGTCAGGCATCCGCATGACCTCCTTTGGCAAGAGGGTGATGTGGAACTGGAAAGTAAGCGACGAGCTTTACCCGAACCTGCCTGAGCAAATCAAAAAGTGGCAGCAAGAGGGCGTGGAATTTTTGGCCTACATCAATCCGTATCTGGCAGCAGACAAGGATTTGTGTGCCCAAGCTTCGCAAAAAGGTTATCTTGCCAAGGATAAGGACGGCAAAGACTATATGGTCGATTTTGGCGAATTTGACGGCGGGGTGCTTGATCTTACCAATCCTGAGGCCTGCACCTGGTTTAAAGATGCCATCATCAAGTCCAATCTCATAAAACTGGGAATCAAAGGCTGGATGGCAGACTTTGGCGAATATCTTCCCACCGACTGCTATCTTAAAAACGGCGTCAGCGCGCACATCATGCACAATTTGTGGCCTGCGTTGTGGGCCAAATGCAACTACGAAGCTTTAGAGGAGAGCGGCACCCTGGGGCAAATCCTCTTCTTCATGCGCGCAGGCTACAGCACCTCTCAAAAGTACGCGGTCATGTTGTGGGCAGGCGATCAGAACGTCGACTTCAGCATGGATGACGGCTTGGCCTCCGTGATCCCGGCGGCTTTGTCGCTGGCCATGTGCGGCTGCGGTCTGCATCACTCGGATGTGGGCGGTTACACCACCTTATACGGTATGAAGCGCACCAAAGAGCTCTTGCTGCGCTGGTGCGATTTTAATGCCTTTACCGTGATGATGCGCACTCACGAGGGCAACCGTCCCTCAGACAACCGGCAATTTGATTCTGACAAAGAGACCATGGCTCACTTTGCCCGCATGGTCAATATCCACGTTGCCTTGAAGCCCTACCTTAAAGAAGCGGTTGCAGCCAACTGTCAAAGCGGATTGCCCGTCATGCGCCCCTTGTTCTTGCACTACGAAAATGACCAAAGAACCTACTCTCTTGCCTACGAATATCTGCTGGGCAGAGATCTGCTGGTTGCCCCTGTCTATAAAGAAGGCGCAAGCAAATGGGAGCTTTATCTGCCCAAAGACGAGTGGATTAATCTTTGGACCGGCGAGGAATGCCAAGGCGGCGATATTACGGTGGACGCTCCCATAGGACGGATCCCGGTCTTCTACCGCAAGAGCAGCCCTTACGCCAAGCTTTTTGCGTCTCTTAAAGACTTTTAAAGACAAGGCATAGCCAAGCATTCATAAGGAGTTTTAACCATGAAGTAGTTTAATGCCAAGGCCCGCAACAGATGGCTTGAACAGGAAACGGACAGCATTTTTGCCTTTGCATCCAAGTCGGTTGTCAGCGCAGGCTTTGGCCGGCCGGGCAATGACGGCGGCATCATCGAGGGAAACGGCACGCATCTTTGGATCACCTCGCGCATGCTGCACGTTTTCTCCTGCGCCGCCCTGATGGGACGCCCGGGGGCCATGGATCTGGTCGATCACGGCATCAAGTCCCTGCTCGACGGTCCTTTGGCCGACAAAAAATATGGCGGCCGGTACGTCTGCGTTTCCAATGACGGCACCGTCGCAAAAGATCCCGCCAAGTAAGGCTATCAGCATCTGTTTGCCCTGCCGGGCGCTGCCGGCAGCTGTTGCACTGATCATCCTCGTTCGCGCGAACTTTTGGCCAAGGCCGTTGACGTAATCGAAAAATACTATTGGTCAGAAAGCGAGCGCATGTGCCTTGAAAGCCGGGATGAAGCCTTTGCCAAGACCGAAGACTATCGCAGAGGCAATGCCAACATGCATGCAGCGGGAGCCTTCATGATCGTCTATGACGTCACAGGAGAGATAATTATGCGAACGTTCGCATAATCTTGCGAGAATTCTCTTCACCGGGTGCTGAACCTTGTCTTTAACGAAGATCGCGTTCATGCCGCCAATTCTGACTGCTTAATGAACCGCAGTTTGTGCAACAAGGCGGCCTTAAATATTTTGCGGACGGTGCAAAAAAAGATGAAAGAGCAAGGCAAGAGGATGTCGATCAACATGCTCAAGCAGATGTGCGCTTCTCCGCTGCAGGCTCCTAAGATCTTATCGATTTATTTTGACGCAACAAAATCTCGGGCTGATATCAAGTAAGATCTCGTGCAATCACCCTGAGGATGAGCAGGCAAGTTGAGATCATAAGGTTTACCCACGATTGGCCCGTCCCGCCGTTTTATCGCAAGAGCACAAGGGCAGCTTCCAAGCAAGCTTTGATTGGCTTGCTTTCAATGCCGATATGACGGATCCCTGCAATTTATGAGATAATTACGCTGTTCATGAAAGATGGCGGTGCCTGATTGAATTTGGGAGCCCGGTGTCTGCACAATTCATGCTATCAAAAGGGTAAGTTGTTTTGTCCTGAGCAAATCGGGGCTGTGTTTATGGCTTTAGTCACACAATAATATTCCATCATGCAAAAAAGCATATCGGGCTCGCAGTCTTTGCGCAGAGGATTGCAATTAATAGAGCTTTTGGCCAAATATCCTAACGGTTGCCCGTTAGTGAAGATCTCAGAAGAATCAGGGCTCAATAAAAGCACCACCTACAGATTGATCAGAGAGCTGCAGGCAGGCGGCTTTGTGATCCCGGCCAATGCCCAGGGATCTTACAAACTGACCACCAAGCTTTTGGAACTTGGCTATCATGTCATGTCTTCCTCCAACATCTATGACATAGTCAGCCCCGAGCTTGAAAGGCTCAATATGGTCTTCGGGGAAACGGTCAACTTCTCGACCCGCTCGGACGATCACGCCATCTTGCTGTACAAGCTCAACCCCACCAGCTCCGTGCACAAGACCAAGGCCATCATCGGACAATACATGCATCTTTACTGCACAGGCATGGGCAAGACCTATTTGGCCTTTGAAAACGAGATGTATGTTAAAAATTATTGGGAAAGTCACCGCGGCAGCATCATCAAGCTGACCGACACCACCATCGTAAGCTACATCGATTTCAAACAGGAGCTAGAGCAGATCAGGCAAAACTACTACGCAGTCGATCGCGAGGAAAACGAGCTTGGCATCACCTGCCTTGCAGTGCCGATCTTTGACATCAACTACAACAACAATTACGCCATCTCCATTTCGGCCACCACCAAGAAGCTCGAGTTTATCGGCCACGACAAGATCATCCCGGAGATGATCAAAAGCGCCCAAATCATTTCCAGGCATTTGGGCTGCTCAGACTTTTTCAGGCACAAGCCAAGCTGAAAAAAGTTCCCGGGCCCAAATAAGAGAGGGCCCGTCTGGGTGATTAAATTGCAATCATGGTGCAAAAGAGAAAAGGTGTTCAATTTGTAATTATCCATCTGTTCAAAAAACAAGACTGAGACACTTGGGCGGCACAGGGCCAAGCGCCCCATGGGTTGATGAGGGCTCAGGCCCTGCCCCTTGCCAAGTTGCAAATCTGCCCGAGGGCTTCATGGATGACAGCCTTGCCGGGGTGCGGCTTGAGAAAAACAAAGGCATAACCCCCTAAGCGGGCAGGGACGGGATAGCGGCCTGCGACAGCAATTGTGCCCGCCGCGACAACTGTGCGGCCGGGCGCGGCGTAAAAAAGCTTAAGAATGGTCCTCAGGGGCCTTTTTTATTGATCTTAGGCACTAAAGAGAGGCGCGGCCGTGACAATGGATACGATCACTTGTTTTTGCCTTTGCCTCTGTCTTTTCTTAAGAACTGCTTTAGTTTGATTACTTGCTTTAAAGGCAAATTATTTAACTCGGTATGGGCCTTAAAAAGCTTGGGCAGGCGCATGTAATCCCCATACAAAAAGGTCAAGAAAAGATCAGGATCGTTGACGCAGGAGAATGCATGCCCTTCAA
>CAZYXT010000144.1:0-4745 GCA_964651505.1 uncultured Enterobacterales bacterium
TTTTTTATACTCGGTAAAGGATAATCTCCGAAAAATATTCGGGGATTATCCAATCAAAGCAAATCATTAAAAAACGAATGAACGCAGAGAACTTTGCGCGACAGGGCAGAGGAAAGGGCCAAGAATCGCTGCCGTTTTCATGAATGTTGAGGGCTAATCGCCCAAATGTCTTCGGCTAAAACCAAGAGCAATTGCCGGCAATCGCCGAAAAATATTCGGCAAATAAAAAGGGCCGACAAATTAAACGCCGAACATTATCAGGCGATCAAACCCCGCCGTGCCTGCAAACTTATGCCCTGCATTGCACAAGGGTAAGAGCGGCAAAGTCAGATGCCGCTCTCGTCCTTGCCAAAAAAACTCCCGCAAGGGGAGTTTTGATCGAGCTTTGACTAAGGCTCAGTGCCTTTGCCGTCCTTTTCTTGTTGCTCTTGCAAGGCCTCCTTGGCTTTTTTAATGGCCTTGGCATCTTCATCCTCGGCTTGGGCCTTGGCTTTCATCTCATCAAGCTTTGCCGTGATCTTGCCTCCCGTGACTATGTCCATCGCCGCATAATAAAGATCGCGCAGGGCATAGATCACCATGAACACGCAGGAAACCGGGATGCACAGATAGAACCAGGACATCTTCACGTACACGGGCAGGGTGAAGGTAGCCTTGATGTTGGATCTGATGCAAAGCTTGATGCTAAAGTACAAGATCACAACGTAAGTTACGAGCATGATGGCCGTGGCTGTCAGGCGGCAGATCCTGCCTGCGGCCGTGCCGTGCATCTTGTCGGTGAGAATATCCACCAAGAAGTGCTCGCCGGTTCTGACCAGCTCGGCTGCGGCCAAGAAGATCATCCACACCAGGAAAAACTGAATGACCTCGTCAATCCAGGTGGGGTTCCAGGTGATAAAGGAGGCACGGGTGCTGACATTGAGCAAGAACAGCACAAAGACCACCATCAGGCAAAAGGAGGCCAAGCCTCTGATGATTTTGCCTGCGTAATATTCAAACTTGTAATAAGGGTTCACGTGCTTACTCCTCAGGCGTTATAGCCCATAAAGCGGGGCAGGAAGGTGCTCAAAGGCTCAAAGAAAGCCACCAGCAAGGTCACAATCAGCATCACGACCACAAAGGGCACAGCAGAGCGTCCGATGTTCATCATTTTTTCGCCCGTGATGGACGACATCACGTACAGATTAAGTCCCACAGGCGGCGTCAGCACGCCCGCTGCCAGGGCAATGCACATCACGATGGCAAGCTGCACGGTAGGATAATCGTAGGCCTGCGAGAGCGGGTAGAAAATGGGGACGGTGATAAGCAAAATGGCCGTGCCTTCCATAAAGCAGCCCATGATGAGCAAGAGCACTATGATCATGATGAGGATGGGGCCTATGGAGGAGAAGGTTGAGACCATCTGCTCGACCACCATGTGAGGGATCCTCGTTTTAAGCAAGACGTGCTGAAAGAAGGCGGCCGTGGCAATCACAAACATGATCTGCCCCGTGGACTTGGCCGTGGCCCAGAAGATCCCGGGAAAGTCTGAGAGCTTGAGCATGCGATACTTGAACAGTCCCAAAAGCATGGAGTAGAAAGCTGCGATGGCGGCAGCTTCGGTTGCCGTAAAGAATCCCAAGAAAATGCCGCCGAGCACAATCACAGGGATCATCAAAGCCCAAATGGCCTTGATGCCAAGACGCACGCGCTCCTGCATGGGCACGGCCTCAACCTTGCCAAAGTTGGAGCGGCGGGCTTCATAGCTTGCGTACAGGATAAACAAAAGACCCGTGAGGATGCCCGGGATGGCGCCGCCCAAGAACAGGGCATTGACCGAGGTTCCCGGGACCAGCGATGCAAACAAAATCAAGGTGATCGAAGGGGGAATGATGGGGCCCAAGCCGCCGCCTGCGGCAATGGCTGCGCAGGAGAAAGGCTGATGATAGCCCGTGCGCCTCATCTCGGTCATGGCAATCATGCCGACGCCCGCGGCCACCGCGGCGGCCGATCCCGACATGGCCGACATGATCATGCACGAGGCGATGGCGGCATTGGCCAGACCGCCCCAGCGGTGGCCCAAACAGGCGCGGGCAAAGGAGAACAAATCTTTGGAGACGCCTCCTTTATTCATGAAATTGCCCATCAGCAAGAAGAAGGGGATGGCCATCAGGGTGATGCCCTTGACCTGATCGTACATGCTCGATGGCAGGCGGATCATATTGTTTAAGGTGGCCTCGCCCATGCCGTAATAGGTGGCGATGGACACGAAGGCCATGCTCCCGGCAGTAGTGACGCCTATAAACAAACTAACTAAGACGCCGACAAACATGGCAAACATTATCATAGGAAGCTCTCCAAGCTTATTAACGACAAGAGGCTGCAAAAAACTGCGAGGCCCTTGCGGGCCTCAGGGAGCTCTTAATTGATGGCTTTTAACAGATTGTCAAGTTCATCTTGGCCGCACAAGGAGGCGATTTTCTTGTAAGCAGGGCCCATCTTGTCGACGAAGCTTTGCCTGTCAACCTCGGTGACGTTCATGCCGTAGCCTTTTAACTGCTCGATGATGTCAGACTCCTCGGCAGGAATGGTGGTGCGGGTGTAGTTTTGGGCATCCACGGCAGCCTTCTTGACCACCTCTTGCAGCTCTGGACTCATGCCCTCGAAGACATCCTGGTTGATGATGAGCATTTGCATGTCAAAGAAGTGCCCGGTCAGAGCCAGCTGGTTTTGGCACTCGTAGTAAGAGTCGGCCAAGATGGTGGCAATGGGGTTTTCCTCGGCATCGACCACGCCTTGCTTTAAGGATTGATAAAGCTCCGAGTAGGCGATGGTCTGGGTGTTGGCTTCCAATGCATCAAAGGTTGCCAGCAAGCCTGCCGAGCCCGGGACTCTGATCTTAACGCCCTTTAAGTCTTCGGCCTTGGTGACCACGATGTTTTGCGTGGTGACATGGCGGAAGCCGTAGTCAAGCATCGATAAGGGCAGGACGTACAGATTGTCAGCCATGTCGTCGTAGATCCAGGGCATGATGTAATCGTCGATGACCTGATGGGCCTGATCGTAGCTTGCAAACAAGAAAGGCGCGGCCAAAGCATGCAGCTTGGGCATATAGGTGGCCATGTTGGACTGGGAGGCAATGACCAGATCTACGTCACCGCCGCTGATGCACTGATCGATTAAGGCAGGCTGATCGCCCAACTCTGCTGCAGGATAGATATTGACCACCACCTTACCGCCTGTGGCCTCTTCCACTTCTTTCTTGAAAACTTCGGCTGCCTTATGGTGGGCGTGGCTGGCAGCAGCGGAGTGGGCAAAGGAGAGGGTCATCTCCTCAAAATCGGAAGCATTAGCGTAATAGGCAGGCAAAGAGGCCAGCATTGCAGCTAAAACTACGGTTTTTATCTTCATAACTCATACTCCTTATTTACGGTGTGACAGTGTCTTATGTTTGAAAATTGCTCGGGCAATGGCTAAGACTTTTTGAAAATCTCACCCATCACTTTAACTTGCTCCAACATTCCTCTGATGAGGGCGGCCGTGTCGGTGCCGGCACAAATAAACTGCAGGCCGTGATCATGCCAAAATTGCACGTCCTCAGGAGAATAAGCCGCGGCAATGCCGATGGGGCGGCCTGCTTGGCGGCACTTTTCCACAGTCAGGTCGATAAGCTCCATGACCTTGGGATGCTTGGTTTGATTTAAAAGCCCGATGGAGCCGCTAAGATCGCACGGGCCTATGATAAATCCGTCGCACCCCGGCACCGTGAGCATCTCATCGAGGTTATTCACGGCATCGATGCTTTCAATTTGCGCAAAGCGGCACATGGAGTCATCGGCATCCTTGATATAGTCAAAAAGATCGATGCGCCCGTATCCGCAAGCGCGTTTGGGGCCGAAGCCTCGCCTGCCCTTGGGCGGGTACAAACAGGCATCCATGGCTTTTTTAAGCTCAGGAGCGCTGTTTATGTTGGGGAAGATGATGCCGTCAGGTCCCATCTCAAGGATGCGCTTGGCCAAAAAGGGTTCGTTTTGAGGGATCCTCACCAGCGACGCGGCCCCTCCTGCTTTGCAGGCTATGATGTGATTTAGAACGGTTTGATAGTCAATGGCCTGATGCTCGGTGTCGACCCAGACAAAATCAAAGCCGCAAGAGGCAGCCATTTCGCAGATGCAAGGCTCGCACAGATCAACCTCAAAGCCTATGAGCTTTTCTTTGTCTAAAAGCTTTTGTTTAAATGGATTCATGGCAGTCTTAAAACCCTCGGTCGTAAGCGGGATCCTTGATCCCGGGCCGATTATTTACGTGTGTCAGGCCTCATTGTAAAAGCTTAATTCTTAAGCTAAAGAGCAGTTGTGCAATTAAATTCAAATCAGATCACATAATTTGCGTAAAGCCTTTGAATTTCTGAACAAATTGGGAAGATTGTTTCAAATTAATAAACAACTTGTTTTGCGATCCGAAACAAACGCGCCCCAAGCGGGAGCACTTGAATACAGGCAAGAGACTTATCTGCAAACAGGCCCGTCCCGGCCCGAGGCAGGGTTTATGTCATTTTGCCTGCGCCAAGGCAATGGGGGCAGGGCAACTTTAAAAGGAGGCACTAAGGCACCTTATGCCCGGGGCATTGAATAATGCTGACAGGAAGAGGCTGCCCTGCAGTCTTGGGCCGGCAAGACGCGGGGGGGCGTCTTCCAAAGTAAAGCTTTGATTGACCCGGGCGCAGCATCCTCAGTTGAGCGCAAAAAATATTTTTGTAAAAATTT
>CAZYXT010000145.1:0-4744 GCA_964651505.1 uncultured Enterobacterales bacterium
CAGGACCTCCCGGGGCAGTCTCAAAATGGCGGAGGTTCATGCGTAACTACTAGCAATCACACTGATAAAATTGGCGTTATAGGGCCTGATAATTTAAAATGAGCTTATTCTTGTCAGCCAAGAACGAATGCCCTGAGTCTGCAAGGTTAAACACATAAACGGCCGGTGATGCGTTTTGACGTCTGTTGCAACGCAGTTTTTCTGTTTATGCTGTCTTGTCCTTAGGCTCTGTGCGCCCAAGCCGCGTCTTTGCGGCGGCAATCCTCTTGGACTGTACTCTTCGTGTTTTAGGGAAGAAAATGTCTAAAGAAAAATTTTTAAGATTAAATTTAGGCTGCGGCGCTCATCATTTTGAGGGCTGGCTCAATGTGGACAAGGAAGAACTGCTTGAGCCTGACATGCAGGTTGACTTGGAGGAAACTCCCTGGCCTTGGGATGATGACAGCGTCAATGAAGTGCGCTTTATCCACAGCCTCGAGCACTTAGGCGACAGCCCGCGCACCTTTGCCCAAATCATGCAGGAGCTCTATCGCGTTTGCAGGCACGGCGCCCACATCTATATCGTCGCAGCCCATCCGCGTCATGACAGCTTCATCAACGATCCCACGGCCTGTCATCCCGTGACCGCTTCGTCCATGCAGTACTTTGACAAGTCTGTCAACTTAAAGTGGAAAGAGCAGGGCGCGCTCAACACCCCTGCTGCTTTGACCTTGGGGGTGGATTTTAGGATTGTAAACTTAAAGCTTGTCGTCGATGAAAACTTCACCAAACACGCCAGGGCCAAAAAGTGGAGCAACGAGGATTTAAGAAACAACTTAAACCTCTACAATAACGCCGTCTCAGCCACCGAATTGCACTTAGTCGTCATCAAAGATGGCAGCGACGAGCGTTACGCCATGGCCGCCCCTTTGAGCGTTGAGCCTTATTTGATGCAGGTTCACCAAGATTTGCAGCAAGATCCCTCAGTCTCGCACGCCATTGCCACTGCGGGGATCTTCGAGCCCACGCAGACTGCGGTTTTGTCCAAGGTCGTGCGCGCTTTGAGCAAGGATAAAAAGAAGCTGTTGGCGGCCAACGCCGGGGCCAATATCGGCTGGTATGCCCTGTTGTGCGCCAAGCTCTCATCTGCCGTAAGCGTCGACTGCTTTGAGCCCGTGCCCCAAAATTTGGAGCTTTTAAAGCGCAATGCCGATTTGAATATGCTCTCTGACAGGCTTCATATTCACGAGTGTGCCTTGGGCGCCCAAAGCGCACAGAGCGTCAAGCTTTATATGGGTCAGCAATTGTCAGAGGCCTCCTTTGATGCCAAAGAGGACATTGAAGATAAGGGCAAAGATGAAAAGCCCGTCACTGTCTTGGAAGTTAAGGCCGAAAGCCTTGACAGCATCTACAAAGGCCGTCAGCTGACCAGGCTTCCTGATCTTATGGTGCTTGATGTCAACGGCGCCGAGCAGGAGGTTTTGACAGGCTCGGCCAAGCTTTTTGAGAGAGGGTGGCGCCCCGTGATCTTCTTGAAGTTCAATGCTGCCGCCATCAAGCGCATTTCAAGCGATTTTACTTTGGCCGATACGCTCAAGTCTCTTGGGTACACGGTGTATGTCATCAATCCGAAGGCTTTGAATTTGTCGGAGCTTAAGAGCGGGCAGCTTAAGAAGACTTACGATGACTTAAGCGCGCCTAAGTTTATCGACAGGCACTTAAACTTATTGCTGGTTCCCGATGGCGTTGATGTCAAGACCCTCGTGGCGTAACACAAAAAGCGGCCTTGGGCCGTTTTTTGTGCAAGGAGAAAGATCATGGGCGAGTTTGAAATCATCAAACGCTACTTTACCTGGGAAGATCTTAAATCTCCTTTTGACGATATCAGGCTTGGCGTGGGCGACGATTGCGCGCTGTTAAGTCCCAAGCCGCAAGACGGCTTGTTGTGCATCACCACCGACACCATGGTCGAGAGGGTGCATTTTTTCCAAGATCTAGAGCCAAATCTCACCGCCTCCAAGGCCTTGTTGTCCAATCTTTCGGATCTGGCCGCCATGGGCGCGACCCCAAGCTGTTTTACCCTCTCGTTGATCATGCCCAAGGACTTTTTGCCCTTTTTGCCAAGCTTCAGCCGAGGCTTAAAAGATGCGGCCTTGCAGTGCCCCATCGCCTTGGTTGGCGGCAATTTGTCATCGGGTCCCATTTTGAGCATCACCATCAGCGCCTGCGGCTATGCAAAGCATCCCATGCGCCGCAACGCAGCTTCAAACGGTTATCTTCTGGCCGTCACGGGCGGCCTGGGCGGGGCGGCTTTGTTTGTCGAGCTTAAAAACCGCAAGGCGACCGCAGCTGACGATGAACTCATCGAAGAGGCCAAATTGCGCTATGCCAAGCCCCCCTGCAGGGTTGCCTTTGCTGCGGCCTTGTCTTCTTTGTGTCCTTGTGCCCTGGATATTTCAGACGGCTTGTGCGGAGATCTGCGCCATATCTTAAGCCAAAGCTTGGTCGGGGCAGAGCTTGAGGTCGATAAGATCCCTTTGGATGAGGTTTTGCAAAAAGCACGTCTGCCAATGAAGGCCAAGTACGATCTTGCCTTGTATGGCGGCGGGGATTATGAGCTCTTGTGCGCCTTTGACGAGCAAAATTTGGGAAAGATACAAGATCTGGCCGCAAGCTTTGATGTGCCTCTGACCGTCATAGGCCGCGTCACATCGAAGGTGCCCGCAGGCCAAATCTGTCTTGATTTGGAAAACGGACATCGCAAAGCGGCCAAAAGCGGCTTTGAGCACTTTTAAAGGGTTATTGCACCTGATCGTAGGGCCAGGTAATGACCCCGCCGAAATTTAACACGTATTGATAGCCGTTTTTGACCAGCACGGGGCCTGCTCCTGCGGCGCGGCGGCCTGAGCGGCAGTAGATGAGCACAGGCTCGTCTTTTTTGATTTTATAGGGAAGCTCGACACCGTCTTTGATGGTTGTCGATGGCACGTTGATTGCGCCTTTGATGTGGCCTTGTGCAAATTCCTCGGGGGTTCTGACGTCAATCACCGTCCCGATGCCCTCTTCCATCATGGCATGGGCAACCGATTGGGAGATCTCAGAGTACCCCTGCTGTATGGTGAAATCCTCAAGCAGTTCTTTGGGGGAGAGTTCGGCAAAGGATGGAAACATAAACAAAACTCCTGCAAGCAAGGCTGACAGACGCTTTAGCATGAGCTGTCTCCTTTGATTTTGTTGACGATGGAGGTGGTGGAGCAGCCTTCCACAAAAGGCAGAATGATGACTTGTCCGCCGTTTTGAAGCACCTCTTTGTGCCCTGCAATCTCTTGTACCTTATAATCGCCGCCTTTGACCAGGATATCGGGCAGAAGCCTTGCAATCAGACTCTGAGGGGTGTCTTCGTCAAAGGATACTACGTAATCTATGCACTCTAAGGCCTCCAAAAGCTCCATGCGGCTTTGCAGATCGTTGATGGGGCGGGTCGGACCCTTTAAGCGCCTGACGCTGTCATCGGAGTTGACGGCCACGATGAGCTTGTCTCCCAAGGCCTTGGCGCGGCGCAGATAATCGACATGCCCTTTGTGCAATATGTCAAAACATCCGTTGGTCATGACGATGCGTCTGCCTTTTTGTTTTAAAAGCGTCACAAGCTCTGCCAACTCGTCCTCGCTGATGATGCCGCGCCTGAGGCCGTCGCGGCGTCCTGCAATATCTGCCTTTAACTCGTCGACGGTTACCGTGGAGGTGCCAAGCTTGCCCACCACGATGCCTGCGGCGCGATTTGAGATCTCGCAGGCGCTGACCAGATCCAAGCCTGATGCCAGCGCGGCTGCCACGGCGGCAATCACGGTGTCGCCTGCGCCGGTCACATCGTAAACCTCGCGGGCGCGGGTGGGCAGATGCACAGGATCCATGCCGGCTCGAAACAGGGACATGCCGTCTTCTGAGCGGGTGACCAACAGTGCTTTGAGATCAAAGTCTGAGATCATCTTCAAGGCTTTGTTTTTGAGATCTTCTTCATCGGCAAAGCGTCCTGCCACCGCTTCAAACTCTGAGCGGTTGGGGGTGAGGAGGGTGGCGTGGCGGTAGCGGTCAAAATCCGTGCCCTTGGGGTCGACCAGCACCGGAAGGCCTGCGTCGTTGGCTGTCTTGATCATGGCCTGCACCGAGGAGAGGGCGCCTTTGCCGTAGTCTGAGCAAATGACGCAGCGGCTGCCGCGGATGGCCTGGCGCAGGGCCTGCAGCATGCGCCCTTGGTCGACGTTATGGCATCCCTCTTCAAAATCCAGGCGCAGCAATTGCTGGTTGCGGCTTAACACTCTTAATTTGGTGATGGTGGGCAGATCGGGGGCCTCTATAAAATTGGTTTGGACTTTTTGGCTTTCAATCAGTGCTTTGAGATCGGCTCCTGCTTCATCCTTGCCCACGATGCCCACTAAGGTGCAGGGGGCGCCGAGGGAGGCGATGTTGATGGCCACGTTGGCCGCGCCGCCTGCCCGGTCCTCATGATTGGTGATCCTGACCACCGGCACCGGGGCCTCGGGGGAAATGCGGCTGCTGGGGCCTGACCAATAGCGATCCAGCATGACATCGCCGATGACCGTAACCTTGCCCGTAAAGTGCGGAATGCTGATGCTGCCCATAAAAACTCCTCATTAAGCTGATGCCTTATTATACAAAATAGCCATCTTCCAAGAGCGCTGCCGGCAATTTTAGGGGCTTGCAACAGCCTGCAGCCTGCGCTTTTTATAAAGCGCAAAGACAA
>CAZYXT010000146.1:0-4346 GCA_964651505.1 uncultured Enterobacterales bacterium
TTGTTGAAAAATCAATGATTTTTTCTGAGGTTTGCTATCATGCGTAACTACTATTTGGGACTTTGTTTTAGGCGTGCACCAAGACCCCGCTTAAATGCGGGGTTCTTTGAGACTGCGTCAGGCCGCCTCTGCCTTGCTGTGGGCGCGCAGGGCGACGAGCAGCTGATTTAAAAGAGCAAGGCGCGGTCTTTGCTCGGTCTCCTTTAAGCTGTACTTCAAAGACAAAGGACTGCTTAAGCGGTATTCGTTGTGCTTGCAGCGCATAACCAAATCTGCAATGTATCCCGGGTCCACCTTATGGTTTTCTTTAAACTCGATGACCCCGCCATCCTCAGAGCCTGCGATGCGCTTGATCCCCAATGATGAGGCAATAAGTTTCAAGGCCGTGATGGCAAACAGATTTTCGGTGCTTTGAGGCAGGGGGCCGAAGCGGTCGATGATTTCAATTTTAAGGTCGGCAAGCTCCTCGTCGCTTTTGGCTCCTGCAAGCCTTTTGTACAAGGAGAGGCGCAAATTGATGTCGCCTATGTAATCGTCAGGCAGCAAGGAGGGCAGATGCATGTCGATGTCGCATTCGTCCAAGTTAAGATCAAGCAGGCTCGGCTCGCGCCCTTCTTTTAAGGAGGCGATGGCCTTTTGCAGCATGTCCATGTACAAAGAAAAGCCCACCGACTCGATTTGCCCTGACTGATCCTCGCCCAAAAGCTCGCCTGCTCCCCTGATCTCAAGATCATGGGTGGCCAGCACGAACCCCGAGCCCAGCTCCTCCAAGGAGGCAATGGCCTCAAGGCGCATCAGGGCAGTCTTGCTTAAAACCTGTTTGGGCGGGGTGAACAAATAGGCATAGGCCTGATGATGGGAGCGGCCCACGCGCCCTCTGAGCTGATGCAGCTGCGCCAGGCCGAATTTGTCGGCCCTATCGATGATGATGGTGTTGGCCGAAGGGATATCCAAGCCGTTTTCGATGATGGTCGAGCACAACAGCAAATTGAAGCGCTGATGGTAAAAATCGTGCATGACCTGCTGCAATCGCCTTTGATTCATCTGCGCGTGCCCCACTTCAATCTTGGCCTCGGGCACCAGTTTGGCCAATTGTTCGGCTCTCGCCTCAATGGTGGCCACGTCATTGTGCAGATAGTAGATTTGGCCGCCGCGGCGAAGTTCGCGCATGATGGCCTCGCGGCACAGCTCGTTGCTGTCTTCATGCACAAAGGTCTTGACCGCCAGGCGCGATTCGGGGGCGGTGGCGATGACGGACAGCTCGCGCATGCCCTCCATGGCCATGTTTAAGGTGCGCGGAATGGGGGTGGCCGTCAGGGTGAGGATGTCTGCCTCCGAGCGCAACTGTTTGAGGCGCTCCTTTTGCCTGACCCCGAAGCGGTGTTCCTCATCGATGATGATGAGCCCCAAATTCTTGAACTTGGTGCCGCGCGACAAGATCTTGTGGGTGCCGATGATGATGTCGATGCTCCCATCCTCAAGTCTCTTTAACAAGGCGCTTTGCTCCTTGGGAGTCTTAAAGCGGCTGATGACGTCCACGGTAAGGGCGGTTCTTGCAAAACGCTCTTTGAAGCTTTGATAGTGCTGCTCGGCCAAAATGGTGGTGGGCACCAGCACTGCTGCCTGATAACCGTCATGGGCGGCGGCAAAGGCGGCGCGCATGGCAACCTCGGTCTTGCCAAAGCCGACGTCGCCGCAAATAAGCCTGTCCATGGGCTTTTCTGAGGCCATATCGTCCAAGGCGGCCTTGATGGCATTTTCCTGATCGACCGTGAGCTCATAGCCAAATCCCGAGGCAAATTCGGCTAAAGCCTCTTGGTCGATGTTAAATTTGATGCCCGGGCGCGAAAAACGCCTGGAGTTGAGGTCTAAGAGCATGGCGGCGGCATCCAAGATCTTTTGGGCCGCTTTGTGCTTTTTGCGGCCCCAATTGTCGCTGCCCAATTTGCTCAAAACCGGGTTTTCTCTGCCCATGTAGCGGGCCACCTTGTTTAGGGCAGTGATGGGGATGTTTAAAAGATCGCCTCCTGCGTACTCGATGCGCAGATACTCGCCCTTAACCCCGTTGATGTTTAAGATCTTAAGCCCCCGGTACAATCCTATGCCGTGATCAATGTGCACCACTATTTGCCCTTCTTGCAGTTGCGAGAGGTTTTTGATCATGGCATCGGCGCTGATCGAAGCCTTAGAGCGTCTTCTTTGCCGCTGCTTGACGGCACTGTAGCCTAGGATCTCGTTTTCGGTGAGCACGCACAGCATCTGATCGCAAATGATGAGTCCCTCTTCAAAAGGGGCAACCGATAATGTCAGAGGCTCTGCGCCTTCTTTAAAATCCTTAAAGCTTGAGGCAGGGATTAAGTGATAAGCCTCTCCCAAATCCTTGAGAAGATGGCGGCCCAACAGCTCTTTTAAGGACTGTCGCCGCCCTTCGCTGCCTGCGCAAATGAAGATGCGCCCGCCCTCGTTTAAAAAGTTTTTTACAAATAAGGCCACGGGCAGGGCTTTTGTCTCTTGGGGAGTGCTCAATCTTTCATCAATCTTTTGTGCGCTTTGAGCCTCCGGCATCGCTTTTGTCGCAGCGCTTTCCAAGGTCAGCTTGGGAATGGCGCGGGCGTACAGATTATGCCGATAGGCTTTTTTAAGCTCGGCATCAGACAAGGGCTCTTTTAAAAGCTCGATGTGGCAAAACTTTTGTAAGTTCTCTTCAAGCTCGGAGGGGCTTAAGAAGACCTTAAACACGGGCAGCGGCGGGTGATCGCGGTTGCCTTCGTGCATGGCAAATCTTTGCTCGCAGCTTTGAATGAAAGCCTCGGCGCTTTGCCTCAGATCGCCTAGGAACACGACCTTATCGGCAGGTTTCAAGTAATCAAAAAAGGTTGCCGTCTGAGCAAAGAACAAAGGCAGATAGTATTCGATGCCTGAGGGCAGGGCGCCTTTGGAGATGGTCTGATAGATGGTATGGGCGGCCAAGTTTGCAGAGGGGAATGCATCGCGATAGGAGCTTCTGAACATGGAGATGAAGCTTTCGTTTAAGGCAAACTCGTGGGCAGGCAGCAATTTTACGGCATCTATTTTGTCTTGGGAGCGCTGCGTGTCGACGCTGAAGGTGGCGATGGAATCTATTTCCTCGTCAAAAAAGTCGATGCGGTAGGGGGTGTTCGAGCCCATGGGGAAGATGTCCAAGATAGAGCCGCGCAAGGCAAACTCGCCGTGGGAGAGCACCTGCTCGACCTGCAAATACCCGCACTGCGTCAAAAGCTCCCGCAACCTTTTAAGATCAACTTCGTCGCCCTTTTTTAAGTACAAAGAATTGGCGGCAATGTAGGATTGCGGACACAGTCTTTGCATCAGGGCATTTTTGGAGACGATGACCATGCCGTGCTTTAAGGCAGGCAGCTTGGCCAAAACTTCAAGGCGGCTTGAGATGAGATCCTGATGGGCCGAGAGCATGTCGTAAGGGAGCGTTTCGTAGTCGCAAAACACTTCAACCTGAGCCTGAGGGAGCAGGGCAAAAATGCCTTCTTTTATTTTGAAGGCCTCCACATTGTCATCGGCTATGACGATTAGGTTGTCCTTAATCTTAAGATACAGCGAGGCAATGGCAAAAAGAGCGCTTGAGCCTTGGGCCCCTCCTGCGCGGCCTGAGAAGATCTTGGCAGGATCGTCTTGTGCCTTGCCCATTTTGGCAAAAGAAAGCGCGTCGATGCTTATAAAGCCCTTGGGCATGGGGCCTTTTGTGAAGCTTAAGTTCTCGTTGTTACCCTTGATGGGTGCCGTATCTTCGGTGGTCATGGTCTTAGTTGCCGCAAAATCAGCGCTCCTGCAGGCCTCCCCTGGGATAAAACGGTTCCCGGGCAAAAAGGGGCAGGGGCTTTAAATTGTCATTGAAAATCATATGATGCGCAAAGCCTTGTAAGTTTAGCACCAAGAGGAGCCTTTTTATCGGCAGCCCCTGTAAACCTCAGGGTGATTGCACGAGATCTTACTTGATATTAGCCCGAGATTTTGTTACGTCAAAATAAATCGATAAGATCTTAGGAGCCTGCGGCTGCCCGCTCTTGGGGCCCGGAGGGCTGCTGAGGCTCAGATGCTTGTTTAGACTCCTTCTTGCCGGCCTTGTCATTTAATTTCTCTAATTGCAAATTCGCAGCCAAGTGGGGCTATATCTTCATATGCCGTTTTTTATCTGTCAGGCGGCGTGCGCTTATCGCGGCTGCGCTTTTTGAGCAGATCTTAGACAGAGCCGTCGCGACGGTATGCATGCCATGTATCCGGCTTGCTATGGTACGAGCAATAGGCAATATCTCGCAGCTGTGCGGGGATGACTTTCATCTGTTCTTCTTTGG
>CAZYXT010000147.1:0-4345 GCA_964651505.1 uncultured Enterobacterales bacterium
TCAAGTGTTTTTTGTCGCAATTTGCGGGATCTCACAAATTGGCCCGGCAATCGGCTCCTTTGCCTGTGGGATTTTAAAAACATATGTAATATCAATAAGTTAGGTTGTGGGAAATTTTTTGCTCAGACCGTGTTGCAGGCTTTTTTTGTGTTATCATGAATACCCCTGCAAGATCTTCAGGGGTTCTTGCAGCCAAAAGGATTTTAAACTTTACATCCGTTCAAAAATAACTCTGCAAATTTTTAAGAGTAGCAATCACCCATGGACTATAACCAACTATGGAACAGCGCCGTTGACGCTCTGATTCATCAGGCCAACGGGGAGTCCGAGCGCAATCAGCTTGAGCTGTACCGCACGCAGGTCAGAGTGCACATCGAAGGCAACAAGATCTGCTTTACCTGCAACAACATCGTAATTTACGAAACCTTTGCCGTAAGTTACCTCGTGCGCGCCTTCAAAGAGGTCTCAAGCCTGCTTGGGCGCTCTGATATGTCGGTATCGGTAGAGTTTGCCCAGCCTGCAAGTCAGGGGCCCGATGCCATCATGCAGCAAAACGGGGGGGCTATGATGCAGCCCTCCTTATCCCAAGGCGGCAGCTACGGCATGCAGCAGCCCATGATGCAGCCATCTTACCTAGGCTTGCAGGGCGGGCAGATGAGTCAGCCCATGATGCAGGGCGGCATGGGCGACTACGGCAGCTCCATGCAGCACCTTTACCCCAATCAGTGGCAGGGCAATGCCTGCGCACAGCCGCCGCTGCAGGGGGCCATGCCCCAAGCAGGCGTGGCGGCATCTGACATGAGGCTTAAGGAGAGACGCGAGTTTGTCTCCGAGCAGCCCGCCGGCCATGCCGGCAAATCGCGCCTTGCGGCCATCGAGAAGATGTTTCCCAACATCAAAAGGCGCAATGCCATCAATCCGTCCAAGACTTTTGAAAATTACGTCATCGATCCTGAGAACAAGATCTTGTTTGCCACGGCGGTGGGAGTGGCTTCCAACCCGGGCTCATCCAATTACAACCCTCTGTATATTTACGGAAGCTCGGGACTTGGCAAGACGCATCTGCTTTTTGCCATTGCCAATCACATCATGAAGACCAACCCCGATAAGACCATCATCTATACTAGGGCCGAGGAGTTTATCCGCCATTACGTCGAGTCCATGGCCAACATCAAAAAGACGCCCTTTGATGATCAGCAGGTGCATTTTCAGGATCTGTACACCGAGCATGACGTCTTCATCGTCGACGATATTCAAAACTTCATCAAGGGACCCAAGGCCCGCGAGGCTTTTTTTGACATCATTGCAGAATTCATCGACAAGCCCAACCGCCAGCTCATCTTGGCATCGGACGTGCCGCCCGGCAACCTAAACGGTTTTAATGCCCGCCTGACCTCGCGCTTTGGCTCCGGGGTTTGCTGCGAGGTGATGCCTCCGGGCATCGAGACCCGCCGGGCCATCACCATGAAAAAATGCAAGGAGATGCAGATCAACCTTTCCGAGGAGATCGCCAATTACATCGCCGTGAACATCCGCTCCAACATCAGGGAGCTTGAGGGCGCCATCAAGACCTTAAATTCGCACATGCAGCAAAACGAGGTTTTGACCCTGGAAGATGCCAAGCGCATTCTGACCAACCTCGTCAATGCCTCCAATCAGGTGTGCAGTCTTGATACCATCAAGGAGAGAGTGTCGCGCGAGTTTGAGGTGCCGGTGGCGGCCATGGAATCTGCCGAAAAGAAAAAGACCGTGTCTTTGGCCCGCTCCATGGCCATGTCGTTGGCGCGCGATCTTATTCCTTCATTGTCGCTCTCGGACATCGGCAGAGCCTTCAATAAGGATCACTCTTCGGTTCACGAGGCCATCAAGCGCATCGGCAAGCGCATTCAGGCCGAGCCTGAGATAGCCTCCAAGTACAATAAGCTGACATTGTCCTTAAAGAAGGAATAAACTGTCAGGCAGGAACCAAGATCGCATACACATTAACCATTTGAAAAAAGGAGGGGCCTCTTTAGGGCGGCCGCTTAAAACCTATGAAATTTGATGCACCGGTAGCTTCTTTTTTAAAACCTTTGCAGCAGCTTTCGGCTTTGGCCGGGATCACGTCAAACCCTGAAGATATTGCCAACAACATCTTAATAAGGGCTGAAGATAACACCCTCTATATGAAGGCTACCAACTATCATGTGGAGCTCTCTTACACGGCTGATGTCAATGTCATTGAGCCGGGAGCCACGTCGGTCAATGCCATGAAATTGCGCGAGGCCTGCTCGCGCCTTGACAACAATGCAGCAGTCCTGTTTGAGTACGATCCAATCGATGAGATCTTGCAGTTAAAATCAGGCTCTACCTCCTATAAGGTCAGAACGAGATCGGCTGATGATTTTCCCGACATGCTGACAGACGAGGTCGATCAGGTTCTCTTAATCAAGGCAGATCAATTGCGGGCAGTCATCGAACGCTCGGCCTTTTGCGTCTCCAACGAAGATTTTCGCGAGTACTTAAGAGGCTTGCGCTTTGAAGTGGACGGAGGCAAGCTTACGGTCTTTGCCTCAGACGGACACCGCATGAGCATCAACGAGGTCGATTTGGTCGAGGGCATCGACACCTCCTACGGAATCACCCTGATAAAGCCGTGCGCCATTGAGCTTCTTAAGATCTTGCAAAACAGCGTGGGGGCCGAGGATGTGGTTAAGCTGTCTTTTGCCAAGAACAACATGACCACCTCTTTTAACAACTATCATTTGACCTCCAAGCTTTTGATCTGCAAATACCCCAATGTCAGGGCCATTTTGCCGCGCACTCTGGCTATCAGCGTGCCGGTCAACCGCACCATGCTCAAGCAGAGCATCTCCAGGGTATCGGTTTTGACCTCCAAACGCGTCAACGGCGTCACCTTCAGCTTTGATAAAGGAGTGCTGCATTTGCACTCTGAGAACACCGAGCATGAGGTGGCAACCGACAGCATAGCCATCGATTATGACGGCGAGCCTTTTGAGATCTCCTTGAATGCAAGCTATGTCAACGATGTGCTCAACGCCTTGGCGTTTTGCGAGCTGATTGTGTTCAATTTTATTCAGCTCACTCAGCTGTCGAGCACTCTGATCTCCCCTTCCATTGCCGATCAGACCGGGGTGCAGACCAGCTACTTTATTGCCAGGGTGGTGGTCTGATAAAGGCATGCGCTTAAAACGCCTGCTGGCAAACGATTTTCGCAATCTTGAGTTCTGTGTCCTGGAGCCTCAAGATTGCATCAATGTCATCTGCGGGCCCAACGGCTCGGGCAAGACCTCCATCCTCGAGGCAATCTCTTATTTGGCGCTCGGCCGCTCTTTTCGCCCATCCTGCAATTATCAGTCTCTAATCAAAAGGGGGGTTGATGCCTTTGAGCTCTTTGCCAAGGTTGAAGAGGACGAGGAGCAGCCTCCTGCGGCCATAGGTTTTAAAAAGGACAGAACGGGACTTTCGCAAATCAAGCTCAACCGGGACAAAACCGTCAGGCTCTTGGATGTCATCTCTTATTTGTGCGTGCAGGTCATCCACCCCCAAGGATCGGAGCTTGTCACAGGCTCGCCCGAGGAGCGGCGCTCCTATATAGACTGGGGGCTTTTTTATCATTACCCCCGCTTCAAAGAGGCCCATTATGCCTTCAAAAAGCTGCTCTCCCAGCGCAACAGTCTTTTGCGCAGGCATTCAGACTCTTATGATTTTGCCTTTTGGGATGACCGGCTGGCAGCGGCGGCAGAGATCATCACCAAGCTGCGCTTGGAGTATTTAGACAAGCTCAAGCCCATCTTAAAGGACAAGCTCAAGCTTTTTTTGCCAAATCTTAAATTTGAATTTGAATTGTCGCCTGGCTTTGATGAGCAGGCAGGGCTTAAAGCCGTGCTTGAGAAAAATTTGCAGCGTGATCTTAATTTGGGGTACACCTTCAGCGGACCTCACAGGTGCGATCTTAAAATTAAAACCACCGGGATCTTGGCATATCAGATGCTCTCGCGCGGGCAGCTAAAGCTCTTGACCGCCGCCATGCGCCTGTCGCAGGGACAGCTTTTATTCAATGAACAAAAACGCGCCTGCATCTATCTTATTGACGATTTGAACTCCGAGCTTGACGAGCGCTCGCAGGAGATTTTAATTTCCTCCTTAAAAGCTTTGAACCATCAGCTTTTCATCACCAACATCAGCCCCGATCTTAAAGTTTTAAAAGATTTGGGAGACTTTGCCTTGTTTGAGGTAAACGAAGGCAAGGTGACCAAAGGACTGTAATGCGCAACTTTTAGGCGCTGCTTTTTAAAATTTAGAATTTTAAAGCAGGGTCTTCAAATCGCTTTGCGCGGTGCCC
>CAZYXT010000148.1:0-4142 GCA_964651505.1 uncultured Enterobacterales bacterium
ATGATTTATGACAAGAGGCAAAATATCGAAGATGCCCGGCAGGGCATAGGACAGATTGCCAAGCAAAATGGGGGCGGCCAATTTGATTATGATTAAAGATGCCTCAAGATGTTTCATGATAACGGGCCCTGCGCCCTGTGTGATGCTGCCAATGCTCCCGATAGGAGGGTAAACCTGCCTGTTGTTGACATCCTCTCATCGCTTGTCAAACAGTTGCACGGGCGTAAAGCTGTTTGTGCAAATCTGTTTAGAACTCAATATTTAAAGGTTTACATGTATAAATCTGTGCAAATCCCGGGGACAAGAGAAGTTTTGCTCCCGGGTTTAGGTCTTTTATACATGCATTTGTTACATGTATTTATTGAACTGTCAGTCAAAAAAGCAACAAAATAGGGAAATTGAACTAAAAATTGCCTATTTTTGACCTTGTCAAAACCGTCAAAAAATTTATTTTGAGAAGCAGATCACAAATTTAACAGATAGTGCTTGGCAGGTAACCTGCCAAAAAATTGGCTGAGGTTTTTGATAAGCCTATCTGCTTAATAAGTGCGCGAAATTTTGGGAATTCATGTCAAGCATCGGAATATTCGCGGAACACCGTGAAAAAAGGCCAAGCCTCAGCTTTGATTGCGGTCAAAAAACCGACGCAAAAAACAACAAAAAACGCTCCAAAAGTCAATTTCTTACTTACCAAAAAAGCTTAAATGAAATTAAGCTAACTTATTGAAGTTACACATAAAATTTTTAATTTCCCACATTAATTTGTAAGGCAGGCAAGCGTGTCTTGCGCATATGACTTCATGATTGTTTAGTGATAATATGAAGCTGTCTTGTAAAGAACGCAAGAGAGAAGAAAATGAGTGTCACAGCCGATTTCATTCGTCTTGCTTCAATAAACTTAAAGTAAGGTGACTTAAAATGAAAATTAACGACTTTAGCAATCATGCAGATAATCTGAAGAGTGCAGATAACGTCTATTGGGCCTTGAAATTATCTTGGGACGAAGATCCGGGCGACGGCTCTTTGATCTGCAAGACCATCGATCTCATCGCAAGCCTGCGCAACAAGGCAGATCCCATCAAGCAGGGTTTGGCAGCATTATCAAGCGATTAAAAGGTGCGCGAACACCTTTTGAAATTGCCGGCAAGGTCCTCTTTTGAGGGCTTTGTTGTTTTTTGGCAGATTTCGTCAGTCAATGACGATATCGGAGTTTTTTACGACCAAGGTTAAGAACTTGCCGTTTTTGACCTTGATAAGATCCATGCCTGCCGCTTTCACCCCTTGATGGCCGATGGGGGTGTCTTCAAAGACCGCGCACTCGCAGGGCTTGGCGCCCATGCGCCCTGCTGCCTCAAGATAGGTGTCGGGGGCAGGTTTGCCGTGCTCGACCTGATCGGCGCTGACAATGGTCTCAAGGCAGGGAGTGATCTCAAATTTGTCCAAAAGCTCCTTTGTTTCGGGCAAAAGCGAGCCTGTGGCCACGGCCAGTCTGACGCCGCGCTCTTTTAAGGCAAACACCAGCTTTACCATGTCATCAAAACACTGCGCTTTGTGCATGTGCACTTTTTTGTAAGCTTCCATTTTTTCTTTGGCAAGCGCGGCGCTGTCGTAAGGCACGCGGTTTTTAAGGCAGATCATCTTGGCTATCTGCGCGGTGGGGATGCCTCCGTAGCGGGCCAGGTATTCGTATGTGACAGGGGCAATGCCCGGGTGGCGCGAGGCCACTTCGTTCCAGGCATCGGCGTGGCGCGGCTCGGAGTCCAAGAGCGTGCCGTCCATGTCGAAAATGACGTAAGAATAGGGGGTCAGCGCCTCAAGCACTGAAGTGATGGTCTGTGTCATAACAAGCATCTTTTGTAAGTTTGAAGAGCATGGTTTATGCAAAGCTTTTAAAACGAGGCGGGAGCCGCCCCAAGTTTAATTTGAAAGAGCCTTGATCAGTCTTGCTCTTTTTTGAGCGTCTTACGGGCGCGGATCATGATGTCATCTTCCCACTCCAAAGGGTCGACCTCGATAAGATTGCCGTTTTCGTCGCGCAAGACCACCCTTGCGATTTGGGCATTTAAAATCATGCGCTCGCACATGGCGCAGGGGCGCATGTTCTTGGTGGGAGCATTGGTCAAAGCCTCCGAGCCTGCCAGATACAAAGTGGATCCCACGATGTCCAGGGGATTGCCGTTGATGATGGCATTGGCCTCGGCATGCACGGCCCTGCACAGCTCGTAGTGGGTGCCGGGCTTAATCTTAAGCTCTTGGCGCAAACAGGAACCCAAATCGTTGCAATTGGCTCTGTGGCGAGGGGCGCCGTTGTAGCCTGTGGAGACTATCCTGCCGTCGCGGCTCACGATCACGGCCCCGTAGCGGCGGCGCAGGCAGGTTGATCTCATGGAGACGGCCTGGGCAATTTCCATGAAGGACTGATCTTTTGAGGGACGATTGATTTTGATGACGGTCATATGTGCTCCTGATAACTTGTGCTAACCTTAACACACATTACCAATGCACGGAGCGCTTATTTTTTGCATTAAGGGCGGTTATGCAGCGCATCATAAGGTTTTTGATCATAGCGCAACTGTGGGCAGGCTTTAATTTGAGCGTGCTCATGAAGATGTACGCAACCCTCCCTTACTATGACCGGCCTTTGTTCATCTTTGTGTACACGACATCGGTGATCCTCCCTCCCATCATCTTTTTTGGCTACCTGACCTTTGTGCGCCACGCCTTGTTTGTCCATCGTTATGAGTTAAAAGGCTTTGTCAAAAAGAAGCTGCGCAGAGATCCGCAGTTGTTAAAGCTGCTGTTTAACCTGTGCGGCTGCATCAAGGCCTCAGGGGCTGGGGATAATCCCAAATTTGACGAGAATCTTAAGGCTTTGTGGCAAAGCCTCAATTTAAGGATCCATGAGATTCAGCAGGCGCAGGCGGCCTTAAAAGAGGGGGAGAGTCTGACCCTGGGCAGCCTCAAGCGGCCTCTTAAGGCCTTAAGAAAACAGCGCGGGGAGCATTTGAGCCTGTTTTTTTGGGTAAGTGCGGTGCGCCTTGAGCGCTACGATGAAGAGCGCGCTTATGATCTTTCTTCTCTAAGACCCGTGTACAATCGCCTTTTGATGTTTTTGGGGCTTAATGGCAGCGCCTGGTACAGCATCGAGCTTGATTTTGCTTTGCGATCTTATGAAAAAGACGAGCAAAGCTTTGATCATAAAAAACAAAGCGCAGGCGCGGATGAAGCAGACGCCCATCTGCCCTCTGATCTTAAAGAGGCCTATGCCGTGCTCGGACTTGAGTGCGGGGCAGGCTTTGATGAGGTGCACGGGGCTTACCGCAAGCTTACTTTTGAGCATCACCCCGACAGGCACAAGCATTTGAGACAGGCCGATCTGCAAGAGCTTTCCGACAAACTGATCAAGATCCGCGCCGCTTATCATTTGATAGTGCGTTTTCTTAAAAAAGAGGCCGCTTAAATCTTGTCAATGTCTGCCTGACTTGGGTATAATCTGCCCGCTTGTTTTGGTCGCAGAACAGGCACCACGTTTAATTTAACAGGAATTTATCATGATCACTTTAGATGCAGTCGTACGCAGCGATTTAGGGAGAGGTGCGAGCCGCCGCCTTCGCCGCAATGCTCAGATCCCCGCAATCATCATTGCCAAGGGTCAGGACACCGTTTCCATCACCCTCGATGAGAAGAAGCTCATTTTAGCCTGCTTGAAGGACGAGTTCTATGAGGGGTGCGCAATCAACCTCAATGGCGAGGCCATTAACGTCAAGCCTGTTGCCATGCAGCGTCACCCTGTCTCAGACAGAGTCTTGCACGTCGATTTTCAGCGCGTGTAAGAAAAATCGGGGCGCAAGCCCTGATTTTAAAAAGCCCCTGCGCATCTTCTTATTTGTGCAAAAAAAATCTTTCTTTTCGTGCTTTAAAGGTCGTCGTGTTGCTGACGCGTTTTGCAATGACGCCAATCAAAAGCAAAATCTTGGACCATATCACATAAGCTCTCATGCTATCGCCGGGCCCTTCCATGAGAGCATCCTCAACTCTTTTGCAAAGCAAGTTTAAGTTGAGATCTTTTAAAATAAACGCGCAAAATAAGCATGCCCAGGATCAGACTACTTTTTAGACCCATGCTGAAACCCCTTGTTCTT
>CAZYXT010000149.1:0-4042 GCA_964651505.1 uncultured Enterobacterales bacterium
TGAAGACTTTGCTCTTCTTGCTGCTTAGATCACAGTAAAATTTCGTTTTTATTTTCTAAACGGTCAACGAACAAGCCCTGATGAACTCGTCCACCTCATCCTCGGTCCACTCTTTATTCTCTGCCTGATCGGCCAAGCTGGTTTTTTCGACTGCCTCTGCCAGATCTTCATTGGAATATTTGGCATATTTGCCGGTGGTATCCATGCTGCTGTGGCCCAACAGCTGGGAGATTAAAGCCAGCGGCGTGCCTTGGCGCAACATCGAGGTGGCCTTGCTGCGTCTTAGCATATGAGGGTGAACACGCTCGGGGATGGATGGATCTATCAGTCTGGCCGCATCGGCGCATTTTTCCAAGATATATTGCACCGAGCGGGAAGTCAGGGCTCCGGGCCTCCCTTTCTTAAGGCTGTAAAAAAGCGGGGCGTCATCGGCCGTGTCCTTATGCATCTTATCCATGTATTTGCGCATGATCTGAGCCAGCTGCGAGTTTAAATTGACGCGCCTGAATTTTTTGCCCTTGCCAAATATCAGCACATGAGGGGCTTCCATGCTTAAAGTCAGCTTGTCTTTGGTAAGCTCAACCAGCTCTGAGACACGGATGGCCGTTTCGTACAAAAAGAGCAGCATGGTCGCATCGCGCATGCCTTTGTATAAATTGGCAGCCTCCTTAATGATGAGGAGCACCTGCTCATTGCTTAAGATCTCTTTGGGCGTTTCCGGCACCTGCAGCTGCCTTACTTGGGACAGCTTGATAAAGCATTCAAGCGCCGCATGATCTTCATGCGAGAGGTACTCCATATAGCCGCGCAGCACGCTCAGATGTTTGTTGCGCGAAGCCGCGCTGCAATGGTGCTCTTCAATTTCATAAGACAGCCAATCGGTGACCAGTCCGATGGTGCAATCTTGGATCTTAAACTTCTCAATCTCTATCTTTTTGACGTTGCGCAGGTAGCGCACGAAGACGCTCAGCGATGAGCGCATCGTGGCCACGCTCTTGGCGGTTTTTTGCAGCTTGGGCAGATAAACATTAAGGTAGGTGCCCATCTCGGACAGGAACAGCCTGCTATGATCTGAGCTCTTGTTTTTCAGCTCATCGGCATGCTTTTGCTCTAATGACATCAGCAGGGCGCGATCGCGGATGCTAAGCTGTCTTCGTCTGTTAGATGCCATTTAAAAACTCCTTGGAAACCGCATTGTCCTGCTCAAGATGAGATCTGATGGCCTGGCTCGATGCATGGATCTGATGATAATAGTAAAGCGTGTCGTCCAATGTGCTGTGCCCCATCTGCGCGGACAAATACGGCAAGTGAGAATCAACATCTATACCCTCCGCATTCCAGCGATCGATGGCATGCACGCAGTAGGCATGGCGCAGGGTATGCGGGGTCGGCCTGAAGTTGTCGTTAAGCTCGGGGAAGAGCTCAAACCAAAACTCTCTAATGATAGTGCCCAAAAAACTCTCACCAAAGGGAGATTGCAATTTCTTCGGTTTTGGGAAAATATAAATCAAATGTTGTCCGGGGTGGAGTCTCTTCAAATAGGCTTCCTGTCTTTTTAGCAGCTCCATCACTCCCTCAGGCAAGTAAACGTAGCGCGATTTAGCCCCCTTTGACTCGTGAACGTAGATGCGCTGTTGCTCGTAGTCGATGCCGTTGATCGGGAGCCTGCATGCTTCCCCGGGCCTGGTGCCGCCCAGATATACGATCCTGAAAATTAAGGCGGCGGTCGTCAGGCAATAGGCTCGGCCCGGGCCGGTTGATTTTCTTGTCGAGGCCGTTTTATCCAAGTATTTGATAAATGCAGCAACCTGCTCGCGGGTGGGTATGAAGTAAGCCTTTTTCTTGGGAGGAGGCAAAACAGGCTCTGCCAAATAGTAGGCATCTAAACCTTTAGTCTGCATAAAAAGACTTAGATCTCTGAGTGCCCTGACTATTTTCTGCATATAGCTGAGGCCTGTCCCTTCTTTAAGCTTGCTATCGTAAAATCCCAGAACATGCTCTTTGCCAAGCTCGTCTTTGGCCCCGTGATGCTCGACCAGGTACCTGTCGAGCGCATTATAGATCCCAATATAGTTATCAAGCACCCTGACCCTTTTGGCGGTCAGCTCTAAGGTGCCTTTAATGTGCTCGGCTATGTTTGATCTGACGTTAAGCTTGATCATGGCAAAACCTCCCCTGCATATTCAAAGCCTTCAAAAGGGGGCACGCAGGCCATCATGCGTTTGGTATCGGTATTAAGATAGGGTTTCAAATTGTCGGTATCATCGTGCCCCAGCATGGCGGCAATCAACTCCGGGCTAAAGTCATTAGCCAGCAGTTTGGAGGCTTTATTGCGGCGCAGATCATGGGCACTAAACGGCGCGCATCCCTCTTTGAGCAGATCGGATGCAATATCAACGAATAAGGCGCCTCGTTGTACCGGCGTATGAGGGGCATAAAGAGAAATAAAGAGATGATCATCCTTGTTTTCGCGCTTTATCTTCTTCAATGCGGCATGGTAGCGTAATAATCTGTTGACCACCGGCACAGTCAAAGGCCAGCTTTGCAACTTGCCGGTTTTAACCTGATTTTTGGTCAGGCTCATGGTTTTGAGGTTAAAGTGCTTAAACTGCAAATCTACGATGTCAGACATGCGCAAGCCGTATTCGCAACAGAGCAACAAGGCCAAGGAGTTCCTCAGGTAAGCAAGATCTGTGCGTTTTAATTTCAGGTAGGCTTGAATCGCCTTCTCCTGCTCGCTTGTAAGGGTTTTAACGGGCTTGAACCCGCTGCCGGAGGCAGATCCTTTTAAAGCTAGCACAAAGTGAAAAGGGATGACGCCTCGCTCGGCCAGGAAGTAAAGAAACCGGGTATTTCTGATTAGGTATGCCTTAAGCCCCTCAGGGGTGTCGTGCTGATCTTCAATCACATATTCATACAGCAGTTCAACCGTGATCTCGCTAAAAGAGCGGCACCCTTTGGAGATTAAGAATGCGGTCAGACGCATGACAGCGGAGTGATCCATGTCTGAAGTTGATCGGCTGACCCTCTCCAAATCCCTTCGCTCCTTTAAAAAATCATCAATCAAGCTCTGAAACTGCTCAGGAAAAACATCATGATCTTTCGCCAGGCAGCTGCGATAGAAGTTTTTCAGCAATAAGGCGGTCACCTCCTGCCCTTTCAGCAAAGTCTCAGCCAGAAAGATGATGAGTTTAAAAGAACTTTTGTAGTAGCGTTTGCCCGTTCGCCTGCGCTCGTGCTCTAATATTGCAAGGCCGCTTTCAAAACTGAATTTTTGCTTAAACTCGGTCAGGATGACCGCCAAATACTCCAAGCAATTGGAGCATGCATGCTTAACCGTCGGCGAATATCCAAACTTATCGAGCACTGCGAGCATTGGCTCGCGCAGCTTAGGCAAAAGCTCGGGCTCGTACTCGCCGGGCGGCAGGTTTTTCATTTCATTTGAGCCGAGATTTGACCGAAAGAACTCTCTTACGTCAGGCTTGAAGACATAGGGCAAGACTTTGCTGCACAATCCCAGACCGGCACATTCATTCAACACCCTGGTCAAGATCTTGCTTCCCTTTTTATAGGGCTGCGATTCAATGTATTGGTAAAAGAGCTTGGGGGTTAATTGAGGCAAAGTGATATTGATGATCTTTAGGTATTGAAAAAATCCGAGGACGGCCTGCCGGTGCCTTTTTTGGGATTTTGGAGGCGACAGCTCAAGCGCCCTGTTAAGCACTTCCTCCTCTTGTTCAGAGAGTTTGAATTTGCCTCTTGACCAATATCTTTGGCCGGCTTTGAGAAAGAAAATCTCGGCCGCTTTGCGATCCGAAAGGTGATGGGGCCAACCATGCAAAAGAGATTGATTGTCTTCATACATGGCAAACAGAGCCTTTTTGCAGGGGGTGCCTCTGGCAACGCAGTAAATCACAAACATGCGTACCCGGCCAAGAACATTCATGTGCTTGTGAAGCTTGCAGTATTTGGCAAAGTCCCGTGCCAGCTCAGGGGTGAGCTCCGCCATGCTGTTGCAGTTGTTGACGTGCAGGAAATAAAG
>CAZYXT010000150.1:0-3885 GCA_964651505.1 uncultured Enterobacterales bacterium
TTAAGATCCTGCACGCTCAAAGACATCATGCGTCATCTCAAATTAAGGGAGCGCGCCTTGAGTCTGATTGCGGGCGCTTAAAGCAAAATAGGGAAGACAAGCTTCCCTATTTATGAGTTTAATTATGAATATTTAGATCCTAAATTGACACAGCAACGTGTTCATCCTATCGAGCAGCTTGGTCGAATCATCAATCTGATCGGCAGTGTTTTGGGCATGCGAAGCCAGATCTTGCGTGATGTCGGTGATGTTCTGCATGTTGCTTGAGATCTCTGCCGTGGCCGTGGTCTGCTGCTCGGCAGCCGTGGCAATCTGCGTGATCTGGGCATTGACCTGATTGACGTGATTGATGATGTCGTTGAGGTAATCCTCGAGGGTGCCTGCCTTGGCGGCAACCTGATCCATGTTGGTGACGCTCTCCTGCATGGAGTCGGAGGCCACATTGGCACCGTGCTGGATCATGTTGACCATGTTGATGATCTCCTGCGTGGACTTGGAGGTGCGCGAAGCTAGAGCACGCACTTCGTCAGCTACCACCGCAAAGCCGCGTCCCGCCTCGCCTGCGCGGGCAGCTTCGATGGCGGCATTTAAGGCCAACAGATTGGTTTGGCCTGCAATATCTTCAATGGTCTGCACGATCTGCCCGATGTTCTCGGACTGCTTGACCAGTTCTTGAACATGTTCGGCATCTTGTTTGGTGCGCTGGGCCTGATTATGAATCTCGGCAATGGAGTCTTGCAGCTGCTTGACGCCTTGTTCGGTGATCTTGCGGCAGGTGTTGGAATTGTTGGCGGCAGTCTCGCAATTGCGGGCGATGTCTTGGGTGGTGGATACCATTTCATCGGAGGCGGCGGCCACGGTGATGGCGCGCGATTCGGCATCCTTGGCGGCGGTGGAGACGCTGTAGGACGCTGTCTTGACATCGCTTATGTTGGACAAGGCCTGCCCTTGCAGATCCAAGACATTCTTGATGTGTACGCGCAGATCCGCGCGCATGGTCTCCAAAGCCCGCAGCAATTGGGCAAATTCGTCGGTGCCTTGGAAATTGATGGCTTCTGACAAATCAGATTCGGCAATCTTTTGAGCGCTGCTGATGGCTTTGTCCAAAGCCCTGAGCACATAGTTGGCAGAGAAGATGGTGATGATGATGGCTGCCAAGATGGCCAGCACCGAGACTGCGGTGACGGTGTATATCGGAGTGGGATCCATCAGACCGTTGACTTCCTGTCTGACCTCGTCAAGCTGCAAATCGATGACCGTGCTGAGATTTTGGAAAACCACCTGAGCCTGCGGAGTCATTTCGTGCAGGTAATGATAGTACACGGCATTTTGGTTGCCGGTTGAAGCCAGCCTCTTAAGTTCCGAGTAATAATCAATGTACTCGGCAACTGCCTCTTTGACGGCATTGATTTCGTTGGGGAAACGCGTGACCGATAAGCTATTGACGATCCTAACGAGATCGGGGAGCATTTGATCCGAAGCGGTGAAGACCAAGGATCCGGCAACAGTGTCGGCAATGGCGTTGTTAAACTTGGTGGCAATAGTATTCGCCGATGAAATGCTGCCGTAGCGGTCGTCGCCTAAGATGTAGTGCACATCTTCGGTGGTAGTGCGGCTGCTGACCATGCTGCTGATGCCTACCAGCCCTATGACCAGACATAGCACAATCATCATGCCAAAACAGCATACAAGCTTGGTTTTGACGGAAAGGTTCTGAATAAAGGACATGATTTCTCCTTTTTTTATCATATGCAGGCTCTCATATTCTTACGGCAACAAAATACTTAACTTTATAAATATTTGCTTAAGACCTAAAGCCATCCCCAAGGCAGGGTGCGCGCTTTAAAAGCCCGCCGTGTCCCATGGGGTAAAAATGACGCTTTCAGGCCCTGCCAAGAACTATTGTACTTCTTAGCGAAGTTCGTGCCAAAAAAGAGATCGCAATTAAGATTAAGCTCTCAGATCAAATTTTAAACTTGAGATCCTCATGCGCTGTTTTAAAAAGAGGGGCTCTTTGCAAAAGCCTTTTGCCAAGCACTTGATTCACTCCCAACCAGAGCGATTTTAGGTCATCTTTTAAAGACAAGAGGGCACTAAAGGCAGGTTTTGATAAAGACCGGCCAAAGAGAGGACTGCGACTTTGCAAGAAAAGCATGGCCCCGCCAAAGCGGGGCCTTTGATGCAAAATGAGAAAACTTTTGCTTAGATGACGCCTTGGGCGATCATGGAGTCTGCAACCTTGCGGAAGCCTGCGATGTTGGCACCGAGGACGAGGTTGCCCTGAGCCCCAAACTCCTTGGCGGTGGCATCGGCGCTCTCGAAGATGCCCTTCATGATGTTGAAGAGCTTGCCGTCGACTTCCTCGAAGGTCCAGGCGGTCATGCCGGCATTTTGCTCCATCTCAAGCTGCGAGGTGGCAACGCCGCCTGCGTTGGCAGCCTTGGCAGGACCGTAGGCAATGCCCGAGGCGAGGAAGGCGTTGATGGCATCGATGGAAGAGGGCATGTTGGCGCCCTCGGCTACGCACTTGCAGCCGTTTTGCAGCAGGCACTTGGCATCCTCGAGGTTAACCTCGTTTTGGGTGGCGCAAGGGAAGGCGGCATCCACGGGAACCGACCAGACGGCGTTGCGGCCCTGAGGATAGTCGGCCACGGGGGTGTATTTGGCAGAAGGAACCAATTGGGCATAACGGGTTAAGGAGGCTCTCTCCACTTCCTTGACCAGCTTTAAGACATCTACTTTGATGCCGGCAGGATCATAGATCATGCCGCGCGAATCGGAAACGGTGACCGGGGTGGCGCCTGACTGATAGAGCTTCTCGCAGCAGTAGATGGCAACGTTGCCTGCGCCTGAGACGGCGCACTTCATGCCCTCGAGGGACTGGCCGCGGGCCTTGAGCATTTCTTGGGCAAAGTAAACGGTGCCGTAGCCTGTGGCCTCGGTGCGGGCAAGCGAGCCGCCGAAGTTCAGAGGCTTGCCTGTGAGGATGCCTTCGTACTTGGTGGTCAGTCTCTTGTAAGCGCCGTACAAATAGCCGATCTCGCGGCCGCCCACGCCGATGTCGCCTGCAGGAACGTCCACGGTGGCGCCGATGTAGCGGTGCAGCTGGATCATGAAAGCTTGGCAGAAGCGCATTACTTCATTGTCGGACTTGCCCTTGGGATCAAAATCGGAGCCGCCCTTGCCGCCGCCGATGGGGGTGCCGGTCAGGGAGTTCTTGAAGATCTGCTCAAAACCCAAGAACTTCAAGATGCCCTCGTTGACGGTGGGGTGGAAACGCAAACCGCCCTTGTAAGGGCCGATGGCCGAATTGAATTGAACGCGAAAGCCGTTGTTGACTTGGATTTCACCCTTATCGTCAACCCACTCGACGCGGAAGTGGAAGGAACGCTCGGGCTCGACGATGCGCTCTAGGATCTTATTCTTCTGATAGGCAGGATTTTTATCAAGCAGGGGCTGCAAGGTGGTCAATACTTCCTGCACGGCTTGTAAGAATTCGGGCTGATAGCTGTAACGACGAGAGAGGTCATCAAAAACCTGCTGCGAATAAGACATTTTGTTTACTCCAAAAATCTGCCCCTGGTGAGGGCCTAACACTAAACTGCCTCAGACTACCAAATTTTGAGCATAAAAAATGTCAAAACACCAAAAGCGGGCATAAAAAGTCAAAATGATCATATAAAGTGCAATAAAAACCATACGTGCACCCGTATAGATCGTAAAAACGCGGGATTTGATATATTTTGGTGCTTATTGTTAAACGCATTCGCACCATTATGATGTTATAAAGCTTGCAAAATGCACTAAAACGCTCTTGCTTAAGGACAGGCATTGACATTGCATATTTAACTTTATTTTGCAACAAAACTAAATTTCGTGCCCGCG
>CAZYXT010000151.1:0-1920 GCA_964651505.1 uncultured Enterobacterales bacterium
TGACATTCACATTATTTCTGACAAGACCCTAAAGTTTAGACACATAAGCGATAGCGTTGCTTTGGGCTTCCTTTCGGTTCAATCGGCTCCAATTTTTTGTCTGCCGCTAACTTTCTGACGTGATTTCCAATTGTCGAGCGAGAGAGGCCTGACATTTCCATTATGTCTTTAACGGATAAACTCGAGTGATCGCTCAAAGCATTGAGGATTGCTTTATCAATGTTCTCCCATGTTTTACCGATCGCTTCATCATTTGTACGTCTACGCTTGTTAAACGTCAAAATAAAATAGGTAATGGTGTCTTTGACAATCGGCGGCGGCATCAATGATTTTGCCAGCGCAGCTTCTATCACCATAAAGCCGGTTCCTTTGTTCTCTACAACGAATCCCGATTCGAACGGTGCATAAGTCAGCAAGCGTGAGAGATACTCATTTCTTGTCGATGAAATTCCGTCCTTCCCGAGACTTTCTACAGTTGTAGAGCCATACAGACCGCCGGGATTGATAATTTCCATGCGATCCGCATACATGTTGATCTGGACTTGAGAGCCTCGACCCTCAGGAGAATAGTCTCTATGCTGGAGAGCATTAGCAACAGCTTCTCTTACAGCTTCAAGCGGATAGTCCGGAATGTCTTTTCGCAAACCGCCTTCAATGACAGCACCGGTATTCATGCGTTGCTGGACAAGGGCAAGTGTTTCAAGAAGCATCTCCGGGATTGATCCGATGATTTCTTTTGAATTCAGATACCGAAGCTGCCCTGTTGCTGCTTCGACTTTATCGACGCCGGGATATACAGAAAAGACAATTTCAAGGCGGGGAAAGTACTTTTGAGGGAATGTTCCGGCAGCGAGCAGCCCGGCTATTGTTGGACAAAGACGATTGTTGATTCTGGTTAAAACACCGAGCTGAATCAAAATTGTTTCTTTAGAAAGTTTGCCAAAGACGCGTGGAAACAACTCTCTGGCTCGTTTGGCTATCGCTTCGACTGTGTTGGCATCAAGATCATCGATTGATGCAGCTTCGACCGGTTCGATATCAAATTGCGGTTGGTACTGGGATTCAGAAAGACGATCAACTTCGTATGGGGTCAAATGGCGGTCGCCATCGCCGGAACGAATGAAGGCGCCGTCGTACTTCCCTCGTTTAGAGATGTAGCATGGCTTCATGCGCTTCGGCATCTCCGGAACTTGTGCGACTACCAGCATCTGCCCCTCAAAGCGCATCTTCTCCACTTCCATACGTACAATCGGCGTCATTGCATCGCCGATTGTCTGCATTTGGGCGTATATCTTGTCTGCATTGAAACCGTCAGCCGGCTTGAAGCCGTTTTTTTCCGACAAGCCCAAGATGATGGTGCCACCGTGCATGTTGGAAAAGGCTGAAATCGTTTCCGGCAGTTTTTTGGGAAGTTCCTGCACGGATCCTTTGACTTCCCATCGCTGTGTGTCGGTACCGAGACTGCGCATGCGATGAATGGCTTTGATGACTGTTTCTTCATTGAGTTCCGGCATAGAAACCTCGCAATCTGCCGGCCAAATGTTTGGTAGTTGGCCGGTTACCTGTTATTTTACTCTTAAATACGCAGTTACCTGCCATCTGCTTGCCATTTACCCGGCAGGTAACAGGTCCCGAAATTTCTTGCGTGTCCACAAGGCCATCGTTGCTGTTGGCGACGGTTAAGAATCGATACGACGCGTGTCACGGACGGCCGTTGCCAATGTCCTGTCATCAAGGCGGGCCACACCATCGGGCGGCGGGGTGCCGATGGTCTTGGTGATTTTTTCTTCATCTTCTTTTCCGTAAATTGCACTCCGGCCTGTTCTCGGGGCATCCTGCAAAGAGATAACCCGCCCTGTGCAAAACGGTCGCGCCGGTTGATGACCGTAACAGCAGACACGCCAAGCTCATCGGCTGCAT
>CAZYXT010000151.1:2020-3817 GCA_964651505.1 uncultured Enterobacterales bacterium
AACGCATTCGTTGGCCTGATGAATGGTGGCGCTTACAGGGCCGAACTCGAGCACTTCACAGCCTAAGGGGGCAATAAAGCGCCCATCGGAGGTGCCGCCTGAGGTTGAAAAGGCAGGCTTGATGCCCGTGTGCTCGAAGATGGCATCGGATAAGGCCTGCTTGAGGGCAGGAGATGTGCATACAAAAGGCTCGCCGTTTAAGCGGTAATCAAAATCGGCCTTGATGCCTAATGCCGATGCTTTGCCTTCAACCAGCGTTTTCAAAGAATCAAGACTTTGCAGATTGTTGAAGCGGTAATTGCACAAAAACTCGCAGCTGCCCGGGACCACATTCTCAGCTCCCGTGCCTGCCCTGATGTTGGTGACCTCAAAGGAGGTGGGCGGAAATGATTCGTTGCCGTCATCGACCTGCACCATCAGCGCATCGATGAGCTTTGAGGCATCGTGAATGGGATTGTGCACCTTGTGAGGATAAGCTGCATGACCCTGCACGCCGTGCACGGTGATGAGGATGGACAAGGAGCCGCGGCGGCCCACCTTAACCGTATCGCCAAGCTTGTCGCTACAAGAGGGCTCTCCCACAATGCAAAAATCAGGGATCTTGCCGCTGTCCTTTAAAAACCGCGCGCAATCTCTGATCCCGCCTTGGCCGTCGCCTTCTTCATTGGAAGTGAGGAGCAGTCCCAAAGTGCCTTTATGGGAGGGGTTGGCTGCAACATAGTTGCACAAGGCCACGGTCATGGCCGCATCCGCGCCTTTCATGTCGGCGCTGCCGCGGCCGAACAAAACCTGCCTGCCCCGGTAGTCGATGATGCTGCCGCAAAAAGGATCGTGATCCCACTCTTTGCGATCTCCTGGAGGAACCACATCGGTGTGGCCCAAAAAGAGGATGAAAGGCGCTCCGCTGCCGCGGGTTGCAAACAAATTGGTGCAGCCTTTTTGATTGTGATAGGCGATGTTAAAACCGCAGCCGTGCAGCTCCTTGGCAATGAGCCTTGAGCAATCGCAATCATCGGGAGTAAGAGAGGCCCTTGATACCAGAGTGCGGGCCAAAGAGACGGTTTTTGAATATAAGCTAGTCATCTGAGGGGTATTGCAAAAATAATTTACGTTCAAGGCGCAAAAACAGGGCCGCATCGGTGCGTTTGAGCTCTTCGACATCCTCGCGTCCGTAGCGGACATCTTTAAAGTGCAGCTCCAGCTTTTCATCAAGCATGGCGGCAGCTTGCAGATATTGGCGCACGAAGTCTGAGGCCAAAAGCTTGTCCCAAGGATAAACCGTGGAGATTGAGCGCATGATGAGCATGGACGTCGAGTCGATGATGATATAGCACTCAAAGCCCAACCTGTCCAAAAAGTCCTTGTACAGGCTCTTGTCTTGGGAAAGATCGACAAAAGGCAGGGCGCTTCCGACCATGCCGTCTTGGTATGATGCAAAAGCTTTGTCATCTTTGATTTTAAGAAAAGAGGGCTTGATTTCGGCATTTTGAGCCTCGGCGGCAACAGCATCTGTCACCGTGTCTGAGGCGCAGATCAAAGGCTCGCTGCTCATCAGAGCCAGGGTTTGGCATACATCAAAAGCGCCGTAACGCTCAAGCTCCCGATCTTCGATTTTAACTGCCAGTTTGGCTTTGACTTCATTTTGCGCATCGCGCAGTACCTTATGGGCATCAGGCGGGCATTGGGCCTGCATTCTTACAATTGTATTCACGGCATTACTCCATCAAAGGGCGCTGACATTGTAGCAAAGATTATAGTCAATGGCCGCAGGGTGCACAAATCAGGATCATGCCAATG
>CAZYXT010000152.1:0-3662 GCA_964651505.1 uncultured Enterobacterales bacterium
AAAAATCCCCTGTAAAATCAATAAGTTACAAGTTGGCATGAGAGTTGCTCCTAAGGGTCAGGAAAAAACCATTATCAGCCTGGAGCAAGTTTAATGAATTATTCTCAATGGATGGCCGACTCCATCATAGCCCATAACATCGATTTGACGAACCACTGGGGCTACGAGTACGGCCTGACCTTGGAGGGCATTTATGCCGTCTACAAGGCAACCTCCGACAAGAAGTATTTGGATTTCATCATCAAGACCATGGATGCCTTTATCGGCGCTGACGGCTCGATTAAAGGCTACAGGCTCGATGAGCACAACATCGACCATTTGAACAACGGCAAGATTGTGCTCAAGCTTTATGACGAGACGGGGGAGGAGCGCTATAAGAAAGCCGCCTTCAACCTCGTTGAGCAGATTAAGACCCATCCTCGCACCTCTGAGGGCGTTTTTTGGCACAAGGCCATCTACCCTCATCAAATCTGGTGCGACGGCCTGTACATGGGCGCAGCCTTCCTGGCCGCTTTTGCATCCCGCTTTGGCCAAGAGTCCGACTTTGATGACATTGCCTTGCAGTTTTTAAAGTCCTATCCGCACTTGAAAGACGAAAAGACAGGACTTTTGTATCACGCCTACGATGAATCCAAGTCCATGTACTGGTGCGATCCTCAAACAGGCTTATCCCCGCACTTTTGGGGTCGCGCCATGGGCTGGTATGTGATGGCTTTGGCAGACGTCATCGAGCTTATGCCCAAGAGCCATCGCGACTACAGGGCCTTATGCACCATCCTGCAAGAGTGTCTGCAAGCTTTGCTCAAGGTTCAAGATCCAAATGCCAAGGTCTGGTATCAGATTTTGGACTTAAAGGACAGGGCGCAAAACTATCTTGAGGCTTCCGCATCCTGCATGATAACCGCCGCCTTGTTCAAGGGCGTGCGTCTTGGGGTAATGCCCAATGCCGCCTTGACTAATGCTCAAGAGGCATTTGAGGGACTTGTAAGGGAGTTTGTCCTGGAGACCCCCGAGCATCTTTTGAATCTCAACAAAATCTGCTATGTGGCAGGCTTGGGCGGCGCCACCAGACGCGACGGCTCTTATGCCTACTACATCTCAGAGCCGATAATTTCCAACGAGCCCAAGGGTCTCGGTCCGTTTTTATTTGCCGCCATCGAAAGCGAGCAAATATAAGGAGGAGTAAATTACCATGACTGCAACAGTAATGAACACAAACCAAGCAGATCCGACCGCGGTGCGCAAGATTGGCCTGCACCACGTCATAGGTTATGCCTGCGTTAACTTTTTGGGCGGCGGCTCGACCACCTTGATTTCGGCATGGCTGATGTTCTTCTACACCACCATGTGCGGCCTGTCGGCGGTTTCGGCATCCATCATCTTCACCTGCGCCCGCATTTTTGATGCGCTGTTGAACCCGATAATGGGCTTTATCACCGACAACTTTTACAAGACCCGCATCGGCCGCCGTTTCGGCCGCCGCAGATTCTTCATTCTGCTGGGCGTCCCCTCCATCTTGGTGGTCTTCCCTGCCATGTGGCTGCCTGGAATGAATCTTGCCTACTACTTCTTCATCAACCTTTTGTATGAGATGGTCTTCACCATGGTGATTGTCTCTTGCGTGTCTTTGCCTGCCGAGATGACGCAAAACGCCACCGACAAGACCAAGCTTACGGGCGGCAAGCAGATGTGCGGCGTCATTTCCTCGACCATCGCAGCTGCCATCCCGGGTTTGATGTTCCACATGTACGGTCAGGAGAGCACCACTGCCTTCACCATGACCGGCGTGGTCTACGGCGTCATGATGGCCGTTTCCCTGATTGTGGTTTACCTGTGGACCTTTGAGAAGCGTCCCGAGGAAGTTCACGTATTCTCCAACACCGGCTCCATCAAGGACAGCTTCGTATCTATTCTCTCCAACGTAAAGCAGGCTTTGAAGCTGAGAGCCTACCGTCTGCACTGCATCATTCTGGCCATGGGCTGCATTTACAAGAATCTGGCTACGGGCATCTTCACCTACTTTGTCATCTCGGTGCTGTTCTTGTCCCGTCAGGATGCCGCCTGGGTATTGAGCATCACTCAGGTAACCTCCTTTGCCGCTTTGCTCTTGTGCATGTTCTTCTGCCTGCGCTGGGGTGCCCCCAAGACCTTCCGCATCTTCTCGGTTATCGTGGCGATAGGCTGCGCAGGCTACTTCATGCTCTCGCGCATGATTGGCACGGATAACATGACCATCATGTTGTGTATTGCCGCGGTCATCAGCTTTGCAGGCCGCGCCGGCATCGACTACATCCCCGTCTTCCAGCTGCCCTTCATGGCCGACATCGACGAGATTGTTCACGGCGAGCGTCGCGAAGGCATCTTCACGGGCGTGAACACCCTGTTCTCCCGTGCCGCCACCGGCATCGAATCTCTGGTCATCGGCGCAGGGTTGGCCGTATTCGGTTACGTCAAAGGCACCACCGAGCAGCCTGAGGAAGCTCAGTTTGGCATCATGCTCATTGCCGTGGTCTTCCCCCTCGTATTCTTGGCCGTAGGCTGGCTTGCCTCCGTGCGCCTGAACCTGACCAAGGAGACCCACAAGGTGGTCTGCACCGAGGTTGCCCGTCTTAAAGCAGGCGGCGCCAAGGAAGACGTCGACCCCAACGTGCGCGCCATCGTCGAAGACTTGACAGGCTACAGCTACGAGAAGTGCTGGACCATCAAGCACAACGAGGAAGAAAAGGCTTAACTTGCCAAGATTTCCAAGCAACAGCACATCAAAACGTGTTGAGACTTAAGCAAAAACTCTATCAGACCCAAGCCGCCTCGGGGCGGCTTTTATCATGGGAGAAGCACATGCTCTTTGGTATTCGCGGCCACGATTTGGGCCGTCATGAGAGCGCCGATGCCCTGCCTTTTTTAAAGCAGGCAGGCTATGGCTGCGTGCAGCTTGTGCTGCACAAACTCATAAAGGGCTTTGGCTCTTACGAAGATGATTTTGAAGACGAGACTTTAGCCGTTTTAAAAGACAGCGCCCAAGAGTGCGGCCTTAGCATTGCTCTTTTGGGCTGCTACCAAGACTTGTCAAACCGGGCTTTAGAAGCGCAAAACCTCAGGCTTTATCGCAAGTATGCCAACCTTGCCTCAAAGCTTGGCACCTCCTTTGTGGGCACCGAAAGCGCAGCTTTGGCCATGCCTTTGGAGGAGTGCTCATCAAAAAAGGACTTTCTTTTAAAGTTTGTGCCCGCCTTGTGCTCAATCATGGCAGAGCACGGCGTCTCTTTGCTCTTGGAGCCCGTGGGCTTTCAGCCCTTAAACGAGCCTGCCTTGTGCCAAACCCTTATGCAAACCTGCCCGCAAGGCTCTTTGAAGTTTGTCTTTGACCCTGCCAACATCCTAAGGCCGGCTCAAAAAGACGAGCAAGAGGCCCTTTGGCAAAAGTGGTTTGACTGCACGGCCTTTGTCGACAATGTCGTCATGGTGCACTTTAAAGACTACCTGCCCTTAACAGGGTTTGACAAACAGATGACGCCCTTGGGAGAGGGCTATGTGGACTTTGCCATCCTGCGCCGTCATATCAGAGCTCTTCCCAACCTTGCGTACGCCGTGCGCGAAGGGCAAGATCCTAAGTTTGCAAAGCAAGATTTGTCCTTCATGCAGGACTATTTTGCCTGACGATT
>CAZYXT010000153.1:0-3659 GCA_964651505.1 uncultured Enterobacterales bacterium
GTTTCATGTTATTCAGTAGATAACTACGACCTTTACAAGGGAGCTATTCTTAATTGTTCAAAAGATAAGATTAACAAAAGCACTGGATTGCCATTAGATATTGTAACTTCAACTTTTAATGCTGAAGAGCAAATGTTGCGGGATAAACAGACTAATGAAGTAAATGATGGTGTAAAAGATAAGTATGCAATTCGCATGGCAATGATTAAAAAAGGAAGCAGAAAATACTGTGAGCTGCAAGAAAATGCTGTTAAAAAATTCATAAAAGAATTTCCTGATCACCAAGTATCAAGAGCTTATTTAGCAAAACACCCAGATATTCAGCTTCAGCAAAACAACCCTCAAAAGTCGCCAGCAGGCATAGAAACAGACAAAAAATCTAAAGGTCAGGAACGTTAATTTTTACTCCCCTTGGCGCCATGGCCTCCAAAGAGTCGGCTGCGACCTTGACTGCATTCCGACCCGGTTTTAACGTTTCATATCAGACGATAAAGAAAAAGGCGGTCCCCGGCCCCGTACCCTGCTTCAAAGTTTTTTGAAATCGAAACCTAAAATTGTCGGTTCACATGATTTATGACAAGAGGCTTTTTTTCTGTGCTTTGTCGCTTTTGCTCAAGGGCTTGCCTTGCTGCTTTACGTATAAAGCCAAATATTTGTTCATGGTGTAGGTGGAAGTTGAATAGGCATTCCACAAGCCCCAGCGCCCGTCAAGAAAGCCTTTGCGGATCACATAGACGCGCAAGAAGGAAAAAAGTCCGCGCAAGCCCACCGTCCACAAGGAGATCTTTTTGCCCTTGGCGTGTTTTTCGCGGGCAAAGGCCAAAGCATAGTTGCGCTGCTTGGTGAGGCATTGCTCAAGGTCAATATAGGTGTAGTGGAGCATCGGCTCTTTTAAATAAATGACCTTGGAGTCCTCTTTTATCTGCACATGCTCGTGCACCCCGGCATCATTGTAGGAGGTGTGATCTTTTTTATAGCACCGCAAAACGTAATCGGGGTACCAGCCGCAATGGCGGATGGGGCTTGAAAAGAGGTGATTGGCCCTGGGGATGGCGAAGATCTCGTGTCCTTTGGCATTTGCCAATTTTTCTTTAAGCTCTGCTTTCAACCTTGCGGTGAGCCTTTCGTCCGCGTCCAAATGCAAGATCCAATCGCCCGCGGCCAATCTTTGGGCTTCCTGTCTTTTAAGGCCCCAGCCCTCGTTCTCTTGGCTTTGAAAAACCTTGGCGCCCAAGGCTTGGGCAATGGCTCTGGTGGCATCGGTGCTGCCTGAGTCGAACACCACGACTTCGTCTGCAAGATCCTGCGTGCTTTTGATGCACTCTTCAAGATTGGCCTCTTCGTTTTTGGTCAGGATGATGACGCTCAGAGACATGCGCGCTCTCCTTTTATGAGATCGCAGCGGGTGCAGCCGTCGGGGCGAATGGGATCTTGGCCTTGCAAGGTTTTGAGCAAAAAGTCCAAGGCCAAGAGGGCGATGGCCGAGGCTCGTTTGTCCTTGAGGGTGACCTCAAGAGTATAGCGGCTTTGCCACAAGGTGCCTTCTTTGGTGTCGCAAAGCTCCAGGAAAAAGGTTTTGTCCTGCTCAGGACAGCGTCTTATGGACATGAAGTAGCGCGAATCGTCAGAGGTTAAAACCTGACGGATCTGTGCGCTAAGATCAAAGGCGCTCAAAAAGGCTGCATTGACCTTGGCCCCTGAGGCCAGCTGCACGGCAAATTCGCCCTTGGTCTGATTGTCAAACAAGGAAAACCCCGCATCTTCCGACAGCTTGGCAATGCGCTGCGGCACATCAAATGCATCTTCGCAGATAAGATAGTTTTTTATGACGGGGCGCACCGGCTGCAAGGCCTCATCAAGGGCATTATCTGAGGCATTATGGGCAATGAGTTTGAGCTCCATCAGAGGATAGGCCGCCCGGTAGCCCGGGATAATGCTCTTTGGGAGGTCGAGCTCCTGCATGAGGGCGCCCAGGCGCGACTCTGAGATCCCAAACAAAAACAGGCGCTTGACGCGGGTGGAGCCGCCTTGGCAAAAGTCTTTGATAAGGCGCGGCTTGATCTCATCTTGATACATGTGCTTAAACTCCGAGGGCACTCCCGGGGTGAAAAAGCACAGGGCGCGGTTTATTTTCAAGGCAAAGCCGCAGGCGGTGCCATAGGGGTTGTCAAGCATCAAAGCTCCCTCAGGGAGCATGGCCTGCTTGATGTTGGTTTTGACAAAGGGGCGGTTGCGCTCTTGATGCCAGGTTTCAAGCCTTTTTAGCCACATTTGGTTTAAAACCTGTTTTACTCCTGCAGCTCTTGCGGCAGCCTCGGTGGTGTTGTCATCTGAGGTGGGGCCCAAGCCGCCGTTGACCAAGAGCAGCTCACACTCCTTTGAGCGCTCTTCAATCAGCTCCTGAATGTCTTCAAGCTTGTCGCCCACCGTATGGCGCCTTTTGACCTGAATGCCTAAACTTAAAAGCTCCTGGCACAAATAGCTTACATTGGTATCGGTGATAAAGCCCGTGATGACTTCGTCGCCCGTGGAGATTATCTCAACTTGCATGCCTCAATTGCCCCTGTTTGGATTTATCATAGGGCCTAGTTTACGCCAAATTAAATGCCTTAAGGATTGACCATGCCGATAAATATTCCAAACGATCTGCCGGCCGTTTCCGTGCTCAATGCCGAGCATGTCTTCGTCATGACCGAAGATCGGGCCAAGCAGCAGGATATCCGCCCTTTGGAGGTCTTGATGCTAAATCTCATGCCCAAGAAGATCGCAACGGAGATCCAGTACATGCGCAAGCTCTCAAACTCCCCCATTCAGATCAACATCGATCTTTTAAGGGTGGATAGGCACATCAGCCGCAATACCCCGCAAAAGCACCTGGATACTTTTTACAAGAACTTTGATGAAGTGCAGGGCAAGTACTATGACGGCATGATCATCACGGGCGCTCCTTTGGATCAAATCGACTTTGAGGAAGTCACTTATTGGGATGCGCTCTCATCGATGATCGCATGGTCAAAGGATCATGTGACCTCGACTTTGTTTTCCTGCTGGGCGGTGGCGGCAGCCTTGAAGGTCTTTTACGATCTTCCCATGCTGCAAAGAAAGGAGAAGCTTTCGGGCGTTTATCTGCACAATCGGGCCATGACCCCCGATCCCATCGTGCGCGGCTTTGATGATCGCTTTTTTGCCCCGCACTCGCGCTTTATCGATTTTCCCACGTCGGTGATTGAAGACTATACCGATTTGCATGTATTGGCCGACAGCGAGCAGACAGGCGTCTTTTTGGCCGCAAGCCCGGGCAACCGTCAGATCTATGTGACGGGCCACCCCGAGTATGATGCCTTGACGCTTGCCGAGGAGTACAGGCGCGATCTTAATGCAGGCAAAAATCCCATTATTCCTGTTAATTACTTTCCGCACGATGACCCGGCCTTAACGCCGCGCTGCAGCTGGCGCTCTCATGCCTCATTGCTCTTTTCAAATTGGATTAACTTTGTGTACCAGGAAACGCCGTACACTCTGCCGGGCCGGCAATAGGCAGGCCTTAAAGCTGCGTCCTTTGTGCCGGGGCAAGGCGGCCCGGCCTCAAAGGGCAGTGCCGGTGCGAGGGGAACAGGCCCATCCTCTCATCGGGCAATTTCTTTTTGCATCTTTTCTTT
>CAZYXT010000154.1:0-3626 GCA_964651505.1 uncultured Enterobacterales bacterium
GAGCCCAATCATAATAAGCCTTTAAAGTCATTTGAGGCCTCTTGCAGCGATCTTGATCTCATGGGACGCGGTGTCTGCCGCACTCAAGAGCGCATTTGGTTTGTGCAAGGTCTTATGCCTGGCGAAAGCGCCAGGCTCAAACCTGTCACTGTTAACGATGCCGTGGGCACTGCCTCGGTTTTAAAAATGCTTAAAACCTCGCCGCAGCGCCGCAGGTGCGACTGCCCATACCAAGAGCAATGCGGCGGATGTCCTTTGCAGCATTTGCCATTGAAAACAGCAATTGAGGCCAAAATCAAGGGCATTAAAACCTTGTTTAAAAAGCAGTGCCGCCTTTCTCTTGGGGAGCCTGACTTTATCGTCGACTCTTCTGAGTTTAATTACCGCAGGGCGTGCCGCCTTTCGGTCAAGGCTGATCACGGCAAATCACGATTGGGCTTCAGAAGTGCCTTTTCCCAACAGTTGGTTCCCATCGATAAGTGCAAGGTGTTAAGTCAGAGGCTGAACCTGCTCATCGAGCCTTTAACATCTTTAATCAACTCTATTGAGGGCAGACGCTCAGTTGGGCATATCGAGCTTTTAGACAGCGACGGAAAAGCCGGGGTGCTGTTGCGCATGATCTCCTCTTTAAGCGCCGCAGACGATGAAAAGATCAAAGACTTTCACCAAAAACATGAAGCTGTGATGTCGGCCTTGGAGCCTTGCCAAGATTTCATGACCTGCGAGGAGATTTTAAAAGAGAGAGTAGTGGCAGGCGACCCTCAAGATCTTTATTTAAGGATTGGTCCCGGGGAGGAGCACAAGCTCTTTTTGACCATGCAGGCCTTTGTGCAGATCAATGCCGAGGTCAACCGGGCACTGACGGCAAAGGTGTGCGCTCAAGTCAATCCGCAGCCTGACCAAAAATACCTCGATCTTTTTTGCGGCATGGGCAATTTTTCCTTCCCGCTGGCCCTATCCGGCGCCAAGGTTACAGGGATTGATATTGCAGAGGGCATGGTACGCGCTGCTAATGCCAATGCCCAAAAAATGCACCTGTCCAATCTGCAGTTTGAAGAGGCCGATTTAGAAGATCCCAAAGCATATCAGGGTTTTGGCAAATCAAGCTTTGATGCTGTAATCTTAGATCCGGGGCGCAGCGGCGCCAAGCGTGCCTGCAATTTTTTGGGCAGGCTTAAAGCGCCCAAGATTGTTATGATCTCATGCAATCCCACGGCTGCCTCGCGCGATGCTTTAAGTTTGCTCGAGGATGGCTATACTATAAAGAGTTGGGGCGTGTTGGATATGTTCCCGCGCACTGCCCACGTTGAAATGATGGTGGTTTTTGAGCGCAGACAGTAAGCCTCGGCTTATGCTGTCTTGATGACAATAAGGAATAGCAAGATGGTTGCCTTACGTGAGACCCACTCTGCCGCCTTTGATTTTGGAAAGTGGAGCGCAGACCTGGCGTTGCCGCAAGAACAAAAAGAATTGTTGCATAAGGTCCACTTGTACTCGCTGGAAAAGCTGGGCGGCAATGATGCCTATAAAGCCAAGTATTCCCACTTGTCCGCTGAAATCACATCAATCTTAATGTCCTTGAACATGGACTTTGAGTCATTGCAGGTCTCCTTCTTATACCCTGTTTATGAAATCGGCAAGATGAACAAGGCTGAGGTCGAAGAGAAATTCGGCCCGCGCGTTGCCAAGCTCTTGCAAAGCGTCAGGGATATGGAGGCCATCAGGTATCTGCAAAACTTAAAGGCCAATCAGAAGACCTCCGATGCCCAGGTGGACAGGGTCAGGCGCATGCTCCTGGCCATGGTCGACGATGTCAGGGCGGTGGTCATCAAACTTGCCGAAAGGATCGCCGTGATCCGCGATGCCAAGTACGAGCAGGAAGAGACCAAGATGATCATTGCCAAAGAGGTCTCCAATATCTACGCCCCTTTGGCCAATCGTTTGGGCATAGGACAGCTTAAGTGGGAGCTTGAAGATCTGGCCTTCAGGTGTCTGCATCCCAAAACCTATAAGCAAATCGCCGCCTGCCTGGGCGAAAGAAGAGTCGAGCGCGAAAAGTACATTGCAAACTTTATAAAGGAGCTGACCGAGCTTTTGGCCAAAGAAGGGATCAAAGGAGAGATCTACGGCCGTCCCAAGCACATCTACAGCATATGGCGCAAGATGCAAAAGAAACACTTGGAGTTTAACGAGCTGTACGATGTCAGAGCCGTGCGCGTGATCTTGGATAAATTGCCCGATTGCTATGCCGCTTTAGGCGTGATCCATACCCGCTGGCAGCATATCCCCAAGGAGTTTGACGATTACATCGCCAACCCCAAACCCAACGGCTATCAGTCCATCCACACCGTGGTCTACGGCGACGGGAACAAGCCTGTAGAGATTCAGATCAGAACCGAGGCCATGCACAATATGGCCGAATCTGGCGTGGCAGCCCACTGGAAGTATAAGGAAGGATCAGGGCAGGCCTCAGGTGCCGAAGAGCGCATCAACTTTTTAAGAAAGCTTTTGGCCTGGCGCGACGATATGGTCGAGTCGGGATCATTGCTTGAGGAGTTTAGAACCCAGGTCTTTGAAGATCGGGTATATGTCTTTACCCCGCGCGGCGAGGTCATAGATTTGCCCACCGGCGCAACCCCGCTTGATTTTGCTTACTCCGTGCACACCATGGTGGGGCATCGCTGCATCGGGGCCAAAGTGGACGGCAGGATCGTGCCTTATACCTATCAGCTTAAGACCGGGCAGCAAGTAGAGATCATCACGCAAAAAGAGCCCAACCCCTCGCGCGACTGGATCAATGCCGACAACGGTTTTTTGAAGACTGCCAAAGCCCGCTCCAAGGTGCAGGCCTGGTTTAGAAAAGTCGATTATGATCGCAACCTGGTCGCAGGCGCGGAGATCTTGGATAAAGAAGTTGCCCGCCATAGTCTTAATCTGAATAAAGATCAGGTCGCCTCCTTCATCAAAGACAAGCTGTCGCGCTTTAATGTCAAAAGCGTCGATGATGTGATGGCGGGCATCGGGGCAGGCGACATCAAAGTAAGCCAGGTCATAAGTTATTTGCAGGAACGTCTGGGCCGCATCGCCTCCAACGAGCAAAAAGAAGAGGCCTTAAACGCCTTGGTCACATCCAAGACCAATGCTCAGCTGCTTGCGCAAAAGCAAAATCACAACAAGGGAAGCATTGTGGTAGACGGCGTGGGCAATATGATGACGCATATTGCAAGATGCTGTCAGCCCATCCCGGGCGACCGAATTTTGGGCTTTATAACTCAAGGCCGCGGCATCTCGATCCATAGGGTGGATTGTTCCCAATTAAAACAGCTGATGAAGGATAATCCCCAAAGGGTGGTACCGGCAGAGTGGGGCGATACCGGAGGATCGGGCTTTACCATCACAATCCGCATTATTGCCCAAGATTATTCGGGGCTGTTGCGCGACATCACCACCATTATTGCAGGCGAGAAGATCAATGTGCTCGGAGTGCGCTCAAAGATTGACAGACAGCAAGATGTTGCCATCATTGACATTGATCTGCTCTTAACCAAGATCGACTTTTTGGATCGCACCTTAAAGAAAGTAAAGGACGAGGTTAATGCGCTGTCGGTTGAACGACTGTAGCGCGG
>CAZYXT010000155.1:0-3565 GCA_964651505.1 uncultured Enterobacterales bacterium
CGGCCGACCTCGGGACTTTCACCCGTTGGATCGTGTACATGCCACGCACACAAAATCCTCGGCTTTGCGAGGACTTTTTAAGAAAGAAACAAAGAAAAAATAAGGCTTTGCAGGAGTCTGCACCCCATCGAGCAGGGCGATAATCTATTTCCTCATGCAATCACCCTGACACACCCGGGGCAAATATGAGTGCGGGGGAACAGATAGTTTGCGCCCCCTCCTGAGGCATCTTTTTTATAGCTCTTAAAGAAGGCAGGGCAAGGCCGTTTCTAACCAAACCATGCAACGGCGGCGGGCCGGGGCAGGAGCTTTTGCCTTATGCGCCGATTAAAAGCACAATGCATGATTTATGTGCCCGGCCGATTTATGTGAGCACAGGTTAGTTTGCCTTAAAAAAACTTAAACCGGCGTCCATTCATAAAGCAATTTTTTGTCAAAACAAGCTTAAAAATTAATCTTTAAAACATGCAACGCATCACAAAACCGTTTTAAGCCTGCTCTTGGCGGCGCCGCACGCTCTATTCAATTGCGGTTTTGAGTGTAGACTATGCTCACAAGCTTAGAGCTTAAGGCAAACAAATACAGACTGCTGCCTCACAAGTTAAGCCTGTGCTTGCTGTGCTGCAAAAAACGTTTGAATCATTCAAGGAAAAGGGCATTATGTCACAACTTAGTTACACTAAGGCTTTTGCGCTGAACTTCATGGGTACCGCGCCTGTGTGGTACAAGATGTTTGTTTTAGCCTGCCTTATCATCAATCCCCTGGTTACCTTCGCCATTTCCCCCGTATTAGCAGGCTGGATGCTGGTCTTGGAGTTCATTTTCACTCTGGCCATGGCCTTAAAGTGCTATCCTCTGCAGCCGGGCGGCGTCATCGTCATCGAAGCCTGTTTCATCGGCTTGTGCGACATGGAGCATGTCCGCGATGAAATCGGCGCCAATCTTGAGGTTATCCTCTTGCTGATGTTCATGGTAGCCGGCATTCACTTCGTGCGCGACTTGCTCTTGTTCATGTTCACCAAGCTTTTGGTTCGGATCAAATCCCATATGGTCCTGGCCATCTTGTTCTGCTTTTTGGGAGCCTTTTTGTCGGCCTTCCTCGATGCCCTGACGGTGCTGGCCGTCATCATCGCCATCTGCACGGGGATGTACGCTTTTTACCATCAGACAATTTGCGGCGATGCTGCCACCGCCCGCCTGACAGATGATCGCTTTGTTCCTAAAGAGTTGACAGCCGATCTTGAGCAATTCCGCGCTTTCTTGCGTTCCATTTTGATGCACGCATCCGTCGGCACAGCCATCGGCGGCGTCTGCACCTTGGTAGGCGAGCCGCAAAACCTGATCATAGGCGGCATGGCAGGCTGGAACTTCACCGAATTTGCCGTGCGCGTCTCCCCGGTTTCGGCACCGGTCGTGATCTGCGGTTTAGCCACCTGCCTTATCACTGAAAAGCTCGGCCTGTTCGGCTTTGGCACTCCAATGCCCGAGTCGGTGCGTCAGATCTTGATCAAGCGCGACGAGAAGACCACCGCCGAGCTGACCGTTCGCGACAAGTTAAAGATGGGCATTCAGGCCGTCTGCTGCGTATGGCTGATCGCGGCCCTGGCGCTGCACCTGGCTGCCGTGGGTTTGGTGGGTTTGTCCATCATCATCTTTGCCACGGCGTTTTGCGGCGTCACCTCCGAAGAGGAATTGGGCAAGGCCTTCACCGAATCGCTGCCATTTTGCTCCTTGTTGTGCGTCTTCTTTGCCGTGGTTGCCGTCATCTCGCAGCAAGAGCTGTTTGTGCCCCTGATCAACTGGGTATTGAGCGCAGATCCTGCCGATCAGCTGCCGATTTTCTACATGGCAAACGGAATTCTCTCCTCGGTCAGCGATAACGTGTTCGTGGCCACCATCTATATCGAGCAGGTTCACCAGGCCTTTGCCCAAGGCGTGATCTCCCATGAGCAGTTCAATAATCTGGCAGTGGCCATCAACACCGGTACCAATTTGCCGTCCGTTTCCACCCCTAACGGCCAATCTGCCTTCTTGTTCCTGCTGACCTCGGCTTTGGCTCCGTTAATCAGGCTCTCCTATGTCAAAATGGTCTGGATGGCCCTGCCCTACACCATCGTTTTGACCGTCGTGGGCTTGATCGGCACCTGGTTCTTCCTCCCGCCTGTAACCGAGTACTTCTTGTCAACAGGCATCATTCATTAATAAAAACCCTCGGGCACCAAGGTACCCCGGGGCATGAAATTGCCAAAAAATACCCCCTCTTGAAGCCTCATGCATAAAGCTTTAAGCGGGGCATTTTTATAAAAACCGCGTTTGAAAATCCCCGCCCGCGGATGCGCGTTTTAACCTTTAAAAATTATTGACTTGCGATATCTTTTTCTTGATCCGGGGCCTTAGTGCCAAGCGGTTATTTTTGTGTTAGAATTTTAAACAGTGCGCCGCCATAAAAATTTTTCTATTAATACCGGCGCGGTTTATTAAAATTTTACCCATTGCAAAGCCGGGTTAGACGCCGGGGAGTAGTCGTGATAGGTCTAGTTCAATCCGTTTCCAACAAACGCTGGTGCTGGATTGCCTTGATGGTGCTGGGACTTGCCTTGGAAGGTTGCGGCCTTTATTTTCAGTATGGTTTAAGACTTGACCCCTGTGTCAATTGCGTCTACGAAAGAGCTTTTTATTTAAGCTTTATCGTCGCAGGCCTGATCGGCTTTTTATCCCCTGCCTTTATTTTGACCAGACTGCTGGCCATCCTGATCTTTATGGCAGGCTCCATCGGCGGAATGTGCATTGCCTTTGATCATGCCGCGCAGGAGTATCAGCATGGTTTCGGATCTGTCTGCAAGCTGACCGCCTCCTTCCCTTCGTTCCTGCCTTTGGACGAGCTTATGCCCTGGATGTTCAAACCCACCGGCGCCTGCGGTCCTTTGGACTGGTCGCTCTTGGGCCTGTCCATGCCTCAATGGATATTGTTAAGCTTTGCAGTCGGCACCTTGGTTTCGGTAACTTTCTTTGCAGCCGAGTTCTTCAAAAAGAAGAAAAAGTCTTATTTTGACTATTACCGCTAAAGAAGCTTAAACGCGTGTTCTGAAACGGACGCACGAGACGGGCGTCCTTGCCTGTGTCTTCAAAAGACTTTATCTTATTGAGAAACGCCCGAATCAACTGCGACATGGCCGACTTTGGCGCTCTGAGGAAGAGGCCCAAAGCCCGGGCGGGCTCTTTATCGAAACTTGGCTAAGCTTTTGCGTGCTGATCTTATCGTTGATGTTTTTGCAGGCATCCTCAATCGTTGACAACTCACGTTTGCCTGACTGAATGCGGCACAATCGCCCTGATAAACCTCTTGATTAAAAGAGACATTCAGGTAAAATCCTATTGCCCTGATGCATGTTATGGTCTCTTGGGTATCTTGTCGGTCTAGTAGCGAATATAACCTAAATGTCGGAAGATTTGTTATATAACGCTCTTGCAGCATTCCTGCCTTGCCGGCACATGATTTCGTTTATTTAGTTTTCTTGCCTGCTCTCTTTTTAGGCTTTATCACATAGTGATCTTCAAGCCCCAT
>CAZYXT010000156.1:0-3551 GCA_964651505.1 uncultured Enterobacterales bacterium
GTTTGTCCTCTTTGCAATCTCGGTCCCTTTGGCCTTGGGACAGACCGAGGGGACTTTGATGATTATTTTGAATCCTGCCTTAAAAGCCCGCTGCACACCCGGGCTCGTGAAAAAACAGGCAAGATTAAGATCTGAGCTTGAGGCTGCCAAAAGTTATCCCTCAGACCCCTCAAGATACGAAGGTTTCTTTAAGATAGCCAAAGATACAAGCGCAAAAGGCTTTGCCTTTAAAGATGATGTCACAGGTTTTGCCGATCTTATCTCTTTGTGCGGCATCGTTGCCTTTTACACAACGCGCAGGGGCTTTGATCTTAAAGAGGCGCTTGGCGCGCTTAAAGCCAAGGCACAATTTGAAAAGATCTTGGCACACGTCAAAAACGACTCGGGAGACGGCCGAGTCGTCATTCATGACGAAAGCGCTCTTAAGAGCAAGCTTGCCTATTTGTTCTTGGCACTGATTATATTCAATGAGATGCAAAATCGCCTCATCAAGGTCGAAGATGACTTCAAGGAGCTGACCTTGGAGCTGTGCTTAAAGGAGCTTCAAAGGATCAAGCTTGTCAAAGCAGATGACGGCACCCTGAACCCTGCAGGCACTTTGAGCGCCGCGCAGCAAGCCGTATTTGAGGCAGTCTGCCCCAAAAGATAAACCATTCTGACAGGCTGTGGGATGTCCCTCTTGCCTCATGGCCTGCCTTGAGGCCCAAAAAGCTTTTGGCACGCTGCATTTTTGGGACTTATTCTAAAAAACCGCAGCAAAGTTTTAGGCACAAACCGCATGAGAATGCAGCTTTTCTTTGGCATGTCTGATTTTTGTGCTTCTAAACGGCTGTTTGTTCGCAAGACGAACTTAATAACCTTCCCGGGCGGCGTGAAACTTGATCTTAAAGGGGACTGAACAGGAAATTGCGGGCAGCAAAAAGGGGCCGAAGCCCCTCTTTGTCAAAACCATCAAAACAGGTTTTGATTAGTTGTTGCCAACCGTGATCTCTTTCATGTCGGACATGTAAGCGCGCAGCTTGCGGCCCACAATCTCGATGGGGTGATTGCGAATGGCATCGTTGACCTTGATGAGCTCGACATTGTCGACGCTGTTGTCGCAGGTCAAGCCCTTGCCGATCACGTCAAGATCGATCTTGGACATGAAGTCCTGCAACAGAGGAATGGCGGCATTGGCAAACAGGTAGTTGCCATACTCGGCGGTGTCGGAAATAACCACATTCATCTCGTACAGACGGCGGCGGGCAATGGTGTTGGCGATCAAAGGCAGCTCGTGCAGAGACTCGTAGTAGGCCGACTCAGGGTAGATCCCCGACTTGGTCATGGTCTCAAAGGCAAGCTCGATGCCGGCCTTGCAGAAGGCAACTAACAGGATGCCCTTGTCAAAGTACTCTTGCTCGGTGATCTTCTCAGCGCACTCAGGGGCGTTTTCAAAGCCGCACTTTGCATAGTTTTCGCGCCAGGTGTGCAGATTGATGTCGCCGTTGTCCCAATCTTCCATCATAACGCGGGAAAACTTGCCGCTCTCGATGTCGTCCATGTGGTGCAGATACAGATCGGTCATGATGCTCTTGAGCTCTTCGGCCAGTTCGAAAGCCTTAAGCTTGGCAGGGTTGGACAGGCGATCCATCATGTTGGTGATGCCGCCTTGCTTTAAGGCCTCGCAGATGGTTTCCCAGCCGTATTGGATGAGCTTGCAGGCGTAAGCGGCATCCATGCCCAGGGCAATCATGCGGTCATAGCACAAAACGGTGGCAGCCTGCAGCACGCCGCACAAAATGGTCTGCTCGCCCATCAGGTCTGACTTGACCTCGGCGACAAACGAAGATCTCAGGCAGCCTGCGCGATCGCCGCCGGTGGCAGCGGCCCAAGCCTTGGCAATCGGCCAGCCTTCGCCCTTGGGATCATTTTCGGGGTGAACGGCCAACAAGGTGGGAACGCCGAAGCCGCGGCGATACTCTTCGCGAACCTCGGTGCCCGGAGACTTGGGGGCAACCATGACGACGGTTATGTCCTTGCGGATCTGCTGGCCGACTTCAACGATGTTAAAGCCGTGAGAATAACCGATGGCAGCTCCCATCTTCATGAGGGGCATAACAGATTCGATGACGTTGCTGTGCTGCTTGTCGGGGGTCAGGTTGATCACCAGATCAGCCGTGGGGATGAGCTCCTCGTAGGTGCCGACTTTAAAGCCGTTCTCGGCGGCTCTCTTGAAAGAAGCGCGCTGCTGCTCGATGGCTTCCTTGCGCAGGGCATAGCTTACGTCCAAGCCGCTGTCGCGCATGTTCAGGCCCTGGTTCAAACCCTGAGCGCCGCAGCCTACGATCACTACCTTCTTGCCCTTCAAGAAGTCGCACCCGTCGGCAAACTCGCTGCGCTCCATCAGCTCGCAGCAACCCAGTTGTGCCAATTGTTGTCTCAAATTCAAACTATTAAAGTAGTTGGCCATGTTGCAATTAAACCTCTGTTCGAAATTTCTTAAGATTTCTGAGGGTCCATCATAGCAGATTTTCTAAAAATCAGAACATAAAATAAGATATATTGCATATAATGCAATATATGTCATGTTTTTAGCATCAAATAAGGATCCGCCATGATAGATCTCAAAGACGCCGCACAGTACCTGAGGGTCTGCGAAACTGAAAATCTGACCAGGGCCGCCGCCCTCTCAGGCGTAAGCCCCTCCACTTTGTCGCGCACCCTGACCAAGCTTGAAAAGGAGCTCAACGTCAAGCTGTGCTGCCGCGATCGGAAGGGCATTGTCATCACCAAGGCCGGGCGTTTGTTCGAGCGTTTTGCCAAAGACACCTTAAAAAGCTTTGCCAAGCTGCAACAATGTTTAAGCCAGGAGATCGTGCCTTTAAACGGCACTTTGAAAATCTACTGCTCGGTGTCGGCAAGCTACATCTTTATCCCCAGGCTGTTGAGCGAGCTGAGGCTTTTGTACCCCAACCTTGAAATCTCCCTGGAGACAGGCGATCCTGCCAATGCCTTGGAGTTTTTAAATTGCGACGGCATAGACTTTGTGATTGCTCCCAAGCCCAAGATCATAGACGAGAGCATCGACTGCGTGGATTTGATCTCATTTCCTTTGGCCCTGATCGCACCGCGCGCTCCCGTCTATCCCATCAAAGGCTATGACAACGGGGTGTGCAATCTAAGCGAAGTGCCCATGGTCCTGCCTGAAAAAGGCAAGTTAAGAGCGGACATAGAAGAGTACTTTAAAAGCAAAAAGGCCAAGATCAATGTCTACACTCAGGTGGCAGGCCACGAGGCCATCGTGAGCATGGTGGCCTTGGGCTTTGGCCTGGCGGTGGTGCCGAGGGTGATTGCCGATTTATCGCCTGTGCGCAATGACGTGGTGATCCTAGACTGCCCCGATCTGCCTTATTTTGACGTGGCCTTGTGCAATCTAAAATCCCGCTCGCAAGAGCCTGCCATAAAGGCTTTATGCTCTCTTGCGCGCAGCGTGGCTCCCACTTTTGCCCGGGATTTAAGAAGCAGAAGGCCGGTGTAGGCAGCCTTCTGCCTGCCATCTTCGACAGGCTGCG
>CAZYXT010000157.1:0-3460 GCA_964651505.1 uncultured Enterobacterales bacterium
GCGCCGGCGTTGTTGCCAACGTCATCGAATAATTAAAGCATTGCACGAGAGTGCAAACAGATGATCCGCAGTTTTTTGACAAAAGCTGCGGATTGTTTGCCTATAATGGTCACTTTTTATTGTTACTTTGAGCTCTTAAACGATGAGTGAAGCTAAAAATACCAAGACTGCTGCCGCTTCCAAGAAGAAGGAAGTCAAAGCTGCAACAGTCAAAGCTCCGGCCGTTAAGTCCGCCTCTAAGAGCGCAGCGAAGATCCAAAAAGATGCTAAAGCCGTTCCCGTCGCTTTAGATCGCCTGCTATGGCTGATTGCTTTTGCGCTGATAGCAGCCGCCATCGGCGGAAATTTCTATTACGTGCGCTATCTGGCTTTTGACGAAAGCTCCATGAGCCGTCTGTTGCGCACCATCGGCGTCATCGCCGTGATTGCCGCCGGCTTGGGCACCGTTTTGTTTACCAATAAAGGCAGAGCCTTGTTGGCCTTTGCCCGCGAGGCCTATGTGGAATTGCGCAAGGTAGTCTGGCCCACCCGCCAAGAATCCGTGCAAACCACCTTCATAGTGTTCGTGGCTGTTTGTCTGGTCAGCGTGTTTTTGTATCTTTGTGACTTGATCTTCTTGCAAGTTGTCCGTGCCATTACCCTGTAGCGAGGTGCGCCATGTCCGATGTAAAAGATGAATTTGAAGCCCCTGCTTTAGACGAGGCCTTAGACGCTCCCTTCGCTGAAGAGCCTGCTCAGGCCCCCGCCGCCCCCGAGGAGACGGCTGCCCAAGAGAGCGCCGCCAATGAGGACACAGATGCCAAAATAGGCAATGCCGCCAAGGATGATGGGGAAGCTCCTTTGCGCTGGTACGTTATACAGGCTTTCTCGGGTTTTGAACAAAGAGTGGCTCAGACCTTAATAGAAAGGGTCCGCATCCACGGCATGGAGCATAATTTTGGGGATATTCTCGTTCCCAAGGAAAAGGTCAAAGAGATCAAGGATGGCAAAAAGCGCGAGTCGGAGCGCAAGTTCTTCCCGGGCTACGTCCTGGTGCAGATGCGCATGAACTCTGAGACCTGGCAGCTTGTCAAGCACACCGATCGCGTGCTGGGCTTTGTCGGCGGCACTCCCGAGCGTCCTTTGCCCATCACTCAGGCTGAGGCCGACAAGATCTTATCGCGCCTCAAGGAGTCCGAGGAATCGCCGAGGCCCAAGACCATGTTCGAGGTCGGCGAAGTGGTGCGTGCCGTGGACGGCGCCTTCAAGGACTTTGTGGGCACTGTCGAAAAGGTCGACTACGAGAAAAACCGCCTCACCGTTTCCATTGCCATTTTCGGCCGTGCCACTCCTGTGGATCTTGAGTTTGGCCAAGTCGAAAAAGACATGTAATTGTTTTCATGACTGCCGCCCTCGGCGGCGGTCAAGCCTCCCAAGTCCTTTTCTCATCTTTATTCCCGATTTGTCCTGCCGGTGCTGCGCTTTATCGCATGGCGATGCAGGCTCGTTGCGGCGGTAAATTGCCATATTTTGGTGCAAGTCGTGACCCATAAGCAAACAGGATGTTAACTTTAGATAACTTAATGGGCACCGGTTAAGATCACTTCTTGGCAAACTTCAGGTTTTGCATCAATCTATGAAACTTTTTGCAAATTGTGCGGTCCTTATTTTTAGAAGGGGCTTTAGGTGGCGCTGTGCAAAGCTCTTTTTATGGGTGCCGGCATGATCCTTTGGTGCACTTTGATTAGTAAATCTTGTATTTTACATGGGTTTACGCTTGGCTGAATTTTAATCCGACGCGTTAACACGCAAGCGCAATTTCGTGTATATTTGGGCGCGCGCAACAGAATTGATGATGACAGGAGCTCTTTTAGATGTTTTACAAAAAAGCCCTAATGACTGCAATGGGAACCGCGGCTTTGAGCATGTGCACCTCAGCTTTGGCCGATAAAATAGACAGTGCCTATTTTTCATTGGAATACAAAAGCCCCTGGGCCTTAGCCCGTCCCATCGTCGATCAAGACGGGGCCTATATTGCCATGCTGGTCAATGAAAAGACGCAAAACGCCCTGACCATCGCTTTAAGAGAAGACTCCCTGAGCGCCAAGGATGTTGCAACGCAGACTTTGAGCAACATGCAAAAGGTGGGCTTTAAGGCCGGCAGCGTCGAGGATGCAGGCGATCATTATCAGTTTGACTACGAGATGCAAAAGGATATCACCAAGTCGGTCGGAACCTATTATTTTTGCTCAAACGGCAAAGCCTTCTCGGCCATCACCGTGATCGGGGCGGACACCAACGAGGCCAAGGAGCTGGTCAAGAGCATCAATCCCAAGCAGGATAAACTTTTCCCCAAGATCTAAAATTAAAGGCAGGGCGCAAGCCTTGCCTCAAAGCCTTTTTTATCATTGCCTTTTCCCCATCGGATCTTTTCTGCCTTTTATTTTTGTCATCTTTGTCATCGTGCACTCCTCGGGGGGCCCGTCTTGCTGCAATTTCGGTCCCAAGGATCGGTGAGTCAATATAATCACTTCTTGTTTAAAATTGTGACATGTGTCTTTCATTTAAGCGGCAGCCCTTCATAAGCTGTCTTGGGGCTGTGCTATATTGCAAAAATAATCAAACATAGGAGTTTTTGTATGGCCAATTTCACCTTCAAGGGCGTGATCCCTCCCGTTTCCACTATCTTTAAACCCGATTTTACTTTTGACCCCAAAGGTCAGGCCAAACTGATTGATTTTCTGCTCGCAGGCGGCGTTGACGGCCTGTTCTTTTTGGGCACGGGCGGCGAGTTTTCGCAGATGTCAGGTCCCGAGCGCAAAGAGGTTGCCAAGTTTGCAACAGAGTATGTCAAAAAGCGCGTGCCCGTTTTGATAGGCACCGGCAGCACCAATCAGCGCGAGGCCGTCGAATTATCCGTGCATGCCAAAGAGTGCGGCGCCGACGGCGTGGTGGTCATCAACCCTTATTACTGGCATCTTACCCTCAAGAATTTAAAAAATTACTTTGCAACCATTGCCAAGGCCGTAGCTCCTTTGCCTGTGCTGCTTTATAACTTCCCTGATTTTTCAGGCCAGGATTTAAGCCCCGATTTTGTGGCAGAGCTTGTCTCAGAGTGCCCCAACATCGTCGGCATCAAGGAGACCTTGGACTCAATCGGCCACATTTACAACATGAATGCCAAGGTCCATGAAGTAAATCCTGACTTTGCAGTCTTCTGCGGCTACGACAATCATCTTCTGACCAATCTGCTTGCAGGCGGGGCAGGCGTGATCTCGGCAAGCGGCAACTTTGCCCCTAATCTCACCGTGGACACTTATCAAGCCTTCTTCAAAGGCGATTTAAATAAAGCCTGTGAGTGCCACAAGAAGCTTTTGGCCGTAACCTCGGTCTATGGGTTGGATGCGCCTTTCGTGGCCGTGGTCAAGAATGCCTCAAAGCTGTGCGGCGTTGACATCGACCCTGCCGTGCTCGCTCCCAC
>CAZYXT010000158.1:0-3406 GCA_964651505.1 uncultured Enterobacterales bacterium
ACGTTTTAAGCTGTTGCTAAAAGCAAACTAAGGCCTGCATCCCTGCTCATAACCGCAGGAACACACAGCCGATCTCGTTTATTTTGGGCGGTAAAAAAAAAATTCAAGCGGAATTTTCGGGCATTTTTAAAACCAAAATCGCAAATATCGCTTCAAGACTTCATGGCGCCGCGCTTTATTTTTCGCGCCTTATATTAACTAAGGCCGGGGCCGTTCTTCGGCGTGCCGCCGCGGGCGGTTTTCTCTTTAGAATGGACTCTTACTACAGTAAAATTACCAAGATGCTTGTGCAGATTTTACCCTGCGGGCAAATTTTAAAGGATTGATATGAAAACTCTGATCATTGCTCCCTCCTGGCTTGGCGACCTTATCATGGCTCAAAGCTTGTTTAAGGTTTTAAAAAGCCAAGATCCCAACGGGACCATCTGTGTTTACGCTCCGCAGTATATGATGCCGGTCTTGGAGAGAATGCCTCAGGTTGACGACAAACTCATCAATCCTTTCAGGCACGGCCAATTCAACCTCGCAGCCCGCCTGGCCGAAGGCCGCCGCTTGCGTCGCTGCGACTTTGACCGGGTGTTCGTGCTGCCCAATTCCTTCAAATCGGCCCTGCCGGCCTTCTTTGCAGGAATCAAGGAGCGCATCGGCTTTAAGGGGGAAAGCCGCTATCTCTTGTTAAACAAAATGCGCAAGGATAAAAAGGCCTTTCCTTTGATGGTGCAGCGCTACGTGGCTTTGGCTTACCCTGACGTTGCCAAGGCCCAAGATCTGCCTTCGTTCCCCTACCCGTCCTTGCAGGTTGAAAGGCCCTCAAAAGAGCTTTTATCCAGGCTTAAGGTAAGCTTGGACCGCCCGCTGCTGGTCTTGGGATGCGGGGCCAACTACGGGCCTTCCAAATTGTGGCCCGCCAAGTATTTTGCCCAAATAAGCGCAGCCTATATCGAAGAAGGCGGCACCGTTTTGGCCTTGGGGTCCAAAAAAGACGCGGAGACCACCAATAAGATCAAGTCGCATCTTGAGGCACAATATCACCCCTACTTTTACGACATTGCAGGACAGACCAACCTTACCGAGGCCTTGGATCTGGTTGGCGCCTGCTCTGGCGCCGTCTGCAACGATTCGGGGCTCATGCACGCCGTGGCCGCCGCAGGGGTGCCGCAGGTTTGCATTTTTGGCTCCACCACCGCCAATTACACCCCGCCGCTTTCTGATAAAGCAGTCTGCCTGGAATCTGACGAGCCCTGCCATCCTTGCTTTAAGCGCACCTGCAAGTTTAATACCTATGCCTGCCTTAAAGGCATCAGGCCACAGGCCGTGCTTGAAAGATTGCAAGATCTTAAAGTCATGCCCTCAGCCCTCAAACCGGCAGAAGGGCCTGCATAAAAGAGAAATCTGCCATGAAGATAACCTCGCGCCTTGCGCTTTTAACCTATAAAGCCGCCACCGCCGTCATCGCGCCCTTGGGTCTTCTCTGCCTCATGCACAAAAAAAGGCGCGATCCTCCCTACGGGAGGCGCAAGTGGGAACTTTTGGGTTACACGGGCAAAGAGTTTCGCCGCTGCGTGTGGTTTCATGCCGTAAGCGTGGGAGAGGTGATTGCCGCAAGGCCCGTCATTGCCCAATTTGTCAAACACCACCCCAAGCTTAACGTGATTGTGACCACCACCACGACCACGGGAGAAGCCGAGGCCCAAAAAATCGAGGGCATCATCCATTTGTTTGCCCCCCTCGACAGTCCCTGCGCAGTCAGACGCTTTTTTAAGGCCGTCAAGCCAAGTCACCTTTTCATCATGGAAACCGAGCTGTGGCCCAATCTTTTGGACGAAGCAAGACGCCATCGGACCAACGTGGTGATCTTTAACGCCCGAATGCCCGAGAAAACCTGCCTTAAATACGAAAAGCACCGAGGGTTGGTCAAAGATCTGATTGCAACCCCCTTGAGCATGGTCATCTGCCAGACCGAAGATGACAAGAAGCGTTTTGAGCGCATCGGCGTCCCCGCCGACAAGATTAAGGTTGCCAACTCCTTAAAGTACGATCTTAAGGCAAATGAAAAGCTCTTTAAGATCGGACGCGCTTTTAAACAGTGCGCAACGCTTACGAGGGTGCTGGGGGCCATGTCCACCCATGACGGGGAAGAAGAGCAGATCTTGGAGACCTTTTTTACCTTAAAAAAGGAGCTGCCCGATCTCAAACTGGTCTTGGTGCCGCGCCATCAGAGCAGCACGCAAAAGGCCTTGGAATTTTTGCAGGAAGTGGGCGAGGGTTATGTTTTAAAAAGCGCCATCGATCCCAAGATCATAGAGGCTCTCAAAGCCCTGCCCCAAGATCTTTCATCCTCTGTGCAGAGCGTGAACGACGCCGCATCAGCCCCTGCCGCGCCCGATCTTGCAACCGCTCCTGCAAAAGAGGAGTTTGCCTATCCTCTCTCCGAGGCCGACAAGATCTTGGATGAAACTTACCGCAGGCAAAAAGAACAACGAGTGCAAAGACACCGGCAGCGCTATGCCAAGCATTTGGTCGAGCGCGACCGCAATCCTTACATTTCCCCGGGTCAGCCTTTGCCCAAAGAGCAGGTTTTTGCAGATGAGCCCTATCAAGCCTGCTCCGATCCTTTCAGGCGGCAGGAGTCTTATCTTAACGAAGCTCAAAGCGCCTCCCCTTACTTGCAAGATAACTCAGGCACAGAAGGTCAGTTGGCTGAGGATAAGATAATCCTTGACCCGGGCACCCCTGCCTTAAAAGGCAGGGTCCGCTCTTACGGGGCGCAAGATGTCTGCCATGAAGAAGATCGCCTTTATGAAGAGCATCCTGCCGGGCCTGATGATGAGAGTGTCACCCCCTTAACCGCCGAGGAGGTTTCGGCCTTAAAAGATCTGTGCACGGGTCTTTTTGCCGATGCCAAGGCTTCGGTTTTAATCGGCGATACTTTTGGGGAAATGGAGTTTTACCTGGGGCTTTGCGATCTGGTCTTTATGGGAGGAAGCTTTGTCGATATCGGCGGGCACAACCCCTTGGAGCCTGCCTGCTTTGCCCTGCCCGTCATCACAGGACCTTACTATTACAACTTCAAAGAGCAGTACGAAAAGCTCATCGAGGTGCAAGGTGCATATCTGGCCCCCGATCACAAGAGACTGTATACTCTCATCAAAAATCTGTTCGATGATCCCGATGAAATGGTCAGAAGCGGCATGCAGGCGCTGGATGTGCAGGAGCAGGGCCGCGGCGCAACCAAGATCACCTTGGAGTGGATGGAGCGATCGCTTTTGCGCTAAAAAGTCTGCCCCCAAGAGACTTTAAACCAGGGAACCACAGCCCCCCGGGGGTTGGCATTGCGCTTTTGAATTTAAGCCCGGGCGGCTTTGAAGCTTTGCAGGAAGTCCACGTACTTGCGGGCGCTGACGGC
>CAZYXT010000159.1:0-3378 GCA_964651505.1 uncultured Enterobacterales bacterium
GGGGCACCGGCACCCTCAGGTTTTCTTAGGCCGGTCTTTAAGACTCGGCTTGGGCTTGCCCTTGGGTTGCCTCTCTTTGTTTGAAGTCGTGCACCCAGCCGTCAATCGTCTGCCTGATTTCGTCTTGGGTGTGCTTGACCGTGTTGTAGGGCTCCAGGGTGTCCGAGACATCGCAGCGCAGCCTCATGCGCTGTTTGAGGCTCAGGGTCGGCCACACGTCAAAGTGCAGCCACTGCGGAAGCTTAATGCGGTACAGCTCTTTGTAGTCCGTGTAGTTGGTGCGCTTCATGGGCACCCCGCAAAGGCCTTCCGAATGCCACCATTTGCGGCGCGCTTCGATGTCGACCCTCAGGCGGCCGTTGTTGCTGTACCAGGCAGCTGCATCAGAAAGATATCCTGCCGCATCGGTGATGTTGTTGGCGCACAGGGTCAGCATGATGGAGAGCATCATGGATACGTCCTTGTTGTTCAAGTCGCGCACCAGCCTTACGGTATCGCGGTATTTGGCAACCATGATGTGATTGATTTCGCATACAGAATTATCTACATCCAACATGGGATTGTCCAAAAATGCCCTGAAATCCCGGCGGTTGTTCAAGTAGTAAACCACACAGTCGGCTATGTTTGCTTCAACCTCTTTTTTGGCTATGTACCCGCTGCCTTTCTTTTGGGCAAAATGCTCTCCCAAAAACTCCATGATGACGTCCGTGTCATCCATCAGCTCGCGGGCAACCTTGCTGCGCACCTGCTTTCGCAGTTTAAACAAGGAGCTCTCAAACTTCTTGCCGCTCTTCTGTGCGCTCTCTTCTTTGGCAGCCTCCAATGCTTGGCGTTCAAAGGCAAACACGGCGCTGATTTTGCTTAAGATGCGGGCTATGCAGATGAGGGCCATGACGGTGTCATCAGCATGGATCTCGCCTTTGAGCATGAGCTTGCTCTTTTCGCCGCAGCACTCGTCAAAATGCGCGTAAAAGACTTTGCCGAATTGGTCGAATACCTGCGTGCACTTGGTCATCAGGTGCGCAAGACAGCTTTGCCTCCTGCTGACGGCGGCAACATCGTTATCGTCGTCATCGTACAGGGTTACGCTTTGATAGGGCTTGTAGCAGTCTGTGCACAAGGCCTTGGGGTGAAACTGTTGCAAAAATGCAAGCAAAGTGTCTTTCTTGCGATCTGTCGGCCCTTCAATGATGATGGCAGCCTCTTCGGCATAAGAGGGGGTGCTTGCCTGCAAAAGGTACATGTTGCGCGCACGCTGCTCTTCTTGGTCAAAAATCCTGACCGGGGTCTCATCGGCATGGACGCAGGCAGTGTTGATGATGCGTTCGCGAATATAATCCAACAACGCCCGATAGAGCACCTGCACGCCGTCGGCAATGTTCTTGTCGAGGGTGCTGTTGCCTATCTTGATGTTGGGGAACAAAAACTCTGCCCCGCCGCGGATGGTAACGCCTGCCGTGTGCAAAGCCACCATATAGGCAAAGTCTTCGCAATTGATGAGTCTGCCGGGGAAGATGGGCGGATTTTCCTGCGGATCTATCAAAATCAGCCCGCAATTTTTGCATTTGATGCCCGTCTCCACTGTCTTGCACTCAGAGGCTTTGCTAAGAGCAATCACGCTTTGCAGCTTGTTGGTAAGTTTGCTCACCTCGCTCATGGCATCGCTTGTAAGGCCGCCGCAGACAGGGCACAAAAGTCTGCCCGCTTTGGCGGCAAGCTTGGCTCCCTTGGAGACGCTGATCTTATTGGGTTTGCGGGCCGCTTTGCCTTTATTGGGCTTTTTGGGTTTGGCAGGCTTGGGCTTGGTTTCGTTGGCGGAAGTCTTCAAAGCCTGCAAAAGCCTGTCTGTGCTTTTCTGGGCAGCATCAATCGCTTTGACAAACTTCTGCGCGGCAGCCTGCTTTTCATCAGACTCGTCCGTGTCAAACAGCTCTCTTGTCGTATTGGCAACCTCTTGGTATTGCTTGAGCCGTTGAGAATGGGGGTTTTGGGAAAGTTTATCTTGCTCTTGAGAATTATTTTTTTGAGCATTGTTGAGGTTTGGCTCTTGGGTGCCCGTGTTTTCTTGAGGGTTGGTCTGCTGCGGCTCTTGGGCATCCGAAGCCTGATCAATGCCGGCATCATCTTCGCCGCTTTGCCCGGCCTTATCTGCGTCTTGCTGTTCATCTCCCTTTGCCGCCGCGATTTTTTGAAGCTTGGCATAATACTCGCCAAAAAGCATTCTGCTGACGTTGGAGTCATGCTTGGACAGTTTCACGGCATAGGCGACGAAGTTTTTAAATTGCACTTCAACGCTTGTCTTGGCTATGGTTTCAATGGCGCCGTTGTCATCAGAGTAATATTTATAAAATGTGGCAAGATTATCTCTGATAACATCCTCAACAAACTTACATCTTGCACTAAGATCTTTGTTTTTCTCTTCGAGCTCTTTATTTTTCTCTTCAAGCTCTTTTATCTTCTTGCAAAGTTTTCCATTTTTATCTTCAAGCTTTTTATTTTGCTTGGACATGAGTGCTTTGGCATCATCGGCGGTTTTGAATTTGCCCTGCAAAGAAGACTGCGCCTGAATGGTGTTTTCTATTATCTCCAGCAGCCTGTCGACGCCGGCTCCTGCATCGACTCCGCCGTTCTTAATCTTGGCCGCCAAAATTCGTGCTTCTTCTATTGTACTCATGTTTATTTAACTTCACGTTAATTTAAATAATTTTGCTGTATGTAAGAATTTTAATAATTGCCGTCTGACATTGTCAAGGAAAATTTAAAAAATAATTGCAGCAATACATATATTAACGCGGGGGATTAACGGCATCTAATTTTAAATGATCTAATTATTAGATCATTTAAAATTAGATGCTTTCACAGATCTAAATATTTAACTCGAGCGCAAAATAGACCGTGTTTAAATTCAAATATTAGACCATCTCGCCCCCGCTATTTTTAACTTCTGCAGGCCTGTCCTGCGAAAATAATTTGGCCATGACCATCCTGCGTCTCTAAAACATTTGCATTTTCAACCCGTCTTAGGGGATTGATTTAACTTTACTTCAGGCCTCGATTTAACTTATCTTCGCCCCTCCCTGCCCGGCGCCATCTATTTGGCCGCCGGGGTGACAAAGGCCTGCGACAAGCATTCGGCCCGCCTGCCCCATGAAAAGATTAAGACCGGCTCTGCACGCATCGGGACGCCGGCAGCGGTCCTGCACTTATGAGGGGGTGGGTAGGCAAAAGAGAATAGTTAGAGGGGGAAGAGGAATTTAAAACAGCCGCAAACGGCTCAGGCATCGCAAAAGCGCCCTAATCGGGGATGGGTTTTAGGGCACTCATTGATGAATGCCATCATCCTAAAGAACAAAGCCATAGCAGACGAGGTGATAGGCA
>CAZYXT010000160.1:0-3367 GCA_964651505.1 uncultured Enterobacterales bacterium
GAAGAGCTCTGAGAAGACAAGCAGCAAAAGCAAGGACAAAGACAAAATGACAGCCCCCCGAAAAAGAGCACCTGCCAAGGCCCCTGCTAGGATGCACAGTACCATAAGTTGCGCATGGCAAAGAAGAAGATTGCAGCCCCAAGAAAGCGGCACCCCGCAAGACGGGCAAACCTGCCTTGGAGAAAAGCAGCAAACCAAATCGCGGGGGAAATTGCAGGCAACAAAAAAGCACCGATTAGGTGCCCTAGGTGGTGCGAAAGGAGGGACTCGAACCCTCACGCCTTGCGGTACTAACACCTGAAGCTAGCGCGTCTACCAATTCCGCCACTTTCGCACATCAAACTGTTTGGTGATCCCGATGAGAGTCGAACTCATGACCACCGGCTTCGGAAACCGATACTCTATCCAACTGAGCTACGGGATCGAGCCTTTTTAGAAAGTGAGCGCATTATAGCATGCCAACCCCGACGCACAAGTGTTTTTTTAACTTTTTTCAAAAATTCTTCAAATTGCTGCAGTTCTTAAGGAAAAAGGAAGATTGTCAGGCCTTTGTCAAGGAAAACTTTACCTAAGCTTAGAACAAACAAACCCCGGGTCAAGCCAATTTTCCTAGGCTTAAAGCCCCCTTGCGGGGGCTTGAGTTGAACATTGATTAACCAAACAGGAGGCTTCATCAGCCCTTAAGAAAAATTAGTAGTGAATGGAGCTCATCTTGGCCAGCTTCTTGCGATTGTGCCAGGCTTGGATGTAGCGCATGGTGCCGGTGCGCCCGCGGGTGGTCAGGGAAGTGGTGATGGCATATTCGCCCTCATACTGCACGCCCGACAAGATCTCGCCTTCGGAAACGCCGGTGGCGGCAAAGAAGCACTGATCGGTGGTGATGAGCTCGTCCACACCGCGAATGGCATTCAAATCGATGCCGTCATCAATCAGGCTCTTGCGCTCTTCCTCGCTCAAAGGCTCGAGGCGGGTTAAGATCTGGCCGCCCGATCCTTTGATGGCGCAGGCGCTGATGACCGCCTCGGGGGTGCCGCCGGTGCCGATCAGAAGGTCGATGTGCGATCTGGGATCGACGGCCATCAGGGCACCTGCCACGTCGCCGTCATTGTGCAGATTGACGCGGGCGCCTGCCATGCGGATGTCCTGAACCAATTTCTTGTGACGAGGCTTGTCCAATACGAAAACATTCACCTCGGTGACGGGCTTGCCCAAAGCCTTGGCAATGGCAATGAGGTTGTCCTTGACGGGGGCATCGATGTCGATGACGCCTGCAGCATCGCGCCCTACCGCAATCTTCTTGCAGTAAAAGCTGTGTCCCGGGTTAAACATGCTGCCCTTTTGGGCCACGCCTACCACCGAAACGGCATTTAAGCGGCCGTTGGCCACGGCATTGGTGCCTTCGACCGGGTCGACGGCCACATCAACCTCGGGGCCGTCGCCAAAACCTACGCTCTCGCCGTTGTAAAGCATGGGGGCATGATCTTTTTCGCCCTCGCCGATGACCACAGTACCGCGAATATGCAAACCTTGAAAAGCGATGCGCATGGCATCAACTGCTGCAGCGTCCGCAGCCTCCTTATCGCCCTTGCCAAAGTAATGGGCGGCAGCCAAAGCGCCGGCTTCAGTAACACGAACCAAATCCAAGGCCAAGTTTTTGTCAGTCAAATGCTGATACATACGGACTCCTAACAGTCTTTCCCTTATCGTCCTGAAAAATAATGAATCGTAGATTCCTATAGATTATGCCATTTGCCAAGCTATTTTTGTGAATAACCATGCATAGTTGAAAGAATTTTGTAAGATTGTCGCAACCCGGAGCTTTAAAGGGAGATTAAGGCAGAGAGGGCGGCTTCGACCCTGCAAAAAGATGAGGCACGAGCAGGGTATCCTGCAGGCCGCGCCGGGGCGGCCGATATGCTGTCGCAGCAAAGTCGCGGACTGCGGGGCGACCGCGGATGCAAGATGCAGGAGAGCCTTGGCGCAATGAAGAGCAGACGGCAGCTGCGAGGAGCAAGGACTTTGAAGGGCACAGGGCCTTAAAGAAGTTAAAAGCACTCAAAGCATTTATGGGCAAACGGCCTCATCAAGATCATGTAAAAGCCCGGGGCAAGGTCACCTTGGCAACGGACAGGGCACGAATCGAGGCGTCCTGGTCTGAATGACAAAACGGCCAAGTCTCGTCAGGATCACACCTGCCAAAGAGGAGCGATGCCCGGGCATGGTTTTGCCAATCATAAAGCTGCCGTTCAGATAAAGCATGCAGTAAAAGAGGGGATGGCAAGAGCACCTCGGCAGCATGCCAAGCGGGCCTTGCCGAAGGATTAAACACAAAAGAGCACCTTAAAAATGCCGCAGGCTTGAGCAAGTTCTCTTCCCCCTTGTTTTGTGCAAACCTGAGCGAGATCAAAATTAAATAGCCAAAGGCCCGATTTGCAAAAAGCCAAAGACCGGCATTTTGTCCTGCAGGGCCCACGATTGCACCGATGCCAAGATCTGCCCCGTGACCCGGCCTGCTTAAGCTCCTGCCCAAAACGTGCCGAGAGCCTTGGAAAAAGAGAGCACCCCCAATCAAGTTGCAGACCTGCCCGTTTGGCAAGAGCGCTTTGAGATCTTGTGCCGCACAGACTTGCCTTACTAACGCCTTCGCTCTTGCACCATATTTGTGCAAAGGGTCTATTTGCTTTTTTTGCTTATTGGGTCTTGCATTTTTTTCTTTCTTGTTCCATATTTCAATTTAAGATTGAAAGAACGTCTCTTTTATGGGATCGTTCTCTAATTATGCAGAAAACGATTTTGTTTTCTGTTTGTTGTAGTTATGCAACGAAGATCAGATGCCTTAGGGTTTCTTTTAGAAGGCCATCTGTCAAAGGTCGATGTTGCATGTTTTTGGGAGACACAAGATATGAAGCTCACAAGAGGGGCTCTCAGCTTTTTATTGGCTGAGTATCGTTCTATTTTCAAGAAAGCCTACATTAAAGGCTTAGCCTCTGCAGTGGTTCTGACTGCAGGTTTGGCCGCAGGACAGGCCGGGGCTGATGACAAGATATATGTCTATAGCTCTTCACAATCTAGATGGGCAACTCGCGGCTCAGACTCCACTCCATTGAGCAACACCACATCGTTTGGTAAAAATCTTACTATAATCGCAGGAGACATTGCAGGCAGTTCAATTTCTTCTTTCAATTCTAATTCTAGCAGTGATTATTACATCGATGATGATGCTCAAGAAGAGATTAAAGCTGCAACCGTGGTTTCAGGCGCCTCTATCAGCATCGGCTCGGGGGAAGACGAAGGCAATCAGTTTTACAGAGCCTCAGGCTCTGTTTATGGCGGTTATGTTCGTGGCGAATCAGAGGATGCCCTGCAA
>CAZYXT010000161.1:0-3364 GCA_964651505.1 uncultured Enterobacterales bacterium
ATTGATCGGTCTCATGGTCCCGCCATGCTCAAATTGTGACATTGAAGGGTTTCATGACCCCGCCATAAAAAATTCGCGCAAAATGTGCTGTGAGCCTTCAATTGTTCTATAATGTAGCGCCTTTTTTATCAAGGATAAATAGTAAAGTCTGTCCGTTTCGGACCAACAGGAGATTTTATTTAATGGCTACTATTAATCAGCTGGTGCGCAAGCCCCGCGTCAGGGTAGTTTCCAAGAACAAGGTTCCTGCCTTGGAAGCCTGCCCTCAAAAGCGCGGCGTATGCACCCGTGTATATACCACCAAGCCCAAGAAGCCCAACTCGGCCATGCGTAAAGTTTGCCGTGTTCGCTTAACCAACGGTTTTGAAGTTACTTCCTATATTGGCGGCGAAGGCCACAACCTGCAAGAGCACTCGGTCGTAATGATCCGCGGCGGTCGTGTCAAGGACCTCCCCGGCGTTCGTTACCACACCGTGCGCGGCAGCCTTGACTGCTCAGGCGTCAAGGATCGCAAGCAGGGCCGCTCCAAGTATGGCGTCAAGAAGCCCAAGGCTTAATCGACCATCCTTGCTGAGTAAGGCCAAACGCATAATTGGTGCTTAAATAAAAATATCAAACCTAAATTTTATTGTTTTGGAAACCCCTGAAAAAACGAGGATTACTAAATGCCAAGACGTCGTGTAGCAGGACAGCGCAAGATCCTGCCTGATCCCAAGTTCGGTTCAGAGCTTTTAGCAAAATTCATCAATGTCGTCATGCTCGATGGCAAGAAGTCCATCGCCGAGAGCATCGTTTATGGTGCATTGGACACCATCGCCCAGAAGAGCGGCAAGGAGCACCTCGCCCTGTTCGAGGAGGCCCTTGACCACATCCGCCCTGCCGTTGAAGTAAAGTCCCGCCGCGTCGGCGGTTCGACCTATCAGGTCCCCGTCGAAGTTCGTCCGGCCCGCGGCAACGCCCTGGCCATGCGCTGGCTGGTAGATGCAGCCCGCAAGCGCCACGAGAAGACCATGGCTCTGCGATTGGCAGGCGAGATGATGGATGCTGCCGAAAACAAGGGCTCCGCTGTCAAAAAGCGCGAGGATGTTCATCGCATGGCCGAGGCCAACAAGGCTTTCGCCCATTTCCGCTGGTAATATAGAGGTTTATTAAATTGCCACGTACAACTCCGATCAGCCTTTACCGCAATATCGGTATTAGTGCCCATATTGATGCCGGCAAGACAACTACCACCGAGCGTATTCTTTTTTACACCGGCAAGAACCACAAGATTGGCGAGGTTCATGACGGTGCCGCCACCATGGACTGGATGGCCCAAGAGCAGGAGCGCGGCATCACCATTACCTCCGCTGCCACCACCTGCTTCTGGAGAGGCATGGGTCACCAATTCCCCAATCCTTATCGCTTCAACATCATCGATACCCCGGGCCACGTAGACTTCACCATTGAAGTTGAGCGTTCCATGCGCGTGCTCGACGGCGCCGTCATGGTTTACTGCGCCGTAGGCGGCGTTCAGCCCCAATCCGAGACCGTATGGCGTCAGGCCAACAAGTATCGCGTACCGCGCATTGCCTTCGTCAACAAGATGGACCGCACCGGCGCCAACTTCCTGCGCGTGGTCGAGCAAATCAGGACCCGCCTGAAGGGCAACCCCGTGCCTTTGCAGCTGCCCATCGGCAAAGAAGACACCTTCGTGGGCGTGGTTGACCTGTTAAAGCGCAAGGCCATCGACTGGAATGAAGACGATCAGGGCGTAACCTTCACCTATGCCGATATTCCTGCCGACATGGTCGATGAAGTCGAAGAGTGGCGCGGCAAGCTCGTGGAAGCTGCAGCCGAAGCCGACGAGGCCTTGATGGAGAAGTTTTTTGGCGGCGAAGAGCTCACCGAAGAAGAGATCGTGCAAGGCATCCGTGCCCGCACCCTGCGCTGCGAGATCATTCCCATGACCTGCGGTTCTGCCTTCAAGAACAAGGGCGTGCAGGCCATGTTGGACGCCGTCGTCATGTATCTGCCTTCTCCTGCCGACGTTCCTCCCGTCAAGGGCGAGAAGCTTGACGGCACCCCCGATGAGCGCAAGACCGACGACAATGCTCCTTTCTCGGCTCTGGCCTTTAAGATTGCCACCGATCCTTTCGTGGGCAACTTAACCTTCCTGCGCTGCTACTCAGGCAAGATCAATTCGGGCGACACCGTTTTGAACTCGGTCAAGCAAAAGCGCGAGCGTTTTGGCCGTCTGGTGCAGATGCACGCCAACAACCGCAATGAGATCAAGGAAGTTTTGGCAGGCGATATCGTAGCTGCCATCGGCCTGAAGGAAACCACCACCGGCGACACCCTGTGCGCCGAAGACGCTCCCATCATCCTCGAGCGCATGGAGTTCCCCGATCCCGTTATTTCCGTTGCCGTCGAGCCCAAGACCAAGTCTGACCAGGAGAAGATGGCTTTGGCCTTAAACCGCCTGGCCCAAGAAGATCCTTCGTTCCGCGTTCACACCGACGAAGAGTCAGGCCAGACCATTATCTCCGGCATGGGCGAGCTGCACCTGGACATCATCGTCGATCGCATGCGCCGCGAGTTTAACGTCGACTGCAACGTAGGCAAGCCTCAGGTTGCTTACCGCGAGACCATACGTACCAAGGTCGAGCAGGAAGGCAAGTTTGTCCGTCAATCAGGCGGCCGCGGCCAATACGGCCACTGCTGGCTGCGCATCGAGCCCCTCGAGCCCGGCAAAGGCTACGAGTTTGGCAACGAGGTTGTGGGCGGCGTCATTCCCAAGGAATACATTCCTGCCGTCGACAAGGGCGTTCAAGAGCAGATTGCCAACGGCGTTTTGGCAGGCTTCCCCGTAGTCGATGTCAAGGTCACCGTCTACGACGGCTCCTACCACGAAGTCGACTCTTCGGAAATGGCCTTCAAGATCGCAGGCTCCATGGCCTTCAAAGCAGGCTTCATGAAAGCCAACCCTGTCTTGCTCGAGCCTATGATGAAGGTTGAGGTCGAGACTCCCGAGGAGTACATGGGCGACGTCATTGGTGACCTGAACCGCCGCCGCGGTCTGGTCGAAGGCATGGAAGACGGTCCTTCAGGCAAGATCATTCGCGCCATCGTGCCTCTGGCCGAGATGTTCGGCTACGCAACCGATCTGCGTTCGCAGACCCAGGGCCGCGCCTCCTATGTAATGGAGTTCGGTCACTATGCCGAGGCCCCCAAGAACATCGCTGATGCAGTAATCGCTGCCCGTCAGACCAAGTAATTAACTTTAAGGCGCACCCGAGGAGGTGCACCCTTTAATATAGGAAAAATATACAATATGGCTAAGGAAAAGTTTGTACGTAGCAAGCCGCACGTAAACGTAGGCACC
>CAZYXT010000162.1:0-3343 GCA_964651505.1 uncultured Enterobacterales bacterium
ACGAAAAGAGAACGCCTTCATTGATAAGGGAGATTGTGCGCATGGAAGAGCTGTCTTTAACCGATGAGCAGATGGCCAACCTTACATGCAGTTCTCTTAATTAAAAGGCAGGACCGGCCGTGACGGATCGCACTAAAGACAAGCTTTAGCCTATCTTGCAGCCTGCGGCGATAAGCATTCGGCCTCTCTTTAAGAAGAGGCCCGGGGTGATTGCATGAGCGAATAGATTATCGCCCTGCTCGATGGGGTGCAGACGCCTGCAAAGCCTTATTTTTTCTTTGTTTTCATGAAAAAGATGAAAGAGCAAGGCAAGAGGATGTCGATCAACATGCTCAAGGAGATGTGCACTTCTCCGCTGCAGGCTCCTAAGATCTTATCGATTTATTTTGACGCAACAAAATCTCGGGCTAATATCAAGTAAAATCTCGTGCAATCACCCTGTGGACAGGTTTTAAACCGCCCCTGATTGGCGTATGATCTCAAATTTAAGATCCAAGCTTAAGGTTAAGATATTGATCTTAATTTTTTATATTGAGCAACCGAATAACATGAAGCATCAGAGCACATCATTCAAAGTCTCTCACTGGCAATGCTCCGCCCTGGCCATGGCGCTATGTTTGATCTTGGGTCATAGCGCACAGTCATTTGCCAATGAAGGCGATGATCCTTTGACCTCCTACGAGTTAAGGCCCCTTGACAACGAGCTTGCTTTAAAGCGTTTTGCCATGGTGGGCGATTTTGCCGCCAAAACGGCCTCAATCATGGTGTCTCAAAGCTCCAAGCTTTATCTTGCCAACCGCCATTTGGCAGACAGTTCGACCTTCCCCTACCGCCTGCAAGAAAGATTGTCCCAAAATCCCTGGGCGCCCGCCCCCTTCATGCCGGTGCCCGAGCGCGATCAATCCTGCTATTACGGCATTCCGCCTTATAAGGTGCCTCAGGATTATGACGTCAACACCACTCCCGTGAATGTGCTGGCCGATCAGGTGACAGGCGACATCGACGGGGCGGTGATCTATGAGGGCAACGTGGTGCTGACACAAGGCGACAGAACCTTAAGATCCGACAAAACCGCTTATGACCGCCAAAGCGGGGTCATGACCTCGGAGGGCCGCTCGCACTACCAAGGCCCCGAATACACCCTGATCTCAAGCGATCCCGTGAGGTCTGACTTAAAAGAAAAAGTCACCTCCTTGGGCAGGACCGATTATCAGTTAAACGGCTCGGTGGCCCGCGGCTCGGTCGATGCGATTGACATCAATCACGAGGCCAAAACCTCGCATATAAGCAGGGTGTCTTTTACCACCTGCCCTGCAGGAAGCGAATCGTGGCACATTGAGGCTGAGGATGTCAGCCTTGAGAGCGGGGAGGCCTTTGGCGATGCCTACAATGCCACTTTGTATTTTGGGGAGGTGCCGGTGTTTTGGACGCCCTACATCAACTTCCCCATCACCAACAAGCGCAAGAGCGGTCTTTTGTACCCTGAGCTGAGCTTCGGCTCAAGCAACGGCTTTGATTATGCCCAGCCTGTTTATTTGAACCTTGCGCCCAATTACGATGCCACCATCACCCCGCGCATCATGACCAAACGCGGGCTCGTGCTCAACAACGAATTTCGGTACATGCCCGTCAAGGACACCGAAGGCGTCCTGACCTTGGAGTATGTGCCCAACGATACCAATTGGGATCTGTCAGGCGACGACAATCGGCGCTGGATGATCGACTGGTATCACGAGTCCTATTTTCTTGACCGCGACTTAAGCTTCATCATCGATTATCAGAAGGTGCGCCCGGGAGACTACGATTATCTGTCAGATTTGGGCAGCCACGGTTTGGAAGTAACCGATGACCATTTGGTGCAATCGTTTAAGGCCGCATATAATCGCAGCACTTACGACATCAATTTGGAAGTGCGCGAGTACCAAAGCCTGGTGCCCGATTACGCCACCATCATCAGGCCGTTTTCGATGATGCCTCAGCTCAAAGCCGCTTACTATGATACCTATGGCAGCTTCCTGACCGGGGTCAACGGCGAGATCACGCATTTTTCGAATCCCTCAGACGGCGATTACCGCAGCTTTGATGCCACCCGTCTGCACATAGAGCCCTCGGTGAATTATCAGTTCTTCAACACCCGCGGCACCACATTGACGGCAGGGGTCACGGGCTTTTTGACCCACTATGAGCAAGATCCGCTTGAGAATCTGCCCGATTACTACAAAACCAATTTGGGCTTCTCCTCGCTTGACAGCTCGGTCAACCGCGCTTTGTACCTCTTGGAGGTCAAAGGCAAGACCACTTTGGAGCGGCGCATCCTCGACATGCGGCACACCCAGACCCTCGAGCCTGAGATTGCCTATCGCTATATTCCTTACAAGAATCAGGATCATATCGGCCTGTACGACACCACCGACCGCATGACCGATTATTATTCCAACTTCTCGCATCGGCGCTACACCGGCATTGACCGCATCGCCGATACCAATGCCGTCACCTTCGGCGTCACCTCGCGCATTCTCGATCCCCACGATCGCGAAGTTCTGCGCCTGGCCTTGTCGCAAACCTACAGTTTTGTGCCCTCGCGCGTGACCTTAAATCCTTCGGATACGGCATCTGATTACCCGCGCTCGCCTTTGTCGATGGTGATTGACGCAAGCCCGGTCAAGGAGATCACCGCCCACGGCGCGGTGACTTACAATACCGAGGACTCTGAGATCTCCTCGTGGAATTTCATGACCGAATACATGGCCGAAAGCGGCTTTTTGGCTCAGATCAATTACCGCTATACCCGCGACGGCAACCGCTCCATCGAGAACAACGTGATCAATCTTGATCAGATAGGCTTGCAGTTTGAGTTCCCCCTGTTCAACGATCGCTTCAAGCTCATTGCGGCGGCCTACCGGGATATGGAGCAGCACAACAACATCGACCGCAAGCTGGCCTTGCGCTACGAAGAGTGCTGCTTTGCCATCACCTTCATGGTCGAGGACTACTACAAGACCAATTGGGAGACGCTGGACAGAAACAGCGAAACCCGCATCGGCATTCAATTTGAGTTTAAGGGACTCGGTGCCGTTAATATAAGCGGCGACAAGGATGTCAACTCGACTGACACCTACTTGTTGGATCACTTCAATCCTACCAATTTGAATCGGTAGGATTGACCAAAGTGCACAGACCGGCAGCAGGAGCTTAGAGCCGGGACTGTGCATTTTTTTAGGCGGCATCGTCCTTCTGCCGTGACATGATGGTTGTAGATCTCTTCAAAACATTAGCGCAAGCTTGGACCTAGTACCATGTAACATTTGATTTTTCATGTTGTGATATATTTAGGCATATACTT
>CAZYXT010000163.1:0-3185 GCA_964651505.1 uncultured Enterobacterales bacterium
CATAAAAGCAATCCTTAAACTTTCCAAGGCTTTGCCTTAACGCAGATGAAGCCTCTGCTAAATTTCCAAAATCCTGTGGCATCAGGGGCAATCTCAGGCATAATAAAGGGTCATTAAACAGTGGGGAAAGTTATGATCTCTTTTTTGCCCGGACCTGTCCTTGCAGTGCTGAATTTATTGCTGGCATCGGTCAATACCGTCATCTTTTCGGTGCCCATCCTGATCATGGCCCTCTTGAGGGTGTTCATCAAAGCTTCGTTTGTGCAAAGAGCCGCCGAGAAGATCAATTACTTTATCTACACCGGGTGGACAGCCGTCAACCGCAAGATCTTTGCCCTGACCAACAAAACAAACTGGCATTGCACGGGACTTGATGACATCAAGTGCACCGACAAATCCTGCATCGTCATCTGCAATCACTTAAGCTGGGCGGACATCGTGATCTTGACGGTGAGCATCTATGACAAGCTGCCTTTGACCAAGTTTTTCTTAAAGCACTCCTTAGTCTACATCCCCGTGGTGGGCTTGGTGTGCCTGGGCCTGGGCATGCCCTTTATGCGCCGCTACACCAAAGAGCAGCTCATAAGAAACCCCGCCTTAAAAAACAAGGACATCGAAACTACCAAAAAAGCCTGCCGCTCGCTCGTCCACGCCCCCTCCACCCTGGTCAACTTCTGCGAGGGCACGCGCTTTACCAATCAAAAAGCCGCAAGGGCCCGCTCCCCTTACAAGCATCTGATGCCGCCCAAAGCTGCCTCCTTGGGCATTGCCTTGGGACAAATCGGCCATGACATCGACTGCATCTACGATGTCACCCTGGCCTACCCCAAAAACGAGGTCAAGCCCTTTATTGCCATGTTAAAAGGCCGTCTTCACGAAGTGCACTTTATGGTCCGCAAGATAGAGATCACAGACGACATCATCGGCGACTACCTCGAAGACAAAGAGTTCAAGCACAAGTTCACCTTATGGCTTCGCAAGGTGTGGCAGCAAAAAGACGAGCTTTTGTGCCGCGAAGTCTACCATGATGAGGATAAGCTTCCTGCCGATGCGGGTAAGGCGGCTCAAACCTAGGGTTCATCAAAACCCAAGAGCAAGCTTCAAATGCACGCTGAGGATGATGCAGGAGATCAAGGCCTCAAAAGAGCCTGAGGCGCCATTAAAGTTCGCAGGCAAGCGTGCACTTAGAACAGCCCCGAGCACAGACCTCACTGCGGGCAAAGCCCCCTCCCTGCAATCATCGTCAGGCACCCGCCTCCTTGGCGTCAGCCGTTTTTCATCTTCAAGCCAAGATTTTTAAAGTGCCCGTAAAGAACAAGGGCCCATTGCGGGCCCTTGTGTAAAAATCAAAGGAAATTAAACCCTTTGTGTGCCGCAGCACAATTAATCTAATGTAAGTACATATTCGATAAGATCGATGAGCTCTTGGGTGTTGTTGACCGATTCCATGGTAATGATGTATTTGCCATTGACGGCTATTTCGGGAACCGCATCAATCTTTAAATCTTCTGTAAACTTGTCAAATTGCGCAACCTTGCCGGCTACCACGAACGAATTATAATCCCGTTCAAAGCGTTTGTCATCTACCCCCAGCGATTCGAAAAAGTAAACCAGATCCGAATGAGATCCCGGGATTTCGTGCTTGTCGTGCATGGCAACGAAGAGCTCGCTGACAAACAGATCTTCGATGCCCATCATGGAAGCGACAACCAAGGCCCTTTGAGACTCGGGCCCCATGACTCCTCCGAGCATATTGACAGGATTGCGCACAAACTGCGCCCTGCCCTTAAAGTGCTCCTCAACCTCGGTAAAAACGCTTTGCATGCTGCGGCAATGCCCGCACCAAAAAGAGAAGAATTCGCGGATCTCGGGAGATTGAGACTTAACCTCGGCGCGTTTTTGATAATTGACGCCTTCTTCGTACTGTGCAGCCTGTGAGCTGCCCAAAAAAAGCGCCATGGCCGCCAAAAGGCAAACCGCAGGTGACTTAAACTTAAACAACATCACGATGTCCTCTTGTATCTTTGCACACTATATACCAAAACCGCGGGGTTTTGTCAGTCACAGATCTTTCCACTTGCTGACCTTGGCCCTTAAGGCTTTGGGATCGCGCCTGATCCTCTTGACCCCCAGGCTTGATATTTTGGCAAGCAGACTCACCCCTGCATTGGAGCGGCATAACAAGGCGCACAGCGCCGCGGTGCATTTGACCTGTCTGCGGGTGATCTTAAGCATGCTCCCGGGGCCATTTGGGTATTTTAAAACACGCTTCAAAGTCAAAGAGGCCATGATGATGTTCAAAAGGCAAAAAAGCCTGATCCCCCGGTCAGAGCGCGGGATCATTTTGACAAAGTCGATTGCATCATCAAGGTGCCCCTGCGTGATGGCGCAGTAATTTGCAATCTGCTCGGCCTCTTTACCCTCCTGAGGTTGAGGAAGAAAGGAGCTGTGACGCTCTTCTTTGTCTTTGAAGCGGTCTTTTAAGATGTTGGTAAGCTGCAATCCTTCCCCGAAACTTACGGACAAGGCGTAAAAATCCTCGTTTTCAAGGTTTTTGCAGTAAAAGGCAAAGAGTCTTGCCAAAAGCTCCCCCACCACTCCTGCCACGCTGTAGCAATACGCATCCACGTCATCAAGATTATTGATCTTAAGAGCTTTAAGATGTTCTGCCATGCCGTCGCTTAAGATGGCCACCCCCTGACAGATGATGTGCCGCACGCGGTGATGAAAAGTACGGCACCTGCCGCAAGCTTGCGTCATCTCCTGCATGAGGGCATATTCCTCGGGCACGGCCCCCTCTTTTAACAGGCAAACGGCCCGGGCGCGCAGATCGTAGAGCATGACGATGTCTTTAAAATCGGTGCGGGCACAAGAGGCAAATTCATTGAGCCACTTGATTTTCTCCGCGGCATCGGCAACGGGATCATCTTCCATGGTGTCGGCGATGCGGCACAGCAAATAGGCATTGGCAATGACATCAGACAGATCGCTTGGCAACATCGGGATGGTCAAAGCAAAGGTGCGCGATACGTTCAAAAGTTGCTCGCTTTCCCTCTCTTTGGTCATGGACCGCAGCAGCTTTGCATAATAATCTGTCATTAAATCCTCCTAATATGCACATTTTGGCAGCAAAGCTCAGATTGTAACAAGAGACAGACCAAAAATGAGGGAATTTGTGACAATAT
>CAZYXT010000164.1:0-3181 GCA_964651505.1 uncultured Enterobacterales bacterium
AGGCCGCAAAGATCCTGCGCAACTTTCCGCACCATAATTGTTAACGCCAAAAAGACGCTTCAAACCGCTTCCCCTTGCGGTTTTGCGTATCCTCAGAACACTAAAGACGGGTTAAAAGATAAGGCTTTGAGCAATAAAGTCATAAGATCCGGGAGAGCGCGGGCAAAGCCTTTATGACAAGGCTAAAGAAAGAGAGGGCACTCTTAAGACAAGTTCGTCAAAGCCCTCGGGGCAGACAGCGAGAACCTTTGTTTTCCCAAGCTCTTCAATCATCTTAAGGTTGTCTTGGTGCATGAGGCTTTCTTTATCAAAATAATTTAGGATGACGCCTTTGCAACAGATGTTTTTGCTTTTCAAATAATGCAGGGTCAAAACGGCATGATTGATGGTGCCAAGTCCTGCATGGGCGATAATAACGCAGGGCAGATCAAGCTCTTTTATGATGTCCTCAAGCAAGATCTTGTTGCCATCTTCATGGCAGATGGGGCAGATGATCCCTCCCGAGCCTTCCATCACCACGCAAGAGTGGCTCTTGCACAGGGCATTGAAGCGCTCTTTGATAAAAGACAGGTCAGGGTAGAGGTTATTGAGCCTTGCGGCAAGATGCGGGGAGAGGGGCTCTTCATATAAATAGCACAATGAGCTTTGCAAATCCTGATTTAAGCCTGCCTTTTTGATGACGAAGCCTGCATCCGACTCTTCGATGCTTGGGGCCCCGCTGACAGCGGCTTTAAAGTAGGCTGCGCTGACGCCCTCTTGCACCAGCTTTTTTATAAGCAAAGCGGTGACATAGGTTTTGCCTATATCGGTGCCCGTGCCCGTCACAAAAATATTGTGTTGCATAAATGATCCTGATTAAAAAAGGGGATGCCGCCCCGGGAGGGGGCGGCAAAAAGATAAAGGAGGGTTAGTCGGCTTTCTTGCCGCCTGCTGCGCGGAATGCTCTCACGCGCTCAAGCTCTGAGAGGTACTTTTTGCGCACGCGAATGCTCTTGGGGGTAACCTCTACCAGCTCATCATCATTGATAAACTCCAAGGCCTGCTCCAAGGTCATGTGCATGGCTGGGGTCAGAATGATGTTGTCATCCGAGCCTGCGGCACGCACATTGGTCAGCTTCTTGGTCTTAAGGCAGTTGACGGTCAGATCGTTTGAGCGATTGTGCAGGCCGATCACCTGACCTTCATATACTTCCTCTCCTGCATCTACGAACAAACGCCCGCGCTCTTGCAAGAACCATAAGGCATAAGGCACCGACTTGCCGGTGTCGTTTGAGATGAGCACGCCGTTTTGTCTTTCGCCGATGGAGCCTCCGACAAATACGTCGTAACTGTCAAAGGTGTGGTACATCAGGCCCGTGCCCGAGGTTAAGGTCAGGTACAAAGATTGAAAACCAATAAGGCCTCTTGAGGGGATCCTGTAGTCAAGGCGCACCCTGCCCTTGCCGTCGGGGTTCATGTTCTTAAGCTCGCCCTTGCGGCGGCCCAGCTCTTCCATGACGGGGCCTTGGTTTTCTTCATTAAGATCCAAGGTCAAAACTTCATAAGGCTCGGTGGTCTTGCCGTTTTCGTCTTTGTGCAAAATCACCTCGGGGCGGGAGACGGCCAGCTCATAGCCCTCGCGGCGCATCTGCTCGATGAGCACCGACAAATGCAGCTCGCCGCGGCCTGAGACGCGAAAGCGATCGGCGTCATTGGTGTTCTCGACGCGCAAGGCCACATTGTGCACCAGCTCTTCGCGCAGTCTTTCTTCAATGTTGCGCGAGGTTACAAACTTGCCCTCGCGCCCTGCAAAGGGCGAGGTGTTGACGCAAAAGTTCATCGATACCGTAGGCTCGTCCACGCTCAAGGCAGGCAGCGGCTCGACCTGCTTGGTGTCGCAGACGGTGTCTGAGATCTTAAGATCGCCCAAGCCCGTCAATGCAATGATGTCGCCTGCCTGAGCTTGTGGCACTTCCCTGCGGTGCAGGCCCAAATAGCCCAAGACCTGTCCTATCTTGCCCGTGCGCTGCGTGCCGTCGGCACCTGCAATCACCACGGTCTGATTGGGCTTGGCGCTGCCGCGCATGACCCTGCCCACGCCGATGACGCCCACATAGGAGGTAAAGTCCAATGAGGAGATTTGCATTTGGAAAGGCCCGTCGGCGGCAGGAGGAGGGCTGACCTTGTCGATGATGGTCTCAAACAGGGGGGTCATGTCCTCCCCGCCCTCGGGGCCGTCCAAAGAGGCCCAGCCTGCCAGGGCCGAGGCATAGACAATGGGAAAGTCCAACTGCTCGTCGGTGGCGCCGAGATTGTCAAACAGATCAAAGACCTGATCGATGACCCAGTCGGGGCGGGCCCCCGGGCGATCGCACTTGTTGATCACCACGATGGGCTTTAAGCCGCGGGCAAAGGCTTTTTGAGTGACAAAACGGGTCTGCGGCATGGGGCCGTCCACGGCGTCGACCAACAGCAGCACCGAGTCGACCATGGACATGACGCGCTCCACCTCGCCGCCAAAGTCGGCGTGGCCGGGGGTATCGACGATGTTGATGCGATAGTCGCTCCAATTGATGGCGGTGTTTTTGGATAAGATGGTGATGCCGCGCTCTTTTTCGATGGCGTTGGAGTCCATGATGCGCTCTTGGCCGATCTCGTTGCGATCCAAAGTGCCTGACTGTCGCAGCAGTTTGTCTACCAAGGTAGTCTTGCCGTGATCTACGTGGGCAATGATGGCGATATTGCGGATCTTTTGTACATCCATAGATGTGGTACCTGTCAAACTTAAGGCGGTCAAAATTGATTCGGGCGCTATTTTACTCTATTTGGGCTGTGTTTGCAGTTTCAAGCCAAACGGCCTGAATTTTTTGCACGCTGTGCCCGTCTTTTTGAATAAGGGCGCGCCGTCTTCATTGACGGGCATCTTTAAAAAGATCTCTTGATTGGCGCAAAGCAGGGGGTGGCCGCTGCGCTCTTTTCACTCGGGTTAAATCACCTTTCTTGGGCATCGTTGCTCTATTGCAGAGCAAAATACTGTCAAATTTAGTTAATTTGTGCCCAGATTTTGTTAAAATGCCTTTTTTGTGATCAAAGAATGCCTGATTTTAGTGCTTTGATTGCTGCCTGTTTAAACCATCTTTGGGAGACTACGGCTTACGATTCTAACGTGATTGAGCGTTACACCGCAGCTTTTCCTGAGATT
>CAZYXT010000165.1:0-3130 GCA_964651505.1 uncultured Enterobacterales bacterium
CATACAAAAATGCCTGCGGGTGCAGAAGCTCAAGGTAATTGCCCGTGCCCATCAGCCCCAGGAAAAAGCCGATGAACATGGTCTTGACAGACAGATACAGCGCTGCGACATAGACAATTGCATCATTGGCGCTTTTGGGGGTTTTGATGTCTGCCATAAGCAAATAAAAGACAATCAAAAGCGCCGTCACACCAAGATCCATGCTGTAGCTTAAGCTCACGCCTGCCACGCAGTACTCAAGGTAGGCAATTGCAGGCATTAAGGCAAGACACCCTGCAAAGCCTGCGGTCAAGGCAAGATCAACCCCTTTAAGCTCTCCTTTGAAAGCGCGGCAAAAGCGCACCAAGATTAAAAAGAGCGCCGTGCACAAAGGAACAGCCAAGATGCCGGCACGAGCGGGCACCCACTGAAAGTTGCCGTAGTTGCCATAGACGCGGGAGTTGGGCTCAACAAAAGGAAAATCTTTGAGGAAAGCGAAATCTTCCAAGAAAAAGTGGTAAAAGGCAGCCTTAAAAGCCGGCAACTCAAAGCCGAACATAGTTTGGCGAATGTCCATCACGGTAAGCTGATAAAACTGGCCAAACTCGAAAATGCTGTCAAAGCGGGCGTAATTGTAAGAGCACACGACTATCGCGCCCAAGAGGACCGGAACTGAGGCACTTGACAAGTCGCAAACGCACGCTTTAAGCGAGGCTCGGCTCTTTTTTATCAAAAGCCACAACAAGGGCAGGGCAAGCAAGAGCAAGAAGCTAAGCACCAGAGGGCGCGACATGACCAGCAGCACCAGGCAGGTTCCCGATCCTGCCAGATACAGCCTTCTTTTGACAGGGCGAGCGCTTAAATAAGCCTTGATAAGACAGCACAACGATAAGGACAAATAGGCCGCAGCGCACAAATACGGCATCCCGTAATGGACCAGGGACATCTGCCACACAAATATCATGGAGCCTGACACCACGCCTGCCTCTCCTGCAAAAAAGAGCAGGGCATTGGGCTTTGAGGGAGCAAGCGCGCTTAAGCTCTTGCAACAGGCCATGAGGCTTAACAAAGCCATGACGGTTAAGATAAAACAGGACAGTTGCAGCGACGGCACTTTGGAGGTCAGAAAATACACAGGGTAATAGGCCGTTATAAGAGGCGCAAGCCCGAAGTAGACATAGTACTTGCCGTCATAAAAAGGCCTGTCCCAATAAAATTGCACACCCAAAGCATCGCGCGCCGAGCTGTCATAGGGATTGGCCATGTCATTAAGCTTGGGGTCGACATACACATCCAAGTCCAACCTGCCCTTCAAAAAAGCGTCCAAAAGCTGCACATAGGCATCGGAGTTTGAAAGCTCCTCAAGATCATGGGGCAGATCAAGCAAAAGACTGCGATAACGATTGGACACCGGCACCGTGCCGATGCCGTTGATATCAAAGACCACCCCGGTTGAGCTTTGAGGATGCACCGACATCATGAGGGCAAAAGAAAAGAGCACGAAGAGACCGGCAAGGCCCAATTGCACGAAGCGGTGCGATCTTAAATTAAAGTCAAGCTCTGCTTGGTACAGCTTAAATTTGAACACCAAAACAAGCAATGACAGCACGGAGCCCAGCAAGAACACCCGAAGCCACATGATGTTCAATGCCGGAGGCTCATTTAAGACTATGGAGGTGATGATCAAGGGGCTCCCAAGGTCGCGGGGGGTAAAACTTAAGGTCAGCTTATTGAGCTCTCCTTTGTTTATGATCCTGATCAAGGCGCGGTTATGGCCGGCATCCGAGGGCACAACTGCAAAAGTTGCGGCATTGCTCTGCCTGTAAAACGATGAGGAGTCTGAGATCTGCACCGCTGCGTGCACAAGCGTGCGCCCGGAGCCTGCCGTCGTCACCGCGATGGTCTGCACCTTAAGATTAAGATCACTGATGGTGACGGAGTGATTCTTCGCGTCAAGCACCACGGCAGGACGTTTGAGCTGCTCATGGTAAGGCAATGAGATCTCGCGTCTTGCAAACTTTTCGTCATCAAAGCTGAAGTAAAAGGAGTTGAAGGCCAAAAGCTCCGTCAAAAAAGCGGCGCAAAAACACAATGCAACCGGCAGCAGCCAAGACAGGCTTTTAAGCGGTGTGTGTGTTCAGGATTAATTTTGCCTTGGTTTTTGCGGCGTTTTCATTTTGCAGAACATCCGCTCTTTTTGATGCGGCTGCATTTGCGCTGTCGGTCATCTTAATTTGCCCTCCTCTATGGGACTGTCGTCCTTACTTTTGATCTTGCCGCCTTGCTGCGGCTCTCTGCACCCTGCACCTGCCAAGTTCGGATCGCGCCCGGGCTGCAAATGCCGGCTTTCTGAGGCCGAGCCTCTTGTCACCACGCCTCTTATGTTTGATCCAATCAAATACATGGCAAGCTCATTTAGCGTCACCTCAAAGCTTTGGCGGCTTTTTTGGCCCATGACGTCCAAGAGCACTCCGCAAAAAGAAAAGAGCAGGCCCGTCACAAAGGCAAAACAGCAGGCAATAAAGGTGGGAAACCGTTCAACCAACCCTGTATCGTAAAACTCCATGAGCACCGAGATGAAAAAAGGCAGGGCAATTATCCACAGCGTTGCGGCTGCCAGGTTGAAAAATAGCAGCGGCCGATAGTTTTTAAACAGGCGCATGATGGTCCACAGCACCTTAAAACCATCTTGAAGGGTGTTGAGTTTGGAAAAACTGCCTTGAGGACGATCCTTATAATCGACGGCCACCGAGGCTACGGCAAAGTTTTTATCAAATGCATGTGCGGTCATCTCGGTTTCAATCTCAAAGCCTTGCGATAAAACGGGAAAACTTTTGACAAAAAGAGGACTTAGGGCCCGATATCCGGTCATGATATCGGTGACGGGTTTGCTTTGAAAGCTGCCCCCCCCTACGCTAACTATTTGATTTGACTCATGATTTTTTGAATCTTTCACACAATCGTCAAACACATGAATCATCTTGCCGAAGATCAGGCTGACCAATGATCTGACCAGGCGATTGCCGCCATTGTGAAAGCGCCGCTTGTTTTGCCGGTAATAAGTTGAAGACAATCTGTCGCCTATCACCATGTCATAGCCCCGGTCCAAAACCAAAGAGCACATTTTGTGCACGGCCGCAGGCGGGTAGGT
>CAZYXT010000166.1:0-3016 GCA_964651505.1 uncultured Enterobacterales bacterium
CAGGTAAAAATGTTAAAGAATTACCGGAACATCTACCCGGGATTACTCCCTATCGCCCGAATGCTTGTAAAAAGTTTTCTTTAACGCAGCAGCAAACAGTGTCGCGGCGCGGGCTAATTAGTGTCTAAGACAGTCAATCATGAAGCATTAGGGGGATATTTTTAAGATGCACAAAAGAAAAAGGCGATCTATAAAATCGCCCTTAATTGAAAAAACACTGACTTAAATGTCTAATGTTGCCTTATCGGCGTTCTCTGAGATAAAGGTTCTGCGGGTCTCGGGATCATCACCCATCAGCTGCGTGAGCAGACGATCAGCCTCGATGGCATCGGTGACCGAAACTTTGAGCAGCGTGCGGGTATCAGGATTCATGGTGGTGTCCGACAGCTGCTCGGCACTCATCTCGCCCAAACCCTTGTAGCGTTGGATCTTGATGCCTGCAAAGCCTTCCTTCATCAAAGCCTCGTAGGCCTCATGGAAATTCCCAACCGGGATCTTCTTATTGCCCGATACCACAAAGCCGCCCTCTTCAATCAAATCTGCCACCTTGGCATTGAGATCTTTTAAGATCCTGTAGTCAGGCGAGGCAAAGTATTTGGGGGTAAGCTTATAGCGATAATCGATGCCATGCACGTGCTTGACGATGGCAGGAACAAACTTCTCTTCAACGTTATCCCATTCAACCTCAGCAGTATAGATTAACCCTTCGGCAGGAACCGAAGGCAGACGCTTGGACAGCTCTTCGGCCCATTGACGGGTCAGCTCTTCTGAGGCATACATCTCATCGGTATGCACGTCATGATAGATAAGATTGATCACAAGCTCCCTGTCAAGCTTGCTGCTCAGATGAGGCAGCGCCGAAATAAACTTGTTGTAATCGGTAAACAAGGATTCAAGCGGGGCTCCGTGAATCGGGGCCGCCTCGGCATTGGAGTAAACGGCTGCATTGTCCAAGGCAAGGTTGGTGCGATACTGCAAAGCCTCTTTATCGCTTTGAACATAGACAACCTGCTTGCCCTTTTCATAACGATACAAAGGAGGCTGGGCAATATATACATACCCGCGCTCGATGATCTCTGGCATCTGCCTGTAGAAGAAAGTCAACAGCAGCGTCCTGATGTGGGCGCCGTCAACGTCAGCATCGGTCATGATGATGACATTGTGATAACGGAACTTATCAGGATCATACTCATCTTTGCCGATGCCGCATCCTAAGGCCGTGATCAGGGTGCCTACCTGCTGAGATTGGATCATGCGGTCAAAGCGGGCCTTCTCCACATTCAGGATCTTGCCGCGCAAAGGCAAAATGGCCTGGAAGCGCGAATTTCTGCCGCCCTTGGCCGAGCCGCCTGCAGAATCGCCCTCGACGATGAAAAGCTCGCAAAGCGCAGGATCTTTTTCGCGACAATTGGCCAGCTTGTCAGGCAGAGTATTGATGTCCAAACCGCCTTTCTTGCGCGACAGATCGCGCGCTTTCTTCATGGCCTCGCGCACCCTGGCAGCCTCGATGATCTTGCTGCACACGGCATCGGCATCCTGAGGATTCTCCTCAAGGTATTCTTTTAAACGCTCGTTAATGACCGAAGCTACGGCATTGCCTGCCTCGGAGGAGACAAGCTTGTCCTTGGTTTGCGAAGAAAACTTAGGATCTGGCATCTTAACCGAGATCACGGCAGTCAATCCCTCGCGGGCATCATCGCCTGAGGTAGAGACCTTATTTTTCTTGGTGTAGCCCTGCTCTTCAAGGTAATTGGCAAAGTTTGCGGTCAGGGCGCGCTTGAAACCGGACAAGTGGGCGCCGCCGTCTTTTTGCGGGACATTGTTGGTAAAGCAGAAGACGCTCTCGTTATAAGCATCGGTCCACTGCATAGCCACTTCCACTTGAATATGACCTTCGCAGGTTTTGACGCAATGGAAAATCTTCTGATTTAAAACATTCTTGCCGCGGTTTAAGTATTCGACAAACTCCATGATGCCGCCTAAGTGATGGAAGGTGTGGGATTTGCCTTCCTCGCGCTCGTCGGTCAGATTGATCTTGATGCCGGAGTTCAAAAAGGACAATTCGCGCAAACGTTTGGCCAGGATATTGTAATCAAACGTTATGTCGCTGAACACGCCGGGCGAAGGATAGAACTGCACCTCGGTGCCGGTCTCGTCGCTGTCGCCGATTTGCGCCAAAGGAGCCACCGGTTTGCCGCCGTCTACATAGGTTTGCTGCCAGATATGGCCCTGTCTGCGGATAGTCAGGATCACCTTATCGGAGAGCGCATTGACCACCGAGACGCCTACGCCGTGCAATCCGCCTGATACCTGATAGGAATTGTTGTCAAACTTGCCGCCTGCGTGCAGCACCGTCATAACCACTTCGGCCGACGACACGCCCTCTTCGGGGTGAATGTCTACCGGAATGCCGCGCCCGTTATCTTTGACCTTGACAGATCCATCGGCGCAAATGGTAACGTCTACCTGATTACAAAAACCTGCCAAAGCCTCATCGATCGAATTGTCCACCACCTCAAAGACCATGTGGTGCAAGCCCGATCCATCATCAGTATCGCCTATATACATGCCGGGACGTTTGCGTACTGCCTCAAGTCCGTGCAGAACTTTAATGCTGCCCTGGTCATACGTTGAATCTGATGCCATTTAAAAACCTCAGGATCTAATTGTGAATACCGCCAAGGGCAAGCCCTTGGTTTAAGACAAGTCCCTTTTGCGGGACTTTTAAAATCTTAAAAAACATTTTCCCGGGGACTGCCCCGAGGCTTATTACCATGCATATCAAGCCGGGCTCCGGGCCCGTCATGGGCCGCAAAGCAGTCTTAAAAACAAAAGGAATTGTGCAGCATCGGAAGTTTTGATTGTTTAAACTGCGTGACTTGGAGGCCTGATTCATAGGCCTCTGCTACTGCCTCAAGACCATCGGTAACTTGAAAATTATATTAAAAATAAGGAAATTTTTCAAGTTAAAGCCAAACTTAAAACCGCATTGGAATGCCGCTTTGCAAGAATTTTT
>CAZYXT010000167.1:0-2925 GCA_964651505.1 uncultured Enterobacterales bacterium
GACATGCCCGATGCCCAAGCCCCCGACTTGGACGGCTATGAGAATTGCGACAAAGCAATGCTCATAAAACTTTTACGCAGTCGCGATGCCGAGGCAGCCGATGCAAAACAGAAGATACAGACGCTGCTGACGGCTGCCGACAAACAAGACAAAACCATCCAAAAGATAACAGCAGAGCTCCAAAAACTTAAGCTTGCTAACGAGAACTACAAAACGCTCATCTCAAACATAGTCATCAAGAAGATCGGGGAAGGCAAATCGGTTGCCGAATATTTAGAAAAAGAGCTCAAACTCGGCGGCAATGTGGTGTTGTATTTGGCCAAAGATGTTGAGGAAGAGCTTGCCCGCCTGAGGCAGGAGCACAGCGAGCAAATGGCTCTGTCTCAACGCTACAGCAAGTTCAATACCAACAATCAGAGCGAGAAGAATAAAGGAGAGCCGTGGCACAAAGACGAGAGCTCCGAAGGGCAGGATGAAGACTTGGTCGCAGCTGTCATTGAAAAACCTTTGGACGAGCTGCCTGATACCTATACGCCTGGAGACGATAGCGAAGACGACGAGCCTCAAGAGGCTCCGCCGGCCCCGGACGGGTTAAAGGCACAGACAGGCGGCCACCCCCCTGCGGCGCAGGAGGCATCGCAGCCCCTGCCGGGCAAGGGCAGGAAGAAGCGAGATTTGGGCAAAAAACTTGAAGGCCGGGCGCGCCTGAGCCATTTTGAACATCTCAAAGAGAAAAGCGGCGGCAAGAGCATCGAGAGCATTGCCAAAGAGGCTGCAAACAAGGTGCTCAAGCACAGGCAGAAGGCCGGCAACAAAGACAAAGAAGACTCTCAGGAAGCCCTGCCTGACAAGGCCCTCACGCTTGACGATGTCAAAGGCCTCGAGCAGCTTAACATCTACGCTTCGATGGACGTGCAGGAAGGCAAAGACGGCAACCTCATCTTAAGAAAATGGTGCGCAGACTGCGGGGGCACCCATGAATTTAAGGTCAAGCCCTCTCCCAAACGCCAGCAGCCTTATCTGGCCTGGATCAACGACAGGGTGGTCTACGTCTCAAGCGGCGTCTATCTGGCAAGCTGCTCAAACTGCGGGGCCACCATCGAAATCAACCCCGTGGAGCCCGTCCCCAGGGAGCTTGTCTTCAACCCCATCAGCAATCTGTCAGGGTGTATGCTCAAGCATGATCTGGAGAGCTTAAAAGAGAGCATCATCGATGCGGCGCAATTGTCAGAGCAAGAGCAGGAGGCCCGCGACGAGGCCAAATGCAAGACAACCGAGATTGCTAGGATGGTCGAGCTGATTGTCAGCAATCCCTTCTTCAAGAACAGCTCCAAATCCAAACTCAAACAGGCCTTAGACGAGCTTACCAAGAGAGCCTGCGTCACCGTGGAGGACACCCCCGAGGGCAGCAGGCTCAAGGCAACGCCCGGGGCCGACGACAGCTTAAGCCTGGGCTTATGTGATGCTCTTAAAGACATGGCTCCCCCTGACGGCTCTCGCGGCGAGATGATCTCTTTGTTCAGAAAGATCATTGAAGAGACCCGCAACATCCCCTCGGACATCAAGAAGCGTTACGAGCGCGGCAAGAAGCTGCCCTGCGATGCTTCTGCCTCCGAGCGCATGAAGATGTGCGAGCAATTGCAATATGACGCGGGCTTGTGTTACGCCAAGCACGGCACATTGGAAAGCTTCTTGGAGCTGTATGGAGAAAAACTCGAAGAGGCCGGATTGCGCGATCAGATCGCAAAAGGCTCGCGACTGCAAAAGGATTGGGCGCTCAAGCTGATTTGGCTTGCCAACAAATGCGCCCCGCTGGCAGTCTCCAAGCAGATCAGCACTCAAGATGCCCTGCTGAAATTGGAGGACGGCACCGAGGTTATCAATCCCCATGCCTTTGATGCCCAATCTTATGCCTGCAGTCCCTTATTCATCAAAAGCTGCGTAACCGTGGGCCTGATGGTGCACATGAGCGCGATGCTCACCGAGCTGTCGCTGCCCAAGTCCAGGGTGCATCGATTTTTTACCGATTTGGGCCTTAATGTCGAAAAGCAGCAGGTCATAAGCTGGATGATAGGATTTGCCAGAGCCTTCATGCGTCCTGCGGCCGCCCAAATCAGAAAGGAAGTTCTGGAAAACAGCGAGGGCGTGCTCATGGACGAGACCACCATCAAGGTCGACATGACCCCTCAGGAGATCGAGCTGCTTTCCCCGGGATTGGAAAAGACCGGCAAGGCTCCCAAGGGAGGCTTGCGCCTCTCGCAACTGTGGACGGTCAACACCTCATGGACCTCACCCATCAAGGCCAACTTCTGCGTGTTAAGTCCCACCCGCAATCACAGCGTGCCCGTGGAAATTCTCAAAGACAGCACCCCGGGCAAAATCAAAACCCTGACCACGGACGGCTACACGGGCTATCAGAAGGCGCTTAAGGTGCTTGAAGAGGAGTACGGCATCAAAATACAGCATACTCCCTGCCTGACCCATTTGCGCCGTCCTCTGCATCAATACCTCGAAGATTCGGGGCTGCTTAAAATCTACAACAGCCTGCTGGTTCCCAAGGGCTGCGACTTTTTTGCCGACTTTGCCAAAAATCTCCGCGATATCAGAAAGAACGGCTTCCCCGAAGGGTTTGAGACCAAGCTTACGGAGCTTAACGAGCGCAACAGCGCTTTGCTGACCGTGTATTATCTTATCAACCTGCTTTATGCCATCGACTCGGCGGTGGTGGTGCAATGCCAATACGATTGCAAGAGCACGCGCTTCAAAGAGGCATTAAAGAAGGCCCGCCAATGCTGCAGCGCTCCGGTTGTCGATGCCATCTGCGATATTGTCTATCTTTGCTTAAAGAAGTTTCCCGACATGGTCGACGTCTATGACAAGGACGGCAAAATCACCTATAAGGCTTCCGGCCGCGAAGGCAGGTTC
>CAZYXT010000168.1:0-2845 GCA_964651505.1 uncultured Enterobacterales bacterium
AGGTTGCGAGCCTGCAGGTATAAAGGATACAGGGTGTCGTAAAAGCACTGTTCAAACTGCGCATTGCTCATGGCATTAAGTTTGGGCAGGCTTACTCGCAAGCCCTCGGCATAGCTTTGTCCTGCCTCCTTGAAGGCTTTCTTTTCTCCCTTGGCAAAGACGACATTGCCTTGGCTCCTGCCATCGGGCAGGGCCGCCATGAGCTTGGCGAAGTTCACCTTCAAGGCATCGCGGTGAAACTGCGCCAGCCTTGGCAAGAAGATCTTAAGATCAGGCAGCTTGTCTGATTTGGAACTGTTGGTGCTTTGATCGATGGGGCAGAGATTCCAGATCTCATTGTGCCCGACAAAGGACCAGGGCAAAAAGTGATCCACGGCAAATTTGCTCCCTGCTCCCAAAATCTCCGAGGTATAGATGCTCCGCACTGCATGGCCGGCTCCTTGCAGGTAGGAGTTAAAGTAGATCTTGGCAGAGGTCAGGTTTTCTCTTTCAAGGGGCCTTACGAGCTTGTTGATGATGTTGGGCACCACAGGGTTGCGCCTTTCCAAGAAGTTGACCAAGGATAAGGTCGCAAAATCCTCCAAGATCTTGCGGTGCTCAAGAAGATAATCCGACCACAGCTCATTGATTACGATGCTGTTATCAAGGCCTCCGGGCTTGCCTATGATCTTGTAAAGGCAGCCTTCATCAAGGTTGCTTAAACTTATGATCTTAGATTGGGATTGGGTCTTGGCATAAGAGAGCCACGGGGTTAAGAAGTAATAAGGCACATAGGTGCACAAATCATCCAAGATCTTGCGCTTAAGCTTCAAGCTGCGCTGCATGGCAAGACACAAGGCGTCATAAACCTCCTCATCGCAGCTCCCCTGCGTCAAGGGATCCAAAGGAGGATCCGGCTGTGCAAAAATCTGAGGTTTGTCAAGCAATTGCGCTATGATCTTGCTAAGGCTGTCATAAGCCCCGAAGCTGAGCTTGAATACGGTGATGGGATACCAGGCCTTGGCAATCATCATGGCGGCAAGCGAGGCAAAGGATAAAGGCTGTGCTGCACCTTCAAGAGCGGGCACAATGACGCCCGATCTTGTGCTCATGCTTCTGCCATGAAGCTCAAGCAAAGACAAAAACCAAAAGAACTTATAAGAGGCCGTGGTTTTATCGAATACCCGGGACAAGGGAGCAATGGCCAGATCGGAGCTCTTGAACCCCTCATTGCCGGGAAGCCTGATTGAAACTCTCACTTAAACCTCATCCCCAAGAAATTGCCATGTGCTCCTTGTGATTGTACCCCAATCAAACGGAAGGAAGATTGTGCCAAAAAAGATTGACGCCTCAAATTAATCTGCGGACAGATCGGTTGTTAAAAATTCCCGGATGTTTTAGATTTTGTGAGCAATGTCACGACATTTAATAAAAGAACTTGCTAGAGAGAGAGAGAGATCGGCTAATTTTTACGCACTTTTTATTATTGTGTATGTTGAACCGGTGCCTATGCCGACCCTTTCTCCCAGCCTTGTTCGTGCTTTGTGCGAGCATGGTTTTTATTGCCGCGGCTCCTGCTCTGTGGCAGGACCATTGACTTTTGGAGCCCCCGTGATCACGTGGCATGGTGTAAGCTTAACAAACACCGGCCTTATGCAATACTCCTATGCCAACAGCCGCACCTCAATTGCCCAAGCCATGATAGGCCGCTATTGCTCCATCGCCCATGATGTGACCATAGGCCTGCTCTCCCATCCTCTGCAAAACTTCACCACCTCAACGATGTTCAAAAGCGAAAGCATGCGCATCGCCGCCCAAACTTACTTAAAAGCCCCGTATCTTAAGGGGCGCACCAAGCTTGCAGTGATGGTCAAGGATGCAGCTCGCTTCCAAAACGTGCTCATAGGCCATGACGTCTGGATAGGAGCACGGGTGTTAGTCGTAGCCTCCAGACCCTTGGTGATCGGCACGGGATCGGTAATAGGAGCAGGATCGGTGGTCACCAAGGATGTCCCGCCCTATGCCATAGTGGCGGGCAACCCCGCCAAGATCATCAAAATGCGCTTTAAAGAAAGCATCATCGAACGCCTGGTCAAAAGCCGCTGGTGGCACTACGATCTGCCTTTGTACACGGCAGCAGGACATACTTTCCCTTGGAATGACGTAGAAGGCTTTCTCTCCTTTATGGACGATATCGACAAAAGCACTCTGCCTGTTTTGAATAACAAGGCCTTGCAGCTTGTCACCGAAGATGGCAGCAAAGGGAAGCTCAATGGGGTGTTTTTCGATCTTAAAGCGCATGAACGACAAAGTCTGGGCGAGCTCTATGAGCTGACCCTGCCCCCCGAGCAACGGCGTGCCAAGCCATTTATGTTTTAACTTGCAAGAAGAGTATGCCCTGCTTTGGCAAAAGAACTCTCCTCGGGACAAGGAGTTCAACCTTAAAAGCAAGATCCCAAAAACTCAAGCCGCCTGATCTTGCTGAAGAACCTCTCGAAATCTGCGGACACTTGTCTTGCCTTTTGCACGATCTTTTCCCTGCTGCCTGACAATAAGGCACCCCGAAACATCCTGTCGCAGGAGTCTTTTTGCCTCCTTGCGACAATCATTTTAAGGTCACAGCGGCAGAGCTTGTCACCTTGGATTGGTCGTAAGGATTTAATGCCTTGATCAAACTTAATGGCTTTATCAGGGTGATTGCATGAGGGAATAGATTATCGCCCTGCGCGATGGCGTGCAGACTCCTGCAAAGCCTTATTTTTTTGGGTCATGTCAGAAATGATGTGAAACATGATAGACACCTCTTCATCGGCGTCTGATTGTCTTACGGGAACTGCCCTTGGGATCATGCAGCCCTGCGGCTCTC
>CAZYXT010000169.1:0-2793 GCA_964651505.1 uncultured Enterobacterales bacterium
TGTTGATTTAAGCCCCTTCATTGGCAAAAATAAGGTCAGGCTCTGACCAAAAAGGCCGAAATTGCGAGCGCCCCGAGCCCATGAAGCGTTCATTTTTGCAAAGTCAGTCTGTTTTGCAACGAAAAAGACATGGGCATGCAAAATAAGACAAATCTATTTGGGCATGGCAGGTGTCTGCCGTCAATGCGGCGCCCTGCGACAAGCATGGGCAGGGTTCCCGGGGGCTGTTTTTTAGGAGCAAGATTTTATGTTGGGCGCGATTATCGGCGATATTGCAGGCAATCCTTACGAGTGGCGCGAATTTGACCGCACCGCCAAGATTCAATTATTCTGTGGAGGCCGCATTACCGACGATTCGGTGCTCACGACCGCAGTGTGCGAGGCGCTGCTTGCAACACGTGATCCCACACGGCTTGCAAAGATTGCAGATCAGTCTTTAAAAAAGTATGGCAATTTGTACCCTGACGCAGGCTACGGGGCAATGTTTGCAAGTTTTATCAGAGGTCAAAGCGCAGCGGTTCCATCCTTTGGCAACGGGGCTGCCATGCGCGTAAGCCCCTGCGGCTGGGCAGGGCGCAGCCTTGATGAGGTGCGGGCGCTGGCCGATGCCGTCACATTGCCTTCGCATTGTCATAAAGAGGCCTTAAAGGGCGCCGAGGCGATTGCCTGTGCGGTATTTTTGGGCAGGATCTCAAAGAGCAAGGCTGAGATCTGCTCATATGTGCAGAAGCATTTTTACAATCTTGAGATCTCCTATGACGATTACAGATGGAGCGCAACCTGCATGGATACGGTCCCTTATGCACTAAGATGCTTTTTGGACTCACAATCCTTTGAGGAGGCCGTAACCTTGGCCGTAAGGCTCGGCGGTGACACCGACACCATGGGGGCCATGGCAGGCTCCGTGGCCGAAGCTTATTACGGCATAGACTTAAAGCTCAGGGAGCAGGCCTTAAAAAGGCTTGATGAGAGGCTGCAAAAGACGGTGCTGTCATTTGAAGAGCGCTTTGGGACCAAGACAGCTTAGAGCCCTCAAACTGAGACCCGGGGAATCGGCCCCCGGGCATAAATGGTTTTGCCATCAGGCTTTGGCAGGAGGGATCAGGCCTACTTGCAGATCTTCTGCCGTATAGATGTGTTTGCCGTCCACGAACAGCTTGCCGTCTGCAATGCCCATGATGAGCTTGCCGTGCTCGATGATGCGCTTGATGTCGATGACATAAGTGACCAGCTTGGCATCGGACAGCACTTCGCCTTTGAATTTGACCTTATTGACGCCCAGAGCGCGCCCTTTGCCAGGTCCGCCTCTCCAGCCCAAGAAAAAGCCCACCAGCTGCCACATGGCATCAAGGCCCAGGCAGCCCGGCATCACGGGATCGCCCGGGAAGTGGCACTCAAAGAACCACAAAGAGGGATCGATGTCCAGCTCGGCGGTGATCCTGCCCAGACCATGTTCGCCGTCGTCGGCGTGAATGGCGGTGATCCTGTCGAACATCAGCATATTGGGGGCAGGAAGCTGCGAATTGCCTTTGCCAAAGAGTTCGCCCCTCGAGCAGGCCAGCAAATCTTCCTTGCTAAAAGAGTGAATGCCGCGTTCCAGTAAAGATGCCATACATTCTCCTTAGTTAACGGGTGCCGTAGACAACGATGGTCTTGCCATGAGCCGAAATCAGATTGTCCTCTTCCATCATCTTCAAGATGCGTCCCACCGTCTCGCGCGAGCAGCCTACGATCTGTCCGATTTCCTGGCGCGTGATCTTGATCTGCATGCCGTCGGGGTGGGTCATGGCTTCGGGCTGATGGGCAAGATTGACCAGAGTCTGGGCAATGCGGCCTGTCACATCCAAAAAGGCCAGATTGCCGACCTTGCGGGAAGTGGCGGTGACGCGGCGGGCCATTTGCGCGGCCAGGCGCATCAGGATTTCGGGATTGACCTGCACCAGCTGCTTGAACTTGCTGTAGGAAACCTCGGCCACCTCGCATTGCACTTTGGCGCGCACCCAGGCAGAGCGGGTAGGGTTTTCCGATTGATCAAACAGCCCCAGCTCGCCGATGAAATCGCCCTGATTGAGGTAGGTTAAGATCATTTCGCGACCGTCATGATCTTTGATCAGGACCACGGCCGATCCCTTGGCGATATAGTATAGGGTTTCAGCCTTCTCTCCGGCGTGAATGATGGAGCTCTTTGCAGGATACTTGTGCAAATGGCACTGACTTATGAACCAGCTGATGGTGCTGTCGGTCTGCGGCTTGGTGATGATATTTGTGCTCATATAAACCTTGCATTATAGTATCGGCCGGGCCGGGCCCGGAAGCAGGCCCGAAGGCCGTTGGTGTCAGGCAGAATAATAGCAGATCTGATAAATATTTTTAACTTTCTGCGTAGGCTTTCAAACACAGCCTCCCGCGGCTTTAAAGATAACGCAATCCCAAGGCGGTCGGCAGATCTTTTTGCATCAAGGTTTTTACCCCTCGCAAGAAGTTTGATCCAAATCTCAATTTCACAGGATTTAAAGCACTGTTGCCGGGCACAGAGCAGGGCAAAAAGCTTTATTTTGGGGCAGGGGCGGAGTCTCTCTTGAGGCTTTTGCGTCAAGAGCAGGGGCTTTGGGATCTTGAGGCAGTAACGGGGCAATTGTGTTGTTTTGGTAATGGCTTCACAATACGGAACATCAAGTAAACTATATACTCGGCTTTCGGGATTTTAAATCCGATAGTCGAGTTATCTTTATTTAAAACCTACTTCCCCGAAAATAATATAGGGTATCGTTTTACAGAGCGCATGCGGCCTCG
>CAZYXT010000170.1:0-2725 GCA_964651505.1 uncultured Enterobacterales bacterium
CATAAACACACCTCTTTTGCGATCACCTTGCGTCATGTGTCCTACGGCATGGACTGCATAGAGCTTCAGGTTAACGGTTTTTGCAGCTTCGTCGTCTTTTGCATCTTTTGAAGACTGCTTTAACCCATCCGCTTGGGCATGGGAGCAGGGGGATCCTCGACAGATGCTCCCGGTGACGCGGCGTCGTTAACTTTGAGAGCAGGCTCGCCATCGGGTTTTTGGATGAGATCTTCGCCATCGTCATCAGCTGCGGTCTCAATCTCAATTTTACCCTTGCCTTTGACGAGAACAGGATCCATTGGCTCTTGCTCTAAGGCAGGATCTTGGACTTCGGATTGGGCTTTGAGTGCGTCAGGCGCATCTTCAAGCTCTATTACAATCTTGCTTTTGCCTCTGACTTTGGGGGCGCCGGTGCTCTCCTTTTGAGGGGCGCTCTTTTTGTCTTCAAGATCTTCAAAGATGGTGCCTGCTATTTCATCTTGCTTTAAGGCAGAAGCCTCGGGGATGGTTGCAGTTTGGGGCTCATCTTGCATCTTGTCGGCAATCACAATCTTGCTTTTGCCCATTACCAAAGGAGGCTCGATGTCATTGAATCCTTTTTGCTCCAAAGCAGGGCCTGCGCCGGGCTCAGGCTCAGAGGGCTCCTTTTGATCTTGGGCGTCTTCTTGCTCTGAGGCATCCCTGGCAGCGGCGGGGGCTTTTTCATTTTGCAAAGCGTCTGAGTCCTCAAATGCATCAGTCAGGTTTTCATCCTGTGCCTGCTCTTTTGCATCTTGCAAGGCCTCCTCGCTTGTATCCTCATCTGCCTTGCCCTGGGCGGCCGGCTCATCCTTTACAGCTTCATCTTCGGCCGTTTGGGCAACGGCATCTTTTGCTTCTTCTTTTTGCTCGCCGCGGTTGAGCAGCTTTTTGACCGAGATTATCTTATCGCCGCTTTCGTCTGAGGCGAAAAAGCGCAGATAGAGGTAGCCTGCCGCACCCGAGAGCACGGAGGCGACGATGATGGCAAAGGAGTCGGTGTAGCTGAAGATCGCGCTGCCCTGATAGGCAAGACCGTCGATAAACAGCGACATGGTAAAACCGATGCCAGTTAAAATGCACACGCCGTAAAGCTGTTTGAAGGTTGCTCCTTCGGGCATGGCACACAACTTAAAGCGGATGCACAAATAGCTGATCCCAAAAATCCCAACCTGCTTGCCGATGAAAAGGCCGAGGAAAATGCCCATGGGCACGCCGCTGAAGAAGGCCTGAGGGGTGATGCCCGACAGATCGATGCCGGCGTTGGCAAAGACAAACAAAGGCAGGATGAAAAAGGACAAATAGCCTTTGATGTCGTGGTAGATCTCCATGGCTAAAGGAGTGCCGTCGCGCTTTTTCAAAGGAATAAAGAAAGCGGTGATGATGCCTGCCAAGGTGGCGTGCACTCCAGATTGCAGGATGGACAGCCACAGCAGGAAACCAAATACGCAGTAAAAGAGCCTCTTGGCGACGCCCAAAAGGTTCATGGTCAACAGCACCAAGACGGCAAAGCCTGCCAAGGTGAAGGCATAGACCGAAAGCTCGGAGGTATAAAACATCGCAATGACCAAGATGGCGCCCACGTCATCAAAAATGGCCAGCGACAGCAAGAAGACCTTTAAGGAGGAAGGCACCCTCTTGCCCAGCATCAGCACCAAGGTCAAAGAGAAAGCCGTGTCTGTGGCCGTAGGAATGGCCCAGCCGCGCATGGCATAAGGATCGCCCATGTTGCACAAAAAGAAGATCAGCGCCGGCACCAAGATGCCGCCGACTGCGCCCAAAGCCGGCAGCACGATGTTGCGCGGCTGCGACATATGCCCTTCCATAAACTCATGCTTAAGCTCCAGGCCGATGGAGAAGAAGAATATTGAGATCAAGCCGTCATTGATCCACAAGAGCAATGGTTTCATGAGCTCAAAGGAGCCGTAAGCAAAACCTGCGCGGGTGTTGAGCCAGGCGCGATAATCGACGGCATACTCCGAATTTTGACAAGCCAAAGCCACAATGACCAAAAGCAGCATGATTATGCCGCAGGACGCATCGTGTCGAAAAATCTTTAAAAACTGTTCTCTGGCTTGATTGAGCATGGGGCGATCCTGATAAAAATGTTAAGGCAATTACTCTTTGGAATTTTAGTTAATCCAAGCCCTAATGCCAAATGAAAATATGGGCAGGCACCCTGATTATGGCAGTTTTTTTGAGTTTTTGCGCCTTTTTGCAAAAAGCTTGCAAAAGTATTTTTTGCAAGAGCAAAGCTTTATCAAAAGATGAGAGCTTGCATCTGACCTGAGCGTCTTTTGAAGCTTTTGGCAAAGTTTTGGGTGATCCTTTCGCAGGCATGACGGGGCATGAGGGCCGGGGAAAAACAAGGACCTTGCGGCCCTTTGTCATTCATGCGCAGTAATCAGCGTTCTTCGCCGCGGCGCCTGTGGTGAAGCACAATCTTAAGCACCGGTCCTCCTATGATCATGATGGAGGCCATGGATAAGGTTGACATGGTGCCCAAGGTCGGAACCATGGGGGAGTAGCCTGCAATCATCTTGCTGTACAGCCACTTAAGCACTGTGTTGTCCACGCCTGTCGTGTACAAAGACAAGGAAAAATTGGGTCTTGTCAGAAATGATGTGAAACATGCCGGACACCTCTTCATCAGCGTCTGATTGTCTTACGGGAACTGCCCTTGGGATCATGCAGCCCCGCAGCTCTC
>CAZYXT010000171.1:0-2602 GCA_964651505.1 uncultured Enterobacterales bacterium
CGGCGGTTGCTTCATATTTGCCGTTGTAAGAAATATCGACCATAAGTGCCTGATCGTCGATGGTTAAAGCATAGCGCTTTTTGTAATCAAGATCTTCTAAAGAGACGGCTGTCAGGTTAAAACCGTGCAAGGCCAAAACCTCCTTGATCTTGAGGGTTAAAAGATCGGCAACCGCGCTGTTTTGAGGAAGCTTAAGATCGGCATTGCTTTTTGATGTTATAAAAGATTTCAAGGCTGCTCCGGTCTTGGGCATGACACCATGCGATGCGGCATCCGCTGATGCGCCATGAGCGATCGGGGCCGTTGTTTGCGGCGCGGCCGCCAAAGCTTGTTGCACTCTGCCCTGCCTGTCCTGAGGTTCAAACCAAGGACTGTTCTCCTGCCCCGTTTGCATTGAGGGGGCCGCTGCGCTCAGCTCCAAACTCTCATACCATGCATCATCATAATCCTGTGGAGGAGGTTCAGACACAAAAGGCTCATCAAACCTCGGAGCAGGTTGGGCTGAGGCAAGGGTGGCAGGAGGCAAAGATGTGCCTGAGGGACCGGGAGCAAAAGTTTGCCCTGCCGGAGGTTCGGCTGAGGGCATTCGAGGCTGCGGTGCCTTATCAAAAGAGAAGCTTGGCTCTTGCTTAAAGTCATCTTCCTCTTCTTCCCTTGCGCGCAATTCATCTTCCAACTCAGGCAGAAGATCGTCATAGTTGATGGGGGCTTTGATTGGCTCCAAAGCCTGAGGCTGCTGCCTTGCAGGCTGACTCATGAGGACCTCGATTGGCCCGCTGAATTTTAAAGTCTGCCCCAGGGCAGCAGGAGGGTTTATTAAAAACAGCTCGCGTTGGGCGCGGGTAATGGCAGTGTACATCCACCGAAAGTATTCTTCGCTCATGGCCCTCTTTTGGTGGTGATCGCAATTGACATAGACCCTGTCCCATTCGCTGCCTTGGGCTTTGTGACAGGTGACGGCATATCCGAATTTAACCCTCAAGGCATTCAAATAATGGTTTGAGGCAAAGAAGATGGAGCGCATCTTGCGCCGCTGTTTGATGTATTCTTGGTAGGAATGCTCGTCCTCAAAGTCCTCGCGCTCCTTTTTGGGGTGTTGCTGATTAAACTGTTGGTTGGCCAGGATAAACAAGGCTCTGTACTCTGTGTCCGCGATCTCCCTGTGATTGCTGTACAGCAGATTTTCAAGGATGGTGACTTCATTGACAAAGGTTTTGCCGTTGAAGCGCATAAACACCTTGGCCGTCATAAAAAAGAGCAGGACATCTTGGTACTCTTTTTGACCTCCCGCTTTTTGGCGCTGCGGCACTCTGACTTCAAATTTTTCGTGCGCCCTTAAGATCTCCAAGATCTTGACAAAATCGCCGTTATTCAACTCATACAAATGGCTGTTGGTCATGACTATCAGATAATCGTGCACCTGCGCGTACTTTTTGCAAGGAAAGAGCCTGCTTCTGATGAGGGCATTGAAGTTAAAGCACATTTCATTGGTGGCGCAGATCACCGCCGCCTTGGAAAAGCCGATATCCTTGGTATAGGAGCAATACGAATCCACGAGCTGTTGTAAGGCAAGCTCCCTGCACTCGGTGCCGTCATAAACAAAGCTCATGCCGGTCAGATGCCTGCCTGCCAGCTGCTTTCTCAAAGAGGTTGCGTTGGCCAGGATGGTCGATTCTGCTCTTTGTCTTACCACCTCATCAAGCAGCACCGTGCGCACCTTAAGCTTGGGGAAATGCTCTGCAAAATACTTGACGCTCAAGGCCGGTGACTTATTCATGCCCACGGGAGGCAATTGCGCATTATCTCCCACCAAGATCAGTTTGCGTCCTTTGTAATTCTCAAGCTCAAGATACCGGAGCACATCGGTCAAAAGCTTGCCTGAGCCGAATACCAAGGGATCGCTGTCTGAGAACAGGTCTGAAACCAATGAAGCTTCATCGATGATGTAGACGAGATCATAAGGCAGACGATTCTTGTCATTTAAATCAAAGACCAGCCTGTACTCAAAACTGCGCTTGGTTTTTTCAAGATTGAATTTGCGATATTCGGGAGGATATGTGTAGATATCCGAGTAGACGGTCGCCCCGAAGCCTGTTTTCTGCTCGAGCACGCGGGCAGCTTTGCCTGTGGGAGCGAGCAGCATGGTGTAAATATGCGCCTCGTTGACGAGGAAATCGCGCAGGCCTTTGAGCAAAAAAGTTTTGCCCGAGCCTGCGTAGCCGCACAGCATAAAAACCTGATCGGAGCTGTTGAAAAAGTCACACAGCGCCCTGACCACCGCATCCTGCCCCGAGGTTAGCGTGCAGCCTTGATAATGCTTATACAGATCTTCAACTTTCATGCTCAATTCCAAACCTGCGCAACATGCTTTATTCTTTTATCTTCATCATAATGCAACAGCCCCCTTTGCACATCTGCCTCTCAGGCAAAATTAAGCGTGCATCACGCAAAATTAGACACAAGCGGCATCAAAGCCCAGGCTTCAAATTACGCTTGTCCCTTTGAGCGATCTTGCCTCAAAGAGAGTGACTCAATCATCAAAGCGTCCACTGCAATAATCCGCCGGCGCAGAAGACAGGCTAAGCTGCCGCTGTATAAAGCG
>CAZYXT010000172.1:0-2561 GCA_964651505.1 uncultured Enterobacterales bacterium
AAAAGCTGCGCAGGAGCCGGGATGGTCTGACGCGGCTGCACGCCGTCAACCTTTACCCGTTTTTAGTACCACTATAGCCCTTTAAACCCTCCTAAATGGCTTAGCCATGGGGGGTTCGCGCCTAAAAAATATTTAATTTTACTGGGTGTATTTGGGGGTAGATATGTTATAATGGGTGCAGAAGGTGTAGACGTTAGGGGTGCTCTATGTATCTGCTCAAGAAAACCATTAAAGGCCGGACGTACCTGTTCTTGATGAAGTCCGTGTATGTGAGGGGTACCAATAACCCCAAAAAGGTGGTGGTAAAAAATTACGGGCTGTGGGACAAGCTTCCCGAGGAGTTTAGGAAGCAGTACGAGGACAAGAAAAGACGCAAGATCTTGACGGCCGGCTTGGAAAGAGAGGCCAACAACAAGCTCCTGGAGGCTGCCTGCCGCCTGCCGACGCCGCCTGCAGTTGAAGGTGACGACGAACAAAAGAAACCTGATGAGCTCCGGCTCAAATTTAAGCTCCATGCCCTGAACTACGGCCATTTGGCTTTTAAAAACATCTGGGAGAAAGAGTTAAGACTTACCTACAAAATCGACTACCTGCAAAGGTACGAAAAAATGAAAATAAGCTGGAAGATGAACGATCTGCTGTTCTACCTGGCGACCGCCAAAATCTTAGATCCATCCTCTTACCTGCAAGCCTACGCCAAGAAGGCCGATTACTTTTACTGCCCCTGGCAGGACATAAACCAAGACAGTTTTTACGGCGGCCTCGACTTCATCCGCCGGCACTTTGACAAGATAATCGAGCACACCGTCAAAACCCGTCTGGCCGCTCGCAAAGAGCGCATCAAGATAGCCTTCTTTGACTGCACCAACACTTATTTTGAGACTCCCTACGATGATCTGACCCGGCAGGTGATCCGTTTTGCCGAAGAGTACCTTGTGCCCTACCGCAAGATGGGTTACACAGAGGAGCAGCTTGATGAAGTATTGAAAAGCGAGCAGTATGAAAATGATCTAGCCTTTGCCTTGCAGCTGCACAAGGACGATATCATCCGCATGCGCGGAATGTCCAAAGAAGGAAGGCACGAGCCCCTGGTGACCATGGCTCTGGCCATCGATCAAACAGGTTTCCCCATTGATTGTAAAGTCTTTGCAGGCAACATCTCCGAGCTTAGGACCATCCCTCCCATGCTGGAGAGCCTGCAGAAAAAATATCAGGTGCAGGATGTCTACTTTGTGGCCGATCGCGGACTGAACTCCACTCAATCTTTGTCCCACATCAGCGATCCGGGACTTGGGTTTGTGGTGGCGCAGAAGGTCAGCTATCAAAAACCCGGCGAGCGCAAGGAGATGCTCGATGCCGCAGGCTACCGCAACATCGTCTTTGACAACGGCGTCCCGGTCGAGTCCGATGAAGAGCTTGACTTGAACACCTTCCGCTTCAAAAGCTCCGTCATTGAAAAGAGAGCCTGCGTCCCCTGCGAGGACGGGGAATTAACCAAGAGCGGCAAACCCAAGCGCAAATTGGTCAAGCTCCAATGCAAAATCATCTACACCTGGTCACCTGTCAGAGCCCGGCGCGACATGCAGGAGCTGACCAATCAAATTGCCAAGGCCCGCAAAGCCATCGAGAATGGCGAGTTGCTTGGCAATCCCTGCGGCACAGGCTGGAGGGCCTTGCTCAAAACCCAAAAGGAAGCGGCCGTCGGCATCGACAAAGAGCAATTTCGAGCCATCGCTGTCAAAGAGGAGGCGATAGAAGAGCGCAAGGCCATCGCAGGCTACGCAGCCTACGTCTATCAGCCGCCTGCCGATACCTCCGAGCCTTTGACCGACTTGCAGATTTTACAGCGCTACAAGATGCTCGTGGACATCGAGGACAGCTTCAGGGTGCTCAAGAGCAATCTGTCTTTGCGCCCCATGTACGTCAGACTCAAAGATCACATCATCGCCCACTGCTATTTGTGCATGCTCTCGCTACAGCTTTTGCGTGCGCTGCAAGAGAAGCTGGAGCTCAAGGACGTTAAGATGTCTTGCGAGCAGATCATCGATGCCCTCAAGGATGCCCGCTTGGTGCCCCTGCCCTCTGCCACTCCCGAAAATCGGATCTTCATGGACGTTCGCTCCTGTTTTGGACTGTACGGCAAAGCCGGGCTCAAAAAAGGCCGCACCATTCAAGGCGGGGATGAACTTGATGACGATCACGCAGTCTACGAGCGCTACCTTGAGCTTTTAAAACAAGGCAAAGCCGACGACACCGATCTGTTACTTGAGATCGTGGGCCTTACTCCCCTGAACCCGTTCAGCACCCTTCCCACGGTGCGCAAATCCCTGGGGCTGAGGACCACCCGCTCCGAAGAGCTCGTGCCCAAAGTTGATCTCAAAATCCTGGAGGCGGCATACAAAATGGGCATGTAACCAGGCCAAAAAACTACCCCCATTAGAAATTAACAAAAAATCTTGCTCTAAACCGCATGCTTATGCGGTTTTTTCATATTAGTGGTACTAAAGACGGCTACATCGTAACCGCTCAGGGCGATTATCTGCAAGGCTGGGATGTCAACG
>CAZYXT010000173.1:0-2492 GCA_964651505.1 uncultured Enterobacterales bacterium
AATTTAAAACCCCTGTAAATTCAAGGGGTTATAAATGGAAGGATTTTGGATTTTATTGATACAAGAATTTATTTTGGGGATTTAGGTTTTTAAGAGGGCATAAATGCAAGTTATAAGCGCAGGATAAAGAAGTCATCGCTGCACAGAGTGGCGGCATTTGAGCACAACCTGAGCATAATCAAAAATTTTTGATTTTACGTATGAACATATGTTCATACTTGATATAATAAAGCCATCTTTAAAGAAGAACTTGTTTTACGCATTTGAAGGAGAAAAACATGAAGATTCGCTGCAACATTCAAGGTCTTGACTGCCCCCATTGCGCCATGAAGCTTGAAAGCCTGTTAAAAAAGATTGAGGGGGTGGCCGATGCCTCTTTAAATTATGCCATGAGCTCGCTCATCTTGGAGGTCTCTGATGATGCGGATGAAGATGAGATGGTGCAAAAGGCGCAAATGACCGCCGACGGCATGGAAGATGGCATCGTCATTGAGCTTAAAGATTAAATTTGACAAAACTTGTCGTCAGGTAAAGTGATTTTATGAAGAAGCATGAGAGGTGAACGCCATGGTTAATTTTTTCAAAAGCATCGAACCTTTTGAAAGATTTTCCCTGTTGACGGGGCTTATAGTCATGACCATGTTGCTTTGCCTTAAGCTGCCCTGGGTCGTGACCTTGTCATTGTTTGGGGCAGCCTACATCCTGGTGGCGCGCGATGTCATCGTCGATGCCATCAAAACCCTGGTCAAGCGTTATCGCATGTCAGAAGAGTTTTTGATGATGGTGGCAACCTTCGGGGCCTTTGCGTTGGGCGATTATCCTGAGGCCCTGGCCGTCATGATCTTCTATAAGATTGGCGAGTGCTTTGAGCATTATGCCCAAGGCCGCTCTCATCAGGAGATCACATCATTGGTCAAACTCAAGCCCTCCGTTGTGCGCCTTATAAATGAAGACGGCAGCGAAGAGCTGGTCAAGCCCCGCAAGGTCAAGATCGGGCAGAAGATCAGAGTGCTTGCAGGCGAGGCCATAGCCCTCGACGGCATCTTGGTAGGAGAGGGAGCGGAGATCAATCTTGCGGCTTTGACAGGCGAGTCGCAAAGCGTAAGCTTCACCAAAGGCCTTGAGATCCCATCAGGGGGCATCAACCTGCAATCGGTCATCGAGCTTATTGTCACCAAGGACTACAAAAACAGCTCCATTGCAAGGCTCATCAATCTTATCGAAGATGCGGCCATGAATAAGTCGCGCCCTGAGGCCCTGATCACCCGCTTTGCCGTCTATTACACCCCCATCGTGGTAGGCTGTGCTGTTTTGCTGGCCCTCGTGCCCCTGTTTGTGCCCGAAGAGAGCTTTGCCGATTGGCTGCAAAGAGCCTTGGTATTCCTGGTCGTCTCCTGCCCCTGCGCCCTGGTTTTGTCGGTGCCTCTGTCCTTCTTTGGCGGGCTGGGCGCCATCTCCAAAACAGGCGTGATGGTCAAAGGCTCCATCTATATTGAAAATATGGCCAAGCTTAAGGCTTTGTGCTTTGACAAGACCGGCACCTTAACCCATGGCCGCTTTAAGGTAGAAGAGTTTATAAGCCGCGATCCTGATGCCTTGGCTTATCTGTGCGCCCTGGAGGCTCAAAGCACCCATCCCATCGCCGCTGCCATCAAGCGCTACGGTCAGGAGCAGGGGGTAAGGACGGTTGAGGCTTTAAATGTCACCGAAAGCGCAGGCTTTGGCTTGGAAGGCGACATCGAAGGACATCACGTCGGCGCAGGACGCAGGCAGTTTGTGCAAAAACTCGGGGCAAAATTGGATCTTGAGCCTCAAAAGGCCGGCACCGAGATCTTCTTGGTCAAAGACGGCGTGCTGATTGCAGCGGTCAGCATGTTTGATGAGCTCAAAGAGGAAAGCCATGAACTTTTTGACGAGCTCAAAAAGCTTAACATCAAAACGGCCATGATCACGGGTGACAAGAAGGAAGCGGCATTAAGGGTGGCTGACAGCCTCAAGCTTGATGATGTAAGAAGCGAACAATTGCCCGAGGATAAGCTCAATGCCTTCAATGAGATCAAGCAAAAATACAAGGTTGCAGGCTACGTGGGCGACGGCATCAATGATGCTCCCGTGCTGGCCTCGGCGGATGTGGGCATTGCCATGGGACAGTTTGGCTCGGCATCTGCCGTTGAAGCCTCGGATGTGGTGGTGATGCAGGATAATCTTTTGAAGATCCCGCAGGCCATCAGGCTCTCGCGCCGCACTTTCAGCCTTGCCAAGCAAAACATGTTCATTACGATTGCCGCCAAGCTTATCATCTTGATCTTGGGTGCCATGGGCATGGCCGGCATCTGGCTTGCCATCTTGGGCGACGTGGGCTTGTGCATCTTGGCCGTGCTCAATGCCATGCGCACTCTGACCTGGGTTAAGGGGCCCGGCGTTAAAATTTAGTAAGTTTAGGCTAATTTTAATTAACCTATGCTAACTTGAGCTCAAAAATCTGCTAAACT
>CAZYXT010000174.1:0-2488 GCA_964651505.1 uncultured Enterobacterales bacterium
TATGGCAATTTCAAATACCGCATAAGATCACAAATTTAGAAATTGGCATTTTTGGGGCGGAGCAGATCTTAGCCGGGACGGGTCGGAGATCGGTCGGAACATCGTCTTGAGTGCCTCAGGCTGATGCCGGGACTGCAGATTAGGCCGTAAAATGGCCGATTTTTGCGTGAGGGGGAAAAAGCTTCCTCAGGACCGCCGGTCCTGAGTCATGAGAGAGGGTTAAAAATCTGCTCTTAGCAGCTTCTAAAGCAAAGGAGAATTTGGGCTTGAAGAGAGATAATATGCAAACAGGAGCCTTCCTCAGGAATTCGGACAGGCAGCCGGGGTCAACATTGGCTGCCCGCAAATCACAAAATGACTAAAATTGCAATCCCACCCATCACCTCAAAATGTGATCTGAGTGGGTCAATGAAATTGCCATATTTTAAACTGCAAACGCACCCGCCCGGCAGCCCTTTTTTGCAGACAAATACAGGCCGGGTTGCTACAATAGTCCACGTATTTTTAACGAGGATTATTAATGGCGCAGTTTATATTCACCATGAACCGGGTGGGCAAGATTGTCCCTCCCAAACGACAGATCCTAAAAGATATTTCCCTCTCCTTCTTCCCGGGAGCCAAGATCGGCGTGCTCGGCCTCAACGGCGCCGGCAAATCGTCGCTAATCAAGATCATGGCCGGGGTCGACCAAGATTACGAAGGCGAGGCCCGTCCCCAGCCCGGCATCAAGATTGGCTATCTGCCCCAAGAGCCGGTGTTGGATCTTGAAAAGACCGTCAAAGAGGTCATCGAAGAGTCTTTTGCCAAGGTCAAGGATGCTTTGGCGCGTCTTGATGAAGTCTACGCCGCCTACGCCGAAGAGGATGCCGACTTTGATGCCCTGGCCAAAGAGCAGGCCGAGCTTGAGGCAATCATTCAGGCTCAGGATGGCCATAATCTTGACGTACAGATAGACAAGGCTGCCGATGCCTTGCGCCTGCCCGATTTTGACAAGCAGATCAAAGTGCTTTCAGGCGGCGAGCGCCGCCGCGTGGCCTTGTGCAGGCTGCTTTTGGAAAAGCCCGACATGCTGCTGTTGGACGAGCCCACCAACCACTTAGATGCCGAATCGGTCGACTGGCTTGAGCAATTCCTGCATCAGTACCCGGGCACCGTGGTAGCCGTCACCCACGATCGTTACTTCCTCGATAACGTGGCAGGCTGGATCTTGGAGCTTGACCGCGGCGAGGGCATCCCCTGGCAGGGCAATTACTCAAGCTGGCTTGATCAAAAAGATCAAAGATTAAAGATTGAAGAGAGCACCCAATCGGCCCGCCGCAAGTCCATCGAGCGCGAGCTTGAGTGGGTAAGACAAGGCGCCAAGGGCCGCCACGCCAAATCCAAGGCCCGCCTGAACCGCTTTGAGGAGCTCTCAAGCGTCGATTATCAAAAGCGCAACGAGACCAACGAGCTGTACATTCCGCCGGGGCCGCGCTTGGGCGACACGGTCTTGGAGGTCAAAAACTTAAAGAAGGCCTATGGGGATCAGGTCTTGATTGACGATCTGTCCTTTACCGTCCCCAAGGGAGCCATCGTGGGCATCATCGGCCCCAATGGCGCGGGCAAGTCCACCCTCTTTAGGATGATCACGGGCATCGAACAACCTGACAGCGGCACCATCAAGCTTGGCGACACCGTGGTTACGGCCTACGTCGAGCAGTTCCGCGACGAGATGAAGGATGACAATACCGTTTTTGAGGAGATCTCTCACGGTCAGGACATCCTGCGCATCGGCTCTTATGAGATCCCTTCGCGCGCCTACATCGGCCGCTTCAACTTCAAAGGCACCGATCAGCAAAAACGCGTGGGCGATCTGTCAGGCGGCGAAAGAGGCCGTTTGCAGCTTGCCAAACTGCTGCAAGTAGGCGGCAACTTGTTGCTCTTGGACGAGCCTACCAACGATCTGGACGTGGAAACCCTGCGTGCCCTGGAAAACGCCTTGCTCGAGTTCCCGGGCTCTGCCATGGTGATCTCCCACGATCGCTGGTTCCTCGACCGCATCGCCACCCATATTTTGGACTACTCCGACGAAGGCAAGATCCGCTTCTACGAGGGCAATTACACCGAGTATGAAGCCTGGAAGAAAAAGGAGCTGGGCGAAGAGGCCAAGCCCCACCGCCTGCGCTTCAAGAAGGTTACAAAATAGCCTTCTTAAGGGTAAGAGTTATTGCTAGAAAAAAGAGCCGCAAGGCTCTTTTTTCATGATCCCCTATCCCCTGCCAAGGTTAAAACCGCAGGCTCTGCACCACAGGCTGCGCAGAAACCCGGGCCTTCGATGCCGGGGTTAAATCTTGCAATCACCAAGGTTCAGTCCGTGCAAGGCACAAGGCTGTGCTATGATGTCGAAAAATGGGCCGATAATGTCTTTGCGCAACATCAGCTCTTAATTAATCCTAGGTGAAACGCATATAGTCTAAGAGATCACATTTTAGCGCCTGCCCCCGAGTGG
>CAZYXT010000175.1:0-2414 GCA_964651505.1 uncultured Enterobacterales bacterium
ACTCAAGCTCGGATGATTTGGGACGTGCTATCGGATCTTCTTGGATCTGCTCGCTTTCCTCTCTGCCGCGGTTGATGGTGACTCGCGAAACTTTAGTAATAGATTGAAGCTTTGCAGCAGTGCCTCTGCCTAAAAAATCGGTCAAGCAACCAAGGAAAAGTCTTCTTTGCTTTTCATTTAAGATGGGCATCATGCGCCCGACAAATCGTACTAATTTTTCGTCTTCCATGCCCACAACCTCTCAGTATACGGGCATGATAGCACAATCGCCAAAACGTACAACTTAAATTCACACTCATTCTAAGAGAAATTTGCTCAATAAGGCAGGCAAAAGCTTTAATGCTGTCAATAATTTGCAGTCATAAGCAAAGCTAACCTATTGATTTTATTCGAAAAATCCCCTGATTCTCTCAAAGCGTGATCTAGATCACAACTTTCTGCAAAATCTTTTAAAAAAATTGTCGATTATTGCGTAATAACGAACCTTTGTCTGATGCATTGGATCTGTTTTTAGCGGATAATTCACCATTGGGAATATAACTAAATCTAATCAGTCCCGAACTTTTGTGTATGTGTATATAAGCAGAACGTAGTGGCAGGATCATTCTTATGCGCTTCTTCTTAGACATGAGCATCAAGCTCAAACTGTTGTGCAGCTTCTTTGTCGTCATCATCTTAACCTTGATAATTGCCATCGCCGGGATCAAATCCTCGGTGGCGGGGATCTCGGCAGCCTCATCCATCGACGTGGTGCTGTCGAGTGCATACGTGCGCGTCAGCACGGCGCAGGAGGCAGTCTCGAAGCTTGACAAGTTTGTGATTCACTTTTTAAATCCATCGGATTCTTCGGTTACGAGAGAGCAGTTTTTAAAAGAGCGCCCGTCCATCGAGTCCGAGGTGACGCGAGCCGTGGATACCTTAAATCCGCGCGGTTTGGGCGAAAATCCTCTCTACATCAAAGCCATGACCGATATCAAAATGCAGGTTGCCCAATATTTGGATGCGCTGCAAAACACGGTGATGCCTGCCTATGAATATAAAGGCGGCACCATTGCCCTGGCCACCTATCTTGATAACTGCCTGCCCATCATGACGAACATCGATGAGGACTTTACAACGGCGCTTCGCGAGCAGATCAACTATGCCTCCGAGCTTACGGCCGCCGCTGCCGATCCTTTCTTGCTGTACGTGACCATTGCCACGGCGGTGATTGCCGTGATCTTGGCCGTTCTGCTGGCCTTTGCCATTTCAAATTACATCGGCCGCCACATGAAAGAGCAGACGGCCATCGTCAATACCATTGCCTCGGGCGACTTCTCCGAGCACATTCAGCAATCCTACAATGACGAGTTCGGGCAGGCGCGCATTGCCCTGCGCAACATGCGCAATTCCCTCAACAAGGTCATTGCCATGACCTTGGAGGTGTCAAACCACATGCAAGAAGAGATGGTCTCCATGCAGACTTTGCAAAACAACATCGTCAGCAAGACCAACGATACCCAATCGCAATCGGTCACCGTGGCTGCCGCCGCCGATCAGATGGTGTCCACCACGCAGGACATCGCCCGCAACTGCGAAAGCGCCGCCGCGGCCTCGAAAACGGCCCGCAACATCACCTCAAACGGCATGAGCCGCGTCAGAGAGGCCGCGCGCAAGATCGGAGAGCAAAGCGCCATGACCAAGGATAATGCCGCCAAGATAGAAAGCCTGGCCAGACAGACCCATGAGATAGGCTCGATCGTCGGCACCATCGACGACATCGCCGCGCAGACCAATCTTTTGGCCTTAAATGCCGCCATCGAGGCAGCCCGCGCAGGCGAGGCAGGCCGCGGCTTTGCGGTGGTGGCAGACGAAGTGCGCGCTTTAGCCTCCCGCACCACCAAGTCGACCCAGGAGATCTCCAAGATGGTGAGCGATATTCAGTCGGAGGCGACGATGGCCAAAAACTCCATCGATGCCAGCGTCGAGAGAATGGCCGCGATGGCCGACGAGGCTTCGCAGGTTTTGACCCTGCTTGATGACATCAACAGCCACGTCATGGACGTCAACACCCAGATCATGCAGATTGCCACGGCGGCCGAAGAGCAGACCACGGCCACTGCCGAGATCTCAAGCAACATGCAAAACATCACCAACGAGACTCAGGAAATGGCGGGGCTGGCCAACCGGGCTCACGAGAACATGGGTCAGGTGGTAAGCGAGATGCAAAAATTAAGTTCCGAGCTCTCCTTCTTCAAGCTGCGCCCCGAGTGATCTTGTAAAAGACTTCAGGGGCTTCATCATTAGACTGCAAAGGGGGGCTTGGGCTCCCTTTGGTGTTTTTGCGACCCCCAGTTTGTACATGGCATAAATAGTTTGTCCCAAATTCACTTATAGTTTGTCACGCAGGCGGTTTAGCGCAACAATCAGTGCTT
>CAZYXT010000176.1:0-2293 GCA_964651505.1 uncultured Enterobacterales bacterium
CGGCTATGCCACGGGCGTTCTGACCAATGTGTCGGTCACCGAAGACGGCATCATTCAGGCAGAGTATTCAAACGGTCGTTACGTCAACATCTGCAAGATTGCCCTCTGAAAATTCGATCATGGCTGCGGCCGTTTTGGCAATGTCTTCATCAAAACTCATGGCTGATCTTTTTTATGCCTGTTTATTTTGCCTGCGCCCAAGGCGGCGCTGTGCTATGCTAAAGGCTAAGGAGCTTATCTCATGACTTACAGGCTTATCATCGTAATTATCATTGCCCTGTTCGTGTGCTATGTCCTGATGCGCAAAGGCGTCATCAGCCGCGCGCAGATGTGGGCTTTGAGCACGGCTTTTTCCACGGGCTTTTTGGTGCTCATAATTTTAGCCTCAACCTCCGAGCAAAATAAAGCACAAAAAGTTTTGCAAGATGAGGTGCAGAAGGCCCTGCAAGGGATGGATCAGGCCTCTTTTTCTGAACACGAGTGGCAGGAGATCATCTCCTCAGAAGAGGAGATCGCCTTGTTGCGCCTTGAAGAAAAGCGCTTTCCAAGCGACATGCTGCACATTCAAAACCAAGAGCTCTCTTTGAGCAATGAGCCCTCCTTTATCATTAAAGGCGGCAGGCCCGGCCAGCAGGTCATGCTCACCTATGCTTGCGCGCTCAAAAGCAAGGGCAAGTGCGTGCGCGACTATTACTTTGACAAAACAGGAGCCCTCGCCATCGATGGGGCGCCGATCGCAGAAGATCTCAATGCCCGCAAGCCTCTGCGCTATGGCCTTCTTTTAACCTACGGCGGGGCCAAATACCTTTTGATCTTAAAGCTTTAACACAATCTGCCGACTTTCTGCACGGCAAGATCAAGCTCCAAGTCATGCAGGCCGTGATAAGCTTTTTTAAGAAAATCCAAGGGGATCAAATCTACTACCAGGCTGCTTTTGATGTCGTAGTGCCACTGATAATAAGCGTAAAATTCCCCTATCCAGTCAGGCATAAAACCACCCATGGCAGTTCCCGGTTTTAAGCTGTAGTTTTCAGTTTGTCTGAAGTGATCCCACAGATCTCTTGCGCTCATAGTCAGCACATAAGCTTGTCCTTGGTCAATGCTCTGACGAGTTTTGCTTTTCATGTAGGCATGAATAAACTCTTCGGTGTCGCAATCAGGATAATTTTGGGCTGCAAGATCAAAAAGCCGGCCCTGATTTATGACAACGTCTTGTAAATAAACCTCTGCATATCTTGCCATCGCAATCCCCCTCACATCAGGGTGCTAAAGACCTTGCCAACCTTATTGTGCGGCGACTCAATAAGCTCATGCATGGCCTCTCGTGCCTTAAGATCCCGCAAGTTGTATTTTGCGTTAAACTCGTCATAGGGAACGCATTCAAGACCATCCTTGATTTCCTTGAGCCTTGAAAAAGCCAAAGGAGATTTAAGGCAGTATTGAATGCAGGGGCCTCCCAAAAATAACAAATCTTCCAAAATGTCGACATCAACGTTGTCTGCTGCAAATTCCTTGGCTATGTAAAAGTATGAGGCATTGGCTCTATAACCTCGGATCACATCGTACCCTGTGCTGTCAACTGCATATTTTTCAATAAACTTGGGAGCAAGCATTCGGTATCGTCCGGAGGTTGAGGCTTCTCTATGCTTCATGAGCTCGGCAAGCCATGCCAAGGCTCCTTTGTGCTCAAAATCCAAAATTTTAAGATCTGCAACATCAAGCTCGTATTTATGCACCCATCCGTCGGCATTGCAGGGCTTGCAAACGGCCCATTCCTTTGCCAAATCCTTATTGTCTGTAAGGTAGAAGCCTTTGCCGTAATCATGCCGGTCGTTGCCAAGCCCAAAAGTCGGTGTAACTTCGCAACATGCGCTGCCGTGGTATAAGATTAACTTGTTCATCGCGGATCTTTTAATGCCCTTGCGCACCTTAAGGCGCAGCGATTTGTGAATTTCAATCCAAACCGGCCTCATCCATCTTATAGGACCGGTGATGTGGCACCGTCTCCCGGTTGATGTCATCAATAAACAAAGAAACCTAGGTCTTTTAACTCATCTTTGCTCTTGCCCCTGATGCCCCCGAGCAGGCAGCGGGGCTAAAGATGAACTCAAAGCGCCAAGGCACAGAGCTTAAGCAGGCTGAGGTCTCTTTTAGGTGCAGACTCTGCCATTCTCAGGCAAATTGCGACATGCCAAGCTTGGCAGTCAGATAGTCTATGACATCCTGCCCCTGCACCAGGCGATAGGCCGCAGCCCCTCCCTTTGCGCCGAGGTTTGTGCTCATGCGCCCGTCC
>CAZYXT010000177.1:0-2287 GCA_964651505.1 uncultured Enterobacterales bacterium
CTGTGCATCCTTGTCCTCAGAAGCCGTCTCACAGACATCCTCGTCTGAGGGTGTCTGTGAGATGACATCTTTAAGTTTGGCATTCAATCGGGCAAGCTCGGCTTTTAAGACATCAAGCTTGGCAGGCAAAGAGAGCAGCTCTTTATTGTAAACATCAATCCTTTTGAGATGCTCTTGAATAAGCTCTTCTTCGGCCCTCAACAGCTGAGGGACTGTCTGCATGTAAAGCTCGATGTCGGCAATTTGCTGTTTGGCCTCCTCGATTTGCCGTTCAAGCTGCTCGCGCTCGGAGAGAGCGCATGGGGCCTTGCTCTTTTTGCCTCTGCGGCGGGTGCTCTTTTCAGACTTGATGCCGAAACGGTAACGCTTAAGGCCGTTTGACTGATTGAACAAAGAGCAGCACTTTTGGCTAATTTTGAACATATACCTGAGCAAGCCCGCAAAATCGTCAGGGGAAGGCACATTCTCGGAGCGCAAAAGCTTATGGCTGAAGTTGCAAGAGTCAAACAGCTCCTTTAGATCGCCGCAAAACGCGGCCATCTGTTTGTACATGCCCTCGGCATCAGGCTTTTTAGTTTGCCCCCTGCCCATCAGTCCTGCTCCTTTGACGAGCGGGAGCCTTTCTTCCAGCTTGAGCGGCTTAAACCCGGGCCTGCGGTCAGTTGGCGATACTCCTCCAGGGTCACAAAGACATCATTGTCAATCACCCTGCCTAAGTAAGTGCGATGCTCTTTGGACTTGCCCTCATCATCATAGCTGTAGGTGCTGTTAACCACGTACAGGACGCCGCCTATCTTGCAGATGCGGGCCGTCTCAGGCGCGCTCTTGGGAAAGTTCTTTAATGCAAAAGGAGACGGATATTTGCGCCTTTTGTTTTGGGACAAGGGCTTTTTGCGCTTATAGGCGCGCTTTGCAGGCTTGTCCTTCTCCTTATCTTTTGGATTGGGCTCGTCAATTCTTTGGCCGTTGCGCTTAAACAGTCTGCGGTATTCGGCCATGGGGTAATAGCGCCCCTGAACAATCTTGCCCAAGTGCTTGAGGTGGTTGACCACCCTGCCGTCGGGCCTTGTGTAATTCTCCCTGACGGACACATACAGCAAGACTCCGCTCTTTCCTTTTAAGGCCGTGATGACCGCTTTGGGATTGTCATGGGGAAAGCCTTCCACTTCATCGGGTTTGGGTTTTGGCAGTGTCATAATAACCTCCGTTTATCGTATCTACCAGAGCTTAATTATCCCACCTTCCCGGCAAAATGTCCAGTGTTTTTTCAAAAAATTTGAAAATTTTTTCAGTAACTTCAATTAGTTAGATCTAAAAATCCCCCTCAAAGAGGAAGGTTTTCAAAGGTCAGAAAGAAGGGATTAAGAGGAAAGGAAAATCCAAGCTTAAAGCTCGTATGAGCCGCTTAAGATGAGGGTGCGCAACTGTGAGGCCGTCAGGGACTTGGGAAGTGCGCCGTCAAGCACGGCCATGAACTTGGATGTGCCCCACAGCATTCTGATGATTAAGGTTGCCCCCTGCTCGTCCACGTGCAGAATGCGCAGCCTCTTGCGATTGCGCGTCACGGTCACTACCCAAATTTCGCTCTCTTCCTCAGGGTCAAAAGTTATGTTCAAGGCCCCGCCCACAAGGAGACAGTACAGCTTGTTCATGCCAAAGCGCCCGTCTATCGGAGTGCGCACCAAGAGCACCCTGCCGCGGGCAAACAATATGCTGCCGCTCATAAGCTTTCCTCTCTAAGAGATGCAAGCAGCTTGGCTATCAATCTTTCCGCTTGCTCATCGCACTTTTCAAACTCAAGCTTGACGGTGCCGATTGACACGGTCAGTGCAGGAGACTGCGCCGCAGGCAAAAGTTCTGCATCGGCATCCTGCATGATCTCAATGACTTCAAATCCCTCAAACCCAAGAGAGGGCTTGTGCGCCATGGCTTTGACAGGCCCGGGCGGGAGGCTCTCTTCAATCTCTTTTATGGCTTCGCCGCTTAAGCTGTCTTGAAACCTGCCCAATCTGACTTGGGCGTCTCTTTGGGCAATAAAGGCCCGGCCCAAATGCTTGTTGATGTACCGGTAGGCCGTAGTCGAGCTTATCTTGCACCGCCTTGCAATGTCCCTGACGGACAGCGAGGTCTCTTGTGCCAGCCTTAGGCAAAACTCAATATTCGGCGATAAGTTGGAAGGCGGGGGTGTCTTTGCCATATCTCCTCCTCGGGGGCACCATGTCCCCGGCATGGAGGTATTGTCCGAGATCATTTAAGGCAAGTCAGTGGGATAATTCTGAGTAGTTAC
>CAZYXT010000178.1:0-2270 GCA_964651505.1 uncultured Enterobacterales bacterium
TGTATTCGCCAAAGTTCTCGGCAGCCGAAACCGAAACATACAGTGAGGTAACAAGCTCGACGGCGCTTTTGTAGTGCGCATAGCTCTCCTCAAGCTTGCCTTCTTTATAGTCGGCATAGCCCAAACACTGATGGGCAGACCAAATAAGCTCTTTAAGCCCCAAAGGCTCGGCAGCCTCCAATGCTTCTTGGGCATACTTGCGCACCAAGGCTATGTTTTCATCATCAGAGCCTGCCTTGTTTTGAGCGGGGGCAGCCTTGGTGCCGTCTTCTTGCTTGCTCCCTTTTTGCAGGTTGTGAAACAATGAGCCCAGTTTGTTATTGTCCGACGAGGAATTTGCTGCGTTTGCAGCCTCTGTCTCCTCATCCTCATTGTCGTCCTTGAAGATGAGAGCGCGCGTGGCGCTGTGGCGCACGGTTTTGTTCTTGTAAAGATCGGCAAGCTGGATCTTGGTTTCGGCGATGGCGCGCGGCAGACCTATCTGCTCGTAGAGCTCCAAGGCCTTAAGATAGTTCTCCAGGGCCTCGTCAAACTTGCCGTTTGCTAAAAAGGCCATCTTGCCTTTGCCCAAATAGGCTCCTGCGGCACCTTCTTTAAAGCCGCACTCGTCAAAAAGGGCCAAGGCCAGATCGTAATTTTCTTTGGCCAATCTGTAGTTGCCGCCGATGCGGTAAAGCAGCGCAAGATTGACCGTGGCAATGGCCTCATCGCGCTTATTGCCCACCTCTTTGGCTATCTTGAGGCTCTCGTTGATGAGCGACATGGCCGTTTTGTGATCGCCCATGCTTTTGTGCACCAAGGCCAAGTTGTTTTTGTCGACGCCGCTGTTGCGTTTAAGACCGTGCTGCGCTTCGGCCTCCAAAGCCGCATGCAGATAGGTTTGGGCCTGCGTGTAGTCGCCTTTTTCCCAAGAGAGGATCCCAAGGTTGCTGTTGGTGTCGGCGATGGTCTGTCCGTTGCCGGAGGCAGAGGCCATCTGCAGGGCCTCGCTCAAATCGGCAATGGCGCTGTCGTAGCGGCCCAAATTGCCTGCGCATAAACCGCGGGCGGTGATGATTGAGGCTTTGCGCTCGTCATCGTCTTCAAGATTTTGAAGAGAGAGGCTGTAGGCCTCTTCTGCCGACGAGTATGCTTCAAGATCGCGCAATGCATCTCCCAAGGTTGCATGCAACAAGGATTGTTCCCCGGCAGAGAGACGGGGTGAGGTTTTCAGGTATTGTTCGACGGATTGGGCCAGCAAGGCGTTCTCGTCCAATTGGGAGTAGCAGAAAAACAGATTTTGGTGATATTTGAAATTGTCCTCTTCCTTGATCTTGCCTTGATCAAAGATCACCTTGTAGGTATCAGCCGCCGCCGCATAGTCTTGAGCCTGCATCAAAGCTACGGCAGCGTTAGACCAAATCATGGCTGCCTGCCCGGGGTTTTGTTTGACGGCCAGATCGCCTGCCTGTCTGAACAGTTCTCCTGCTTTGGCATAATCTCCGCCCTGATAGGCAGCCGCCGCGGCATTAAAAGTCTCCTCCATTGAGGCACAGACGGCTTGATTTGTAAGCAGCATCACCGCAACGCCAAGCAAAGTCAGACGATATTTTTTCATCACAAAACCCCCGGGCGGGGCCCGGCATCAAACCACGGGCCCCTGCACATTATTGAAAACTAAGATTATTTGTGGGTAAGAACGTATTGAACGACAAAAGGCTCGCCAACAGGCGCAGTCTGAGCGGCGGTGCTTACATCCTCATCTTCATCGTCTTCAAAAACCAGATCGCGCGTCGAGCTCTTTTTCTTGGTGGTTTCGACTGCGGTGGTGTCTTGGAAGTTAAGGCCTGCTGCCTCGTCAAGATCGGGCATTCTCTGTGTTGAAAGGATGCACAGCAAAGTCTCGTTGCCGGGAGTATCGTCAAAGCGGAATGAGCCCTTGCCCGGGATTGTGTAGGTCTGATTGCGCACAACGGCATTGTCCATGCCGGTTTGGGCATTGGGGAAGAGCATGGAGTATTCGCCCGAGCTGCCTTCTGCCAGCCAATAGACGTAGCCGTCCACGTTGCTGGTGAAGACCAGTTTGACCTTGTCGCCCGATTGGAACTCGGCGCCGGGCAGCACGGTGGTCTCTTGACCGTCGCGGGTCAGCAGCACGGTGGTCTTGATGGCCACGGTTTGCTCGCCGGGAGCGGCTTCAACGGCCTCTTCTTCATCATCTTCAAAAACCAAGTCGCGCGTGGCGGCATGGACATTCAGGCTCAGGGCGGCAACGGCGGTGCCCATGAGCA
>CAZYXT010000179.1:0-2234 GCA_964651505.1 uncultured Enterobacterales bacterium
AGCTTTTGCCCCGATGCTTGCTGCAAATATCTTCAAACCCCTCAACTAAAGTCCTGATAGCTGTAATCATATCTAAATTAAAAAAGCAAGATTAAAATTTGGCTAAATAAAATAGTAATGTGATCTAGATCACTTTTTTTTTTTAGATCCATTTAAAATATGCAAATGTAGTTCTTGTGGCAAATAGGGTAGAAAATTATACTAATACTACTTAAAAGCAGCAGAATAGCTTAATATGTAGCCACATTTATTCGGCGCGGTCTGAAGTTTGAGCTTGACGAATATGCAAGAGAATAAACAGTACTTTGGCTTGACTAAAGCAGAGGTTTTAAAGAGCAGAGAACAATACGGGGCGAACATCTTAACCCCTCCGCCTAAAGATCCTCTGTGGAAACAATTCTTGGAAAAATTCACCGATCCGCTCATTATCATCCTGATGATAGCAGGCGCCCTCTCCATTGGGATCTCATGTTACGAGTATATTTCCTTAGGCGAGGCTTTTGCCGTATTCTTTGAGCCCATCGGCATTTTTGTGGCCATATTGCTCGCCACGGGCTTGGCTTTTTACTTTGAGCTTAAGGCCGACAAAGAGTTTTCCATCCTAAACCTGGTCAATGACGATGAGCCGGTGGAAGTGATAAGAGAGGGCAATGCCCTCATGATCCCCAAAAAAGAGGCAGTAGTCGGGGATATTGTCATTCTCAATACCGGCGATGAGGTGCCTGCCGACGGAGAGCTGTTGGAGGCGGTAAGCCTTAATGTAGACGAGTCCTCTCTCACAGGCGAGCTTTTGTGCCGCAAGAGCGTTAATGAGCAGGACTTTGACCCGCAGGCAACCTATCCTTCCAATCAGGTGCTCAGAGGCACCAAGGTTATGGAAGGGCACGGCATCTTTAAGGTCACGGCCGTGGGAGACAAAACTGAGTGCGGCAAGGTCTTTGAGGCAGCTCAGATCGATGACAGCATCAAGACCCCGCTTAATGAGCAGCTTGACGGTTTGAGCGATCTTATCACCAAGCTCAGCTACGGCTTTGCCGTCTTGGTGATTGCAGGCAGGGTGCTGGTGTATTTTATGACCGGCCACTCGCTTGAATGGGCCCATCTTACCGCCTATCTTTTGCAAACCCTGATGATAGCCGTGACCTTGATCGTGGTGGCCGTGCCCGAGGGCCTGCCCATGGCGGTAACTTTAAGCCTGGCGTACAGCATGAGGCGCATGCTCAAGACCAACAATCTGGTGCGCAAGATTCACGCTGCCGAGACCATGGGAGCCGCCTCGGTGATCTGCACCGATAAGACGGGCACCCTCACGCAAAATCGCATGTCCGTTGAGGATGTCAAGTTTTACGGCATAAGCGGCTCAAGCTTGGGAGAACTTGAGCAAGGAAAGCTTATACAGGAAAACTTGGCCCTCAACTCTACGGCGAGCTTGGACTTAGGCGATCCAAAACACCCGAATGTCTTGGGCAATCCAACCGAAGGGGCTCTATTGCTATGGCTTTACGCGCAGGGCATTGATTTTCGTTCCCTCAGGGCACAGGCCTTGCTCATTGAAGAACTGTCCTTTAGCGCAGAACGCAAGTACATGGCCGTTACGGTCGAGTCAGGACAATTTCCCGGGCGCAGGATTTTATATGTCAAGGGCGCCCCCGAGATTGTTTTGTCCTTATGCAGCAAGATTGAAGGCAATGCAGGCGTCCAAGAGATCGAAGATGCTCTGAGCGACTATCAAAAACGGGCCATGCGCACCTTAGGGTTTGCCTATAAGTTTTTGGAAGAAGGCGAATCTGCCATTGAGGACGGCAAGCTTGTGGCAGAAGGTCTTGTCTATATGGGGCAGGTTGCCATAGCCGACCCCGTGCGCGAAGATGTGGCTCAAGCCGTAAAAGAGTGTCTGCAAGCGGGTATCTTAGTTAAGATTGTGACGGGCGATAATCCCAATACCGCCAGGGAAATCGGCAGGCAAATAGGGCTTTGGACCGATCAAGACGGCGGCGACAAAATTATTTGCGGATCTGATCTTCAAAAGCTGTCCGACGCCGAGCTTGACGAGAAGATCAGCTCTCTTAAGATTGTGGCCCGGGCGCGGCCGTTGGATAAGAAGCGCCTGGTTGATTCGCTGCATCGCTTAAAGCAGGTAGTGGCAGTCACAGGCGATGGCACCAATGATGCTCCCGCCCTCAAGGCTGCCGATGTGGGCCTCTCCATGGGCTCAGGCACGTCGGTTGCCAAGG
>CAZYXT010000180.1:0-2003 GCA_964651505.1 uncultured Enterobacterales bacterium
AGGCCGGAAGGGCACAAAAAAGCCTCTCTAAAAGAGGCTACATGCAATCACCCTGCTTTAAAACACTCTTCAATGGCCTTGCCGTGCAGGTAGTTTTCTATTTCGTACTTGTGCGTAAGAGTGCCCCACGAGCCGTCGGCGCGCGCATTGATTTGGTCTATCGATTTTTGGTAGTGCTTTACATCGCAATCATAAATGTGCACCTCGGGGCATCGGATGTTCTTAAGATACCTGCTGTCTACCCAATATTTCAAGGTGCCGCCGCCCAGAGGTACGATCATGACCCTCGGATCATGCTCAAGATCAACAACTTGCGGGTATCTTTCCCGCAGACACCGCGATAATGCCTTCATGGCAACCACGTCGGTGGGGCCTTCGACGCACAAGACAACCTTAACCCCGGGTTTGGCATAGAACCCGAGGGTCTCGGCTATCAATGACAAAATCTCTTTGCCGCCGGCGTCCTTGACATCCTCATTGCCATCTTTGGCCCGGGTTATGGTCGGCATGCCGTTTTGGTTCCGATCGATAAAACGCAGGCAGTCAGCAGGCAGCTCGCCTGCCAGTCCCGGGCTGTGGGTGGTCAAAATGACCTGGCAATTTTCAGATTCCGCCAAGTCCTTAAAGGCATTGATCAGGATCTTTTGATTGTTGGGGTGTTGCGAGGTCTCAGGCTCCTCGACCGCATAGATGATGTTGCTCTTGGCCTCCTCAAGCAGTCTTCTTTGAGATTCGGCCTTAAAGAATCCCACCAGCACTATCCGTCTTAAGCCTGTGCCGTGCCTGTTAAGATCAATACCGTTCTCCGTCTTTATCGAAACGGGAAAGAGGCTTCCCAATTTGGCCGCGGTGGGCAGACTGAAGTCTGGGTTGAGCTCGCTTGTCAGGTTGATGCCCATGTCCTTAAGGGCTTTGAGGGTGTCGCCTGTTATCTCCTCTATCTTTTGTCTTATCTGTTTTTCGATGGCATCAAGCTGAGGCTGGACCTCTTTGAAAGCCTGCTGAACGGCAAACCTCATGGGGCTTTGCACTTCGCCATCCGAGTCATGGCTGCCCCTGTCGCTTTGAAACAGAGCATAGTACGGCAAATAAAGCTTAAGCTGTTTTTGCCTTTCCGCTCCCATTTCAATCTCGGTCTCCTGCAAATTAAGGTCGGGGGCGCTCTCCCAAATGGCCTTGCGCATGGCAGGGTTGCCTTTGAGGGGAGATTGTATCTGCCTGTCCTTCACCAGGGCTTGCAAGTCACTCTCCTTGAGGGCCAAAAGGTTGTCAAACCCCTTGGCCGCAGGATGCATGGCAACAATGAAAACTTTCGGAACAATCTTGCTCTTGCTGCAATCGTATGTTTTCTTAAGACGCAGAAGATCATCATCGAAGGTAAGATGCTCTTGAGCCAAATTTGTCAACTCGCCCGAATCTAAAACAAGCCCGGAGGGCAGATCGCAAAAATCGCAGGTGATTTGCACCATGTTATCGCCGCTTTTTTGGGCATCTTTGTTGAGATCGCCTTGATCGATCTTCACGAGATCATTGTTAAAGTAAATCTCAAGAGCCTCCAGAATGGTCGACTTGCCGATGTCATTCTTGCCGATGAAGGCGGTCAGATCGTCAAAATCAACCGATATGTCCCGATAGCAGCGGAAATTCTTGATATGGACGGCTTTGAGCTTCACTTTATCTCTCCTTTGGCGTCAGACCCAATCGTGTTTTTATCAGGCCCCCATTTTACAGGCAAGGCAATCCTCAAAAAGCCTCATGCATCTCAGATCAGGGCAAATCCCAATGAAGATCCCCTGCCTAATGCACCATCCCCTGCCCCTGCTATCCGTAAACCCGCAGCCTCGTGGCTTAAGACCGGACAGAGCCCGGGGGCATTGCATAAACGCAAGATTTTTGCCGTAAAATGGGGCAATCGTGTTTCTCAATGGCTCAATTTGTTAAGGAAGATTTAGCTATGAGCAATGACAGAAAACCTCAAACCGAGCGCACTGCCCCATCGGGCA
>CAZYXT010000181.1:0-1886 GCA_964651505.1 uncultured Enterobacterales bacterium
AAGCAAAGCCTTATTTGTCACCCCCATGCCGTCTGTGGCGGCTATGGCAAAGCAGTGTGCTGCGCAGCAGGATTTTTGGTGCGAGATCATGCTGTGCGATGATGCCAAGAAAGTTGCCCGCAAGGTGCAAAGCGGGAACATCCTGCTTGTGATATCCCACGGTGAGCTTGCCTCTTTGCTGCACGAAATGCTGCAGGTTACGGTGGTGGCGGTGCCATCGGATTTTATCTGTGTCCTGCAGGGCATCGAAAAGCTGCGCGCCCAAGGCTGCAAGAACATCTTTGTCTTGCTGAAAAACTCAGATGACATGCCCGCGCGCATTCAAAGCCTCTTTTTTGACTGCAAAGTGCTCTTCGTCAAATCCCAAACTGTCAATGAGGGAAAGTTTGCCGTAGGGGAGGCCATCTTAAGCGGAGCCGACGGGGTTCTGACCAATCATGATTTGATAGGAAGCATCCCCGAGGGCGCTGCCATAAAGCGCGAGAGCATCGGCATCAGCGCCACGGCCATCCTGAGGGTGTTTGAGGCAGGCAAAAGGATTTTGCACTTAGAAAAGGTCAAAAGGCTGCAGCTTACCCGATTAGACCTTCTCATCAACAATATTGCCGAAGGGGTCATTATCTTCAACCGCGATAAAGAGGCGGTCTTTCACAATGTCATGGCCGACAAAATCCTGCACGGCATCAGGCCTGAGGACATGTTTGACCTGCTTGAGCCTTTGTTTGAGAAGACAGGCGACAATACCGTGGTCACCATCAACGGCAAGCAGGTGCTGATGAACACCATGCGCTTTATCTTCCCCAACACCGATATCGACAATCGCGTGGTCATCTTGCAAGAGGGCTCTGAGATTGAAAAGTCCGAGCGAACCTTGCGCGTCCACAACATCAGCAAGGGGCTCATTGCCAAATCCAAGTTTTCGTCCATGGCAGCGTGTGACCGCAAGACCTTATCTTTGATAGAGGAGGCCAAGCGTTTTGCCACCACCGACAGCACGGTGTTGATTTGCGGGGAAACGGGAGTTGGCAAGGAGGTCTTTGCCCAATCCATTCACAATGCCTCGGCGCGCAAGGCAGGACCTTTTGTCTCGGTCAATTGCGCCGTCCTGCCGCCATCCTTAATCGAATCTGAGCTGTTTGGTTACGTCGAGGGGGCCTTTACGGGAGCGCGCAGCAAGGGCAAAACCGGGCTTTTTGAAATGGCCTGCCGCGGCACCATCTTTCTTGATGAAATAGGAGAGCTGCCTGCCGACATGCAGGGGCGATTGCTGCGCGTTTTGCAGGAGCGCGAAATCATGCGCATCGGCGATGACAGGCTCATCCCCGTGGATGTCAGGGTCATCTGCGCCACCAACCGCGATTTGCAAAAATTCTGCGCCGAAGGACGGTTTCGCACCGATTTGTACTACCGCATCAATGTCTTAAGATTATGTCTGCCGCCTCTAAGAGACAGAAAAGACGACATCCTGCCCTTGTTTGAGCTCTTCTTAAAAGGCTTCTTTGGCAACGGCAACTTTACGATTGAGCCTGATGCCCAAGAATATCTTGTCTCCTACCCGTGGCCCGGCAACATCCGCGAGCTTCGCAACACGGCCGAGGCCTGTGTCTTGGACGGCCCTGTCATCAGGCAGTCTTCTTTAGACAAGATCTTGCATCATGATCTGTACAAGCCTCCTGTTCTTGCGCAAAGTTTGCCCGCAACAGGCCATCCTGACGCTCAAGAGCCCGAGGGTACGCTCAATCTTAATCTTAAAGATCTCAACTCCTTAAAAGAGCTTGAATATAAGGCTTTGCAGAACATGCTCAAATTCATGAGCCAAGATGAGATCTGCCGCAAGCTCAAGCTTTCGCGCGTCACCTTATGGCGCAAGCTCAAAGAGCCCAAAA
>CAZYXT010000182.1:0-1860 GCA_964651505.1 uncultured Enterobacterales bacterium
CAAAGTTGATGTGCCCTCGGCTGAGGATAAGAAGGATGCGGCCCCATCTGCATCAAAGCCTGATGATACCCGCCAAAATTCAGATCAAAATCCACCTGAAGATAAAGCTTAAGAGCGCATGCTCTTAAGCTTTAGGATGTCATCTTTGTCAGGGGATCGTTAACGAGGCTCTTTGACGGGCTCGGCCTTTTTGACGTCAAGAGTGGTTGAGAGCAGATCCTTGTCCACCTCGGCGGTTATCTCGATGAGCATGTCCTTGGCAATGTGGCTGAAGTTGCGATCGTCATCAAGCTCCACATCGATGGTATCGCCGTTAAGATCGGTAAACTCGTACATGTCCTTGCCCAGATATCGGGTCAGGCGCCCGCGCAAAACCACGATCTGATCGTCATAGGCCGAGCTCTTGATGGCTCTGACGGTGTTGGGGGCATTGTTTTCAAAGCCTTGAGGGACAAAGGAGCCCGGGCCTTGATATTCAAATCCCCGGGGGCCGTTAGCGGCAAAGGCGGCCGTTCCAAGGCACAAGGCTGCAACGCAGGTCAGTAAGGCTGTCTTCTTCATGATGCTTCTCCTCTTACATCAGGCTTAATCCAAGGAGCGCTTGGCAAAACCTTATCGATGCTTCAAGTTTAAAAGGGCAAAATTAGGACACTCTTAGCCCAGGCCTAATACAGGGCAAAACCGACTGGGTTTGTCATATTTGAAACCCTGCCTGTTTTAATTGAGGGTCAAAAAGGCCCTGTTTAAACCTAATCAGCGGCGGGGAGGACGCTTTGAGATCTTGATGCGCAATGAGCTTTGGCGCTTTTGAGACTCGAGAGTCTGCTGCGTGCCCAGGCTACCGCCCGTGACGCCTGCCAAAGCCGTGATCAAGGCGGGGACCTCATCGACCCTGCCCTTGCGCACCAGGCCCAGGCAGGAGGTAAATTCGGCGCCCAGCAGCATGATCCACCAGTTGATGTTGATCCAGATCATCAACACGGGCAGGGCAGCCAGGGCCCCGTAGACGGCCTCGTAGTCCGAAAAATTGATGATGAAGGTGGCAAACAGCTTTTTGGACACTTCAAAGAGCACCGTCACCACCGCAGCGCCCATGATGGCATCGGCCGCCCTGACCTCGGCAATGGGCACGCTCAAAAAGACCGTGGTGACCACCGCCATCTCGATGATGATGGGGGTGAGGATCAGCAACAGCTGCTGGGCCACCGAAAAATCAAGCCCCATGATGCGCATGGTCACAAGCTTGGAGAAGAGCCATAAAGTCAGGGCAATGGCCAAGGGCCCTACGGTGAGCAAGGTCCAATAAATGGCAAAGGTCATGGTCTTGCGCCTGCTGCCCCCGCGCCAAATGCGGTTGATGGATTTATCCACCGAGCGCACCAGCATCAAAGAGATGATGACCAGCACCACCGCGCCTGTGAGAGTGGTGGAGCCTGCCTTGTCGATAAAGCCGCTGATATGCATGGAGATGGCATCTGAGAACACCGGCATGAAGTTTTGCATCACAAAGCCTTCGAGGGCCGAGCGCAACTGCGCAAAGGCCGGGATCATGGCGAAAATGGAGACGATTACGGTTAATGCAGGAACCAAAGCCAAGATGGTGGTAAAGGAGAGCGAGGCAGCTTCCAGCATAATTTCGTCGCGTTTGATGCGGCGGATAAAAAAGACGATAAGTTCGCGCACCTTTTATGTCCTCTCATGATGTGTTCTTATTTCATGATAGCAGAACACAGGCCGGACAATCAGCAAGGTGCGCTTTGATGGTGCTAAAGGCTGTATTACATCTCAAATTCGACAGGATGCGGGATGAGTGCCCTAAAACCCATCCTACCCTGATCTGAGGCGAGCAGGCCTCGATCT
>CAZYXT010000183.1:0-1805 GCA_964651505.1 uncultured Enterobacterales bacterium
TAAGACGCTCACGTTCTGCCAAATTCAGGAGTAATTAATGAGTAAAGTCGCGTTTATCGGTCTTGGACAAATGGGCTCTCCAATGTCCTCCAACATTCTCAAAAAGGGACATGATGTTTGCGTCTATGACATCAGCCCTCAGGCCGTGAAAAAACTAACAGACCTAGGAGCGCAAAGCGCCCCTTCCCCCGCACAGGCTGTCAAAGACGCCGATTTCATCATCACCATGCTGCCCAACGGGGCTTTGGTTGACAGCGTGGTTTTCGGCCCGGACGGTTTTGCCTGTGCCATGAAAAAAGATGCCTTGTACATCGACATGTCCACCATCTCTCCTTTTGAGTCCGACGCCATTCGCGACAAAATGCAAAAGGCAGGATTGCAGATGATGGAATGCCCGGTGGGCAGAACCTCGGCCGATGCCGCGACCGGAACACTCTTGCTGCTTGCAGGCGGCACCCCCGGGCAAATTGAAAGAGCCAAAGATGTTCTCATGTGCATGGGCAATGAAATGATAGATGCAGGAGGTCCCGGCATGGGCATCCGCCTTAAGATCGTCAACAACTTCATGAGCATTGCCCTCAATTCCCTCTCGGCCGAAGCTGCCGTCCTGTGCGAGGCCATGGGCCTGTCATTGGATGTGGCCATCAACATGATGAAGGGCACCCCGGCCATTCGCAGCCACTTTACCACCACCTGGCAGGCCAAAGTTTTAAAAGGCGACGTCACCCCGGCCTTCATGGTTGATCTGGCCCACAAAGACTTGGGCATTGCTTTGGACATTGCCAATCGTCTGCACGTCCCCATGGGCATGGGTGCGGCAGCCCGCGAAATTTACAGTCAGGCCTCGGCTTTCGGCCACGGCCGCGAAGACTGGACCTCAATCTTAGTTCATCTGCGTTCCATGCAAAAAGGGAACAAATAATTTAGGAGTTGCAAATGCAAGGCTATAGCGTAAAAGACTTAACCTTACCCTCAGGCGGCCTGGCCATGCTGGCCATCGATCAGCGCGAGGCAATGCGCCTTATGTTTCAGGCGGCAACCGGCGTCGTGCCTACCCCCGACAAGACTCTGACGGACTTTAAGGTCACCGCCACCAAGATCCTCTCCCCCTATGCCTCGGCCGTTTTGGTCGACCGTCAGTTTTGCCTGGACGAAGTGGTCAAAACCGGCGCCGTGGCCGACAGCTGCGCGATGATCGTCTCAGGCGACGAGTTCATCCCCGGCAACGGCATCCCCGTCGATGACGTGCGCATAGACGAAGCCATAGATGCCCAAAAGGTAAGAGAAATGGGCGGCAAAGCCTTAAAGCTTTTGGTGCTCTATCGCTCCGACGAGCCTGCCGAGGCGCGTCTGAGCATGGTTGATGCCTTTGTCAAAAAGTGCAAGAGCGCAGGGCTGGTCTCCATCATCGAGCCTGTGGTCAGAGCCCCGCGCCGTCACGCCGAATTTAACCGCGAAGAGTGCATCCTGGCCGCAGCCAAGGAGCTTGGCGCCACGCAGGCTGACATCTACAAATCCGAGATGCCATTAGGCGGCAAGGGTCAGTTTAAAGATCTGGTGGACGCTGCCAAGAAGCTTAACGATCTGATTGGCATGCCCTGGGTCATCTTAAGCTCCGGCGTCGCCCCCGATCTCTTCCCCCGCGCCGTCCGCGCCGCCATGCAGGCAGGCGCCCAAGGCTTTTTGGCAGGACGCGCCGTCTGGGCCAATACCGTAGGCCTGCCTGACACCGAGCTGATGCTCCAAGATCTGGCCGTGCCCCGCTTGCAGCGCCTGCGTGCCATCGTGGATGAAATGATGGCCAA
>CAZYXT010000184.1:0-1786 GCA_964651505.1 uncultured Enterobacterales bacterium
TTATGACGGGGTAGATCGGCAAAAGAGAATAGTTAGAGGAGCAGAGGAATTTAAAAACAGCCGCAAACGGCTCAGGCATCGCAAAAGCGCCCTAATCGGGGATGGGTTTTAGGGCACTCATGATCAATGAGCAGCGCTTGCGCTCAAAAACTGACCGGTGCCTTTGCCTCTTAAGACAGCGAGGAGCTGCCCTGAAGCCTTCGCGATCATGGATCCTGAGAAAAAGAAGGCGCAGGGGCTTCCGACAGCAGGTCTTGGGGCCGCGACAACCATTCGGCTGCCGAATGCAACAAAGACTGCGACAGCATTCGGAGGAAAGAGGGTTTGAGCGCTGCCCCCAAAGGCTGTCTTGAGGCGGTGCTCCGCCCCGGGCTTTGTGCTATGCTGTCTTAAAATCAAGGATGGCTTTGTGTCTTGACCGTTGAGTCGGGCTTAAGGCAAGTTGCGCTCAACCATAATCATCAATCTATCTTTAGGCGGGGAGCACAGATGAACTTAGAAGATACTTTACCTACCGCAGGTCAGAGTTTTGCCCAAATCATCGAGCAAAATAAACTGTATGTCGATAAAACCGACCTGGTTGCGCATCTGGCCAGAAAGGAAGGACCTTTCTTTTTGGCAAGACCCCGTCGTTTTGGCAAAACTCTTTTGCTCTCCACCTTCAAAGAGCTTTTTGAGCATGGCAAGAAAAACTTTGAAGGACTTAAGCTTGAAAAAGATGCGCCTTGGGTCGATAAAGACTCCTATAAAGTGTTGCATCTGAATCTTGCCAGAATTTCCTCTGCCAGGTCCAAATTTACGTTTGAGGAAAGGTTATCGGGGCTTTTGGCAGACGAGTTTGCCAAGTACGATGTGGCCTGGGGGAACAATAAGGACTGGATGTCCAATTTCTCAAGTGCATTGGACCAATGCGCCCCCCGCTCCTTAGTCTTGCTCATTGACGAGTACGATGCTCCTTTAAGCCGCTCGTTAAAAGATCCTGACGAGTTTGAAGATCGGCGCGACATCATAACCGATTTGCTCATAGCCACAAAAGAATTCAGCGATAAGTTTCGCTTTTCCTTCTTTACAGGGATCAGCGAATTTTCATGCATTAATCTCGGCTCTGAGCCTAACAATGTAATAGACATTTCATTTCACAGTCTGTACGGCACCCTCACCGGCATTACGCAAGAAGAGCTTGAAACCTGTTTTAAGCCATATATTGCCAACGCCGCAGATGCGCTCAACGAAAAATACCCGGATCAGGGCTGGAATGAGGCAAAAGTCCTCGAAGCTCTAAAGTATCACTACGACGGCTACTCGTTTGATCGCGAGGCTAAAGTTCGGGTATACAATCCGTGGTCAGTGCTTAATTTCTTCGAGGTGCCGGAGGAAGGATTCAACCCCTACTGGCTGGTGACCGGAGCTGCTAATTCTGCATTAGTGTTTCACTTTTTAGACAGATTAACCAAGTCAGGCAATTCGTTGGGCCGACTTCCCCGATGTTTAGCCTCTGATTATGAAACTTCAATAGGGATGAGACGCCTCTCGGCCCCAATAGACATAAAAGAAGCCGAAAAACACGATTTTGCTTTCAATGTCATCTTATACCAAACGGGCTATCTGACCATTAAGGAGGCACAGAACAATGCTTTTAAGCTTAGCTTTCCCAATCATGAAGTCAAAACTGCTTTTGCCGACATTGTTATACAAAGGCTGACAAATAAAGAAATCGATTATGAAACCTTCCGCAACGCTCACGCTCAAAAACTGACCGATGCCTTTGCTTCTCAAGACTATGACG
>CAZYXT010000185.1:0-1737 GCA_964651505.1 uncultured Enterobacterales bacterium
CTCCGAGCCGGTGCCGCCTGTAATGGAGAAAAAAGCTATGCTGTCAAACAATATCGAGAATGACATGTGCACCTTTAAGGCACAGCTGTGCGACTTGCCGGCATTGCGGTGAGATGTCTCTCTGCCGGAGCGGATCTTTTTGTTTCTGCCCACCCTGCAATCGTCAATGGTGTGCTCGCAGGCTTTCCTTATGGGCACGATGGTGCCGTCGTGCGCCACCACGTCCTTAATGCCGATCTTTTTGAGCTGCTCATGCAGGGCCCAAGCCGAGGAGGACATGACATTGTGGCTGTAGTTGACATCTACCAGCTCTTGCGTCAGTTCAAACACAAGATCTGTCATCTCATCGTCGCGCATCTGAGTATGCAGGGGCTTGTTTTGAATGTGATTGCACAGCTTGGTAAAGTCCCGATAGGACTCTCCCCAGCCGGCAAAACGATTATGATCATCCTCGCACCCTCGGGCATGATGCGCGATGATGGAGAGAATGGCAGCATCAGGCCTGAACTTGCTTTCATTTACAATGGCTCTAAGCTCAAGGGCCCTCTTATGGAGCTTCTTGGGGGAAAGTATGCCAAGCAGAGCATTGCCGACGCTCGATAGGGAGATTTTGTTGGCGTACATTTGCACATGGATGTTTTTCTTTTCAGGCAGGGCTGTCGCTGTGTTAGAATTATCGGCAGATTTTATATTAATGCTCACTTTGCCTCCTAATAGTTAAAGAATTGAGCTTAGTGAGCATTCTAAACCATCTAATTTGCTGTTTCAAAAAATGCAACAAAGGGGTCTCAAACCCGCATTCGGCCGTTGCACAAAAGCATCCTCCGGAATTTTTAAGATCCCATGCATAAGCCGTTTGTCGCCCAAAGGCGTCAAAAAGTGCAAAAACTCACGCAAAAGGCCCAAAATCAGTTTTGAAGCTTCGTGAAAACCGCATAAGAACAAGGGGTTTCAGCATGGGTCTAAAAAGTAGTCTGATCCTGGGCATGCTTTTTTACAAGACAAGAGCTATGTATTTTTGGCTTAACGATTATCATCAAGGCGCTCATCCCAAAGTGCTTGAGGCGCTCAAAGAGTGCAACGGGCACGACTTTATAGGCTATGGCGAGGATGATGCGTGAAGCGGGCGGCCTTGAAAATAAAAGAGCTGTGCGCAGCCCCCAAGGCTTCAGTGCATTTTTTATTGGGCGGCACGCAGGTCAATTACACCTTTATCGCCGCAACTTTGCGTCCTTTTGAAGCGGTGATCGGCGCTCAAAGCGCGCACATCAACGTCCATGAGGCGGGGGCGGCGGAAAACACCGGCCACAAGATCTTAACCGTGCCCCATCAAAACGGCAAAATTAAAGCCCAAGACGTAAAGGATCTGTGCCTTGAGTACTCTGCAAGCACCATCAAAGAGCACATCGTAAAACCAAGGCTGCTCTTTATCGCCCTGCCCACGGAGCTTGGCTGCATGTATTGTAAATCCGAGCTTGAAGACTTTAGGCAGATCTGAGATGAATACGGGCTCTATCTGTACTTTGACGGGGCGCGCCTGCCCTATGGCTTGGGAAGCCGCGAGTGCGATTTTGATCTTAAATTTATCGCCCAAACCGCCGATGCCTTCTGCTTGGGCGGCACCAAGTGCGGGGCCTTGTTTGGCGAGGCGCCGGCCATCATCAACGATGATATCAAGCCTTTTTTTCAGATCTTGCATGAAACAAAACGGAGCCTTGCTTGCCAAAGGGCGGCTTT
>CAZYXT010000186.1:0-1709 GCA_964651505.1 uncultured Enterobacterales bacterium
CGATTGCCGCAGCTTCCTTGGATTATGCGGGGATCTTCATTGATTGCCTTAAAGCCAACCAAGAGTACCGCAAGGCTTTGGGCGGGCACGAAGATCTTGAGGCTTTTGCAAAATTTATCGAAAAGAAGAGCCGTGAGCTCTACCAAAACGACATTGCCAAGATCCTGCAAGGTTTTGAGCAAGCCTCAAGATCTCATGATCAATCAGAAGAGGGGGCCTTAAGCGGCAGAGGCAAGCTTGGGGATTACTACTCGGGCAACAACAGCTTGACCAAAAACGCTCTTAACGAAGAGATCTTAAAAGATCCCAAAACCCTCAACAAGGTCAGGGATGCGGCCAAGCTTGCCTTTTCCCATCGTCCCGTGTGGCTGTGCTCCATAGCCTCGGCGCGCCGCCTCTTTCCTTTGGTGCCCGGGCTCTTTGACCTCATCATCTTTGATGAAAGCTCTCAAGTTGATTTCATCGGCGCCCTGCCTTTGATTTTCAGGGCCAAAAGCGTTGCCGTGGTGGGCGATCCTGCGCAATTGGGGCCGGTTGTCAAAAATTTATCTTTTAAAAAGCAGCAGCATTACCTCGATTTTTATTTTAAAGATATTGAGGTCGACAGAAGACTGTATCTTTGCAACGAGTGCAAGTACATGGGACAGGACATCAACTCTCTGTATGCCTTTGCTTGCAGGGTGCCCGGGGCGCAGAGGCTTCAGATCTTGGATTCCTATCGCTCTTGTCCGCAGATCACGGACTTCATCTCCAATCTAAGTTACGAGGGCGATCTTAAGTGCCGGCGCAGCGTTGAAACCCTGAGGGTCCCTTCAGGTTTCAGATTGGGGCTCACATGGAAAGATACGAAAGCTGACGCACAAACGCGCAACTGCTCGCGAATTTCCCGCTCCGAGGCATCAAAGATCGTCGAGATTTTAAAAGAGATCAAATCGGATAAAAGTTTTGCAGGAAGCATAGGGGTGATCTCCCCCTACAAAGAGCAATGCAGGCTCATAGCAGGCTATATCAGACAAGAGCCGCAGCTAAAAAATCTCCTTTCCTATCAAGATGATGCGGCACAGCCCGATGAAACAGGCGAGTACTTTTTTGTCACCACCGTCCATAAAGTCCAAGGCTCCGAGCGTGATGTCATCATTTTAAGCATGTGCCTGTCAGACTCGCGCGGCAACAGCTTTGCCAATCAAAAGAATCTTTTGAATGTGGCCGCATCCCGCGCCCGCTCGTGTCTGATTGTCACGGGCAACATCAAGGCGGCCTTAACTTGTTGCAGCGATGAGTTAAATAAGCTTCTGCGTGCCTGCAAGGTAGATCTGCAAGCGTATGACCATGCCTGCCAAGAATCGGTTCAAGAGGTTGAGAGCAAGTTTGAATCTCCCTTGGAGAGGCTTTTGTACCTGCACATGGTCAACCTCGGGCTTAAGCCTGAAGTTCAGCACAAGATCCATACATATAATCGCCGTTTGGATTTTGCCTTAATCGACCAAGAGCACGATTGTTACTTGGACATCGAGGTGGACGGCTCGTGCCACCTTGATTCCCTGAACCGCCGCAAGAAAGACGATTACGAGCGCGATGCGCAAATGCGCTCGTTAAACTTCAACATCATCCGTTTCTGGGGCCGGGAGGTCTATTACGATCCGGCAGCCTGCGCGCAAAAGGTCAAAACCGTATGGGAGCAAATGCAAAGTGCCTGTAAGTGAATCAAA
>CAZYXT010000187.1:0-1651 GCA_964651505.1 uncultured Enterobacterales bacterium
GATCTTGACGATAGTGCGCAAGAACTCTTCATATCATGCGGATAGCGACAATCATGCTTGATTGCTCGCTTTTAAGCCTGTTGTGGCTCTCCTCACCCTCATTGCCCGTGGGGGCCTTTGCTTTTTCCCAAGGGCTTGAGCAATTGATAGAAGGCGGGCATTTGCAGGGCCCTGAAGATCTTGAAGAGTATCTTAAAGACGAGCTTGAGCTTTCTTTTGCCTATTGGGATCTGCCCATGCTCAAAAGGATGCATGAGGCTGTCTTAAACGAAGATAGGGCAAAGTTTGCAGAGCTTGACGATTGGTTTAAGGCAGGTCGCGAGACTTGCGAGCTTTGCGATGAAGAAAGATTGATAGGCAGCGCCCTCATGAGCCTCATGCGCAAGCTTGAGGTGCTGCCGGCCGGTTTTGCCTCGTTGCAGGTTGGTCAGACGGCCGCCTGGGCCCTCTTTGCATCCTGCGTGCCGCAAAAAATGGGAAGCACTCCTCCCAAAAGCGAGGATGTGCTTGAGGCTTATGCTTTTGCCTTGATGCAGGGGGCTGTGGTGTGTGCCTGCAAGATAATGCCCCTCGGACAAAGCACGGGGCAGGCCATTTTATTGCGCCTGATCCCGGGCATCAAAGAGGCCTGCAAGAGGGCAATGGCTTTGGAAGACGCCGATTTGGGCACCGCGCTGCCTTTGACCATGATCGCAAGCGCCCTGCATGAGAGGCAGTATTCGAGGCTGTTTAGAAGTTAAGGAGTTTTTATGAGCGATGAGCCTTTAAGAGTAGGCATAGGCGGGCCGGTCGGCTCGGGCAAGACCGCCTTGTTGTTGAATTTGTGTAAAGTCTTTCGCCGACGCTACAGCGTGGCAGCCATCACCAATGACATCTACACCAAGGAAGATGCCGAGTTTTTGCTGCGTAACAAAGCGCTGAGCGCCGATCGGATCATGGGCGTTGAAACGGGCGGCTGCCCCCATACGGCCATCCGCGAAGATGCCTCGATGAACCTGCAGGCCATTGAGATCATGAGGCAAAAACATCAGGATTTGGATCTTATTTTCATTGAAAGCGGCGGCGACAATCTTTCGGCCACTTTCAGCCCCGAGCTTGCCGACATCACCTTATACATCATCGATGTCAGCGGCGGCGACAAGATCCCGCGCAAGGGCGGTCCCGGCATCACCAAATCAAGCCTTTTGGTCATCAACAAGACCGATCTTGCCCCCATGGTGCATGCTTCCTTGGAAGTAATGGAGCGCGACAGCAAGCTGATGCGCGGAAAGCGCCCATTTATTTTTTCAAACATGCTCACAGGGGATGGCGTCCAGGACATAGTGCGCTTTATTGTCAAAGAGGGGATGCTTGAAGACAGATTTAGTTAGACATCAACCTCAATTGTTTAGCACCAAGCAAAGATAGGGCGCAATCCCTATCTTTTTTTATGTGACAATAGTTTACAAGAGGCAGGGATCCTGCGCAGGTTGATGGCAAAGCGAAGGGATGGTTTTAAAAGAAATGCAGATAACGGACAGAACAGCCTGGCTATGGCCTGATGCGCTCCCCATAGAGCGCACCGGTCAAAATATCAAGAGATCATCAGATATGAATAGGTGGCGGAACGGACGGGAATCGAACCCGCGACCTCCTGCGTGACAGGCAGGCA
>CAZYXT010000188.1:0-1612 GCA_964651505.1 uncultured Enterobacterales bacterium
CGGAGCTTCCACAACCAAAGAGATTGTCGACGGCGCGTTTGTTGTAAAAGCCCTTGACCGTCAACAAGCAGCCAACCTGACAGCAGTTCTTGAAGATCCGATAAAAAAAGAAGTTTTTAAGGCTGTCTATGCTCTTTGCAGCAATGCCGACGAAAATGCAGACGCAGATGATGATGAACTGATCTCCAAAATGCTGACGTCATTGGGAAATCAAACCGCCATCAAACTTACGATCATAAAGCGTACCCGGGTTGAAGATGGCAAGCTTGTCAAAGCCGTTATCGAGGGGCTTAGCGATGAATAGCCCCATGCTCATGACAGGCTCTTATCTATGGCGTGATTGATGTTTGCCTTAAAGATGGGAAGAGCCCTAAGAATCTCTCGACAGCAATGCGGCCGCACAGCGACAACCATTCGGCCCCGGGTGTAAAAGCCCCGGAGGAAGATTGCGGCGCGTCCCTTAAAATCCCCTACTCCTGCCTGCCCATCCTCAGGCCCTGCACCTGTCTTAACCTTACAAAATACATAGTGCCTGCGCAGACAGCAGCAGGAGGCACTATCAGATTTAAGATGGGAACGGACATCCCAAGCCCCACGACAGCCCCGAACAGCAGGCTGACCACAGGCTGCTCTTGCAGGGATTTTTTCATTTGCCCAAAGGAGATCTTGTGGTTGTCAAAGGCAAAGTCGGTAAATTGGATGACCATGGTCACTGCCAAGAATAAAAAGGCGATGGCAGGGGCAATGGCATTGATGATGGGGATAATAAACAAGAGCAGGCACAACAAGAACCTTGGGATCACAAAGAGCAAGATCTGAAGCTGCCGAACGATGATCCTCGGCAGATCTTTTAAGACATCCAACACCCCGTCGTCATTGCCCTGCGTGCCAAAAAGCTTGAGCTCCACTTTTTGAGCCAGCAATCCGTAAAAAGGCGAGGCAATAAAGATGGCAACCGTGGAGAAGATGATGCAAAAAACCACGGCCAGGGCCGCATATACCAAAACCGAGATCACCACCGACAAGAAATGAAAAAACTGAGGCAGCTTTTCAACGTAGACATCGACAAGCTCAGTAATATACAGATGCACAAAATAACTGCCTGCGGCGAGGAGCACCACATTGATGAGGATCGGCACGATCACATAGGCCCTGAAATCTTTGGAAAAGGCAAGCTTAAGGCCCGAGGATAAAATGGAGATCATCTCCAAAATCCCAACCTTTTGGGCAGAAGGGCCAATCTTCAAATTCACATAGCTCATAGGTTCAAACCACAACACACAAACGAGCCCATTATGCCCGCGGCGAAGGTAAACTGCAAGGAAAGACGCAGCCCCCGAAGGAAGACCAAAAGGTCAAAGAAAGGGGGCCGGCACGGCAAGGCCCGGAGGGTGCGCCGGGATCGGCTGGATGGTCCGGTAATTCGTTTACAATTTTGTCACTAGATCGTTGACATCTCTCCTAATTCCTTTTCAATCCTTCAAATCAACAAAGATCCGGCAGATCGTTTACAGATCGATCACGATCATCCTCGGTGCTGTCTGAGGAAGGGAGCCGCAGGCGACTGACGAAGCAAAGAGCCTGCCCCTTCTGCGAACTGCGGCGGCAGGCT